>CAUJIV010000056.1 GCA_963205435.1 Pseudomonadota bacterium
CCCCGAATTCGGGGGGCGAGGATTGAAACTCAGCCGCAGCCGACGGTTATGTGCCGGTATATCGGTTGCGCCCCCCGAATTAGGGGGGCGAGGCGTGAAACAGCCACTCGACGGCATAAGGGTTGATGTCGTAGGTTGCGCCCCCCGAATTCGGGGGGCGAGGATTGAAACTTTGATCGGCAACATCCTGGCCGAGCTTGACAATAGGTTGCGCCCCCCGAATTCGGGGGGCGAGGATTGAAACGTCGTGATGCATCAAGATGCTTCGCAGCCGGAACGTTGCGCCCCCCGAATTCGGGGGGCGAGGATTGAAACATGCGTTTTCCAGCTAATTCTGCTAACGCTCATTCCGTTGCGCCCCCCGAATTCGGGGGGCGAGGATTGAAACGCTCGTAAACAGCGCGACGGCAAAGAGCACACCAGGTTGCGCCCCCCGAATTCGGGGGGCGAGGATTGAAACTTGCTCATGTCTTCGAGCTTTGCGGCGGAGTCGATGTTGCGCCCCCCGAATTCGCCTCACGGATTCGAGGGGGGCGAGAGTTGAATCCCTGCGAGGCTGTCCCCGTTCCAGCACCGACCGAGAGCGCAATTTCCGGCTGTTCGCCGAGGGATGCTCAGCCTTTCTGCCCGTAGGTCCTGAATTTCTCCAGCACTTCCGTCATCTCCGCTCCGGAGAGCAGCACCGGCGGGCCGATCTGCAGGGCGCGCCAGTACTGCTCGCACAGCGATTCGAGCTCGACGGCGAGGTCCACGGCGTGGCGCAGGTCGCGGCCGAAGACGAGCAAGCCGTGGTTGGCGAGCAGGCAGGCGCAGCGCCCGGCGAGCGCCGCCAGCGCGGCGTCGGACAGCGCCTGGGTGCCGAAGGTGGCGTAGGCGGCGCAGCGCACGCTGTCGCCGCCGAAGCGGGCGATCATGTAGTGGAAGGGCGGGATGTCGCGGCGCAGGCAGGCGAGCGCGCTGGCGAAGGGCGCGTGGGCGTGCACGACGGCGCCGGCCGGCGGCCGCGCCGCGTAGAGGTCGCGGTGGAAGCGCCACTCCGAGGAGGGCGCGCGCGCGCCCTGCCAGCCGCCGTCCAGGGCCATCGGCACGATGTCTTCCGGCCGCAGATCCTCCGCGGCGATGCCGGTCGGCGTGACGAGGAAGCCGGCGCCGTGGCGTGCGCTGAGGTTGCCGGCCGAGCCGCGGTTGAGGCCTTGCGCCGTCAGCGCGCGGGCGGCGGCGGCGAGCGCCTGGCGCAGGGCCGCCTCGCTCATGGCGATCCCCCGGCGAGGGCGCGCAGCCCGTCCGGCGCGCAGCGGCCGCGCTCGGTGACGACGCCGGTGACGAGCCGCGCCGGCGTGATGTCGAAGGCGGGGTTGGCCACCGGGGTCGTTTCCGCCGCGATCGCGAGCGTGGCCGGCGCGCCGTGGCGGTCGAATCCGGCGACGCGGCGCACCTCGTCGCCGCCGCGCTCCTCGATCGGGATGGCGGCGCCGTCGGCGCAAGCGAGGTCGATGCTCGAGCAGGGCGCGGCGACATGGAAGGGCACGCCGCAGTCGGCGGCGGCCAGCGCCTTGAGGACGGTGCCGACCTTGTTGGCGGTGTCGCCGTTGGCGGCGATGCGGTCGGCGCCGACGATGACGAGGTCGGCCAGGCCCTGGCGCAGGAGGTGGCCGGCGGCGTTGTCGGCGATCAGGGTGTGCGGGATGCCGGCCTCGCGCAGTTCCCAGGCAGTGAGCAGGCCCTGGTTGCGCGGCCGCGTCTCGGAGACCCAGACATGCAGCGGCAGGCCGGCCTCGCGCGCGGCATAGACCGGCGCCAGCGCCGTGCCCCAGGCGGTGGTCGCCAGCCAGCCGGCGTTGCAGTGGGTCATGACGTTGACCGGGCGGCGCGGCGCCGCTTCGAGCAGCGCCAGGCCGTGGGCGCCGATGCGGCGGTTGGCTTCGGCGTCCTCGGTGGCGATGGCGCGCGCCTCGGCCCAGGCCGCCTCGCGGCGCCGTGCCGGCGGCAGGAGCGCGAGGCGCCCGCGCATGCGCGCCAGCGCCCAGCCGAGGTTGACGGCGGTCGGCCGGGCGGCGGCGAGGGTCTCCAGCGCGCGCGCCAGCGCCTCGTCGCCGGCGCCCTCCTTCAGCGCCAGCGCGACGCCGTAGGCGGCGGTGACGCCGATCAGCGGCGCGCCGCGCACCAGCATGGCGCGGATGGCGTGAACGGCGTCGGCGAGCGAGGCGAGGTGGCGCATCGCATGGCGGTGCGGCAGCTGCGTCTGGTCGAGGACGGCGACGGCGCCGTCCTCCTCGCGCAGGGTGCACAGGCGCTCGGCAATCATGCCGGCATTCTACCGGCAAGCGGCCGCCGCCCCGTGGCACAATGCCGCCATGCCGACGCTGCCCTTCGCCGCCGAATCGCGCCTGCCGCGGGTGGGCACGACGATCTTCAGCGTGATGTCGCGCCTGGCGGCCGAGCACGGCGCCATCAACCTGTCGCAGGGCTTCCCCGACTTCGCGCCGCCGCCGCTGCTCTTCGACCTCGTGGCGAAGCACATGCATGCCGGCGCCAACCAGTACGCGCCGATGGCCGGCGCGGCGGCGCTGCGCGAGGCGATCGCCGACAAGGTCGCCGGGCTGTACGGGGTGCATTACGATGCGGAGGCGGAGATCACCGTGACGGCGGGGGCGACGCAGGCGATCTTCACCGCCGTGGCGGCGCTGGTGCGGCCGGGCGACGAGGTGATCGTCTTCGAGCCGGTGTACGACTCCTACGTGCCGTCGATCGAGCTGAATGGCGGCCGCGCCGTGGCGTGCCGGCTGGCCTTCCCCGGCTTCCTGCCGGACTGGGACGAGGTGGCCGCGCGCATCACGCCGCGCACGCGCATGATCATCTTCAACACGCCGCACAACCCGAGCGGCGCCGTGTGGCGCGAGGAGGACATGCGCGCGCTCGAGCGCCTGGTGCGCGGCACGCGCATCGTCCTCGTCGCCGACGAGGTCTACGAGCACATCGTCTTCGACGCGGAGACGCAAAACCGGCGCCACGAGAGCGTGCTGCGCCATCCCGGCCTGGCCGAGCGCAGCTTCGTCGTCTCCTCCTTCGGCAAGACCTACCACGTCACCGGCTGGAAGGTCGGCTACTGCCTGGCGCCGCGCGAGCTGACGGCGGAATTCCGCAAGGCGCACCAGTTCGTCGTCTTCTGCGTAAACCACCCGGTGCAGCTGGCGCTGGCGGAGTTCATGCAGGACCGGCAGCGCCACCTCGGCCTGGCCGCCTTCTACCAGGCCAAGCGCGACTTCTTCCGCAGCCAGCTGGCCGGCTCGCGCTTCGAGTTGCTGCCCTGCCGGGGCACCTATTTCCAGTCGGCGCGCTACGCCGCCATCTCCGACGAGCCCGACCGCGCCTTCGCCGAGCGCCTGACGACCGAGCACGGCGTGGCGGCGATTCCCTTCAGCGCCTTCTACGGCGACGGCCACGACGAGCGCATCATCCGCTTCTGCTTCGCCAAGGGCGAGGAGACGCTCGCCCGCGCCGCCGAGCGGCTGCGCGCGGTCTGACGGGCGCAGCCGTTTCCGGTCGCGACGCCGGCTTGCGCTTCGCGGCAAAACAACTATAGTGGCATGCGCCGCCGGATTGGCGGACGCATCGCGGCCGGGCCGCGAGCGAAAACAGGAGACTCGCCCGAAGGGGCCATCGACAGAGGAGGAGGAAAATGAAGGGAGTCAGCTCGAACAAGCGGCGCACCCTGCTGAAGGGCATGGCGGCGGCCGGCGCGGTTTCCGTCATGGGTTGCGCCAGCCAGCTGGCCAGCAGCTCGCGGCCGCGGGTGGTGGTGGTCGGAGGCGGCTGGGGCGGCCTGGGCGCGGTGCGCGCGCTGGCCGCCGCCGGCAAGGTGGACATCACGCTGATCGAACCCAACGACGGCTTCATGTCCTGCCCGCTCAGCATCCTCTACATCACCGGCTATGCCCAGGCCGGCGACTTCCAGCGCGGCTACGGTGGCGTCGATGCGCTCGGCGTGCGCCGGGTGAAGGACCGCGTCCTCGACATCGACCGCGCCGGGCGCACGGTGAAGACGGCGGGCCAGAGCATTCCCTACGACTTTCTCGTGCTGTCCACCGGCGTCGAGTACATGGAGGAGACGCTGCCCGGCTACGCCGAGGCGCGCGAGCTGCTGCCGGTCGGCTTCCGCGCCTTCGAGCAGGCAGCGGTGCAGCGCCAGGTATCGGCTTTCATCGAGCGGGGAGGCAACTTCGTGCTCACCGTGCCGAAGCCGCCCTACCGCTGCCCGCCGGCGCCCTACGAGCGCGCCTGCATGATCGCCCACCGCATGAAGGAGAAGGGCACCAAGGGCAAGCTGATCGTCGTCGACGCCAACAAGAGCCCGATGCCGCCGCCCCTGGCCAAGCCCTTCGTCACGGCGATGAAGGAGATGTACGGCAACCAGATCGAATACGTCACCGAGGCCGAGGCGAAGTCGATCGACGGCGGCCGCAAGGTGCTCGCCACCAGCAAGGGCGACATCGCCTTCAACCACGCTAACATCATCCTGCCCATGCGCGCGCCGGGGCTGATCCGCAAGGCGGGCCTCGGCGAGCGCTTCGCGGCGGTCGAGCTGCCGACCTTCCAGAGCAAGGCGGACAAGAGCATCTTCGTCATCGGCGACTCCCAGGGCTCGCCGCTGCCGAAGAGCGGCCACATCGCCTTCGGCGCCGGCCAGCAGGTCGCCGAGCAGATCCTCGCCACCATCAACGGCAGCTACAAGGAGGCCGGCCTCGGCGACGAGGTTCCCTTGCCGACGGCGATCTGCTGGGGCAAGGTGACCACCTCGCTGGCGGTGATGATCAACGTGACTTCCAGCATCTCCGTCGGAGACCCGCCGAGGATCAAGTTCGAGGTCGACCCGGCCGCCAACGCCACCGCCAGCAAGGGCGCGGCGGACTGGGGCCGCGACATGTGGAACGCGATGCTGGGCTAGCCCGGCGGCGGGCCTGAGCGGGGCGCGGCGCCCGCGCGCGCCGCGCCCCGCTTCGCGCGGCAGGCCGGACTGCCGTCGCGCGGTGCCTCAGCCCTCGCCGAAGACCTGGCGCCACAGCGCCTCGACGCTGGCGATCTCCTCGCGCAGCGTCTCGCGCCCGACGCGCGCGTAGCGCGCGCCGTTCAGGCGCAGGGCGTGCTGCAGCCTGCGGTACTTGCGGTAGGCCTCGCGCGCGCGCTCGGCGAGCGCCGGCGGCACGAGGCCGAGTTCGGCGGCGATCCGCAGCAGCGCCAGGTTGCCGAGATTGCCGGTCAGCCCGGCATGGTCGCGGGCGTGGCCGAGGACGAGGAACTGCACGACGAACTCGACGTCGATGAGGCCGCCGCGGTCGTGCTTGATGTCGAACAGTTCGCCGCGGTTGGCGTGGGCCTCGGCCATCTTGCGCCGCATCTCGAGCACCGCCTCCTTCAGCGCGGCCGCGTCGCGCGGCTGGCGCAGCACCTCGATGCGGATCGCCTCGAATTCGCGGCCGATGGCGGCGTCGCCGGCGCAGAAGCGCGCCCGCGTCAGCGCCTGGTGCTCCCACGCCCAGGCCGAATGCAGCTGGTACTCGCGGAAGGCGGCGAGCGGGCTGACCAGCAGGCCGGACTCGCCGTTCGGCCGCAAGCGCAGGTCCGTTTGGAAGAGGACGCCGGCCGGCGTCGTGCTGGAGATCCAGGTGTTGAGCCGCGTCGCCAGCCGTGCGTAGAGCTCGGCCGCTTCGGCGTGCTCGTCGTCGTAGAGGAAGATGATGTCGAGGTCGGAGGCGTAGCCGAGTTCCTTGCCGCCCAGCTTGCCGTAGGCGATGACGGCGAAGCGCGGCGACTCGCGGTGGCGCCGCGGCAGCTTGCGCCAGGCCATGGCAAGGCTGAGATCGAGCAGGATGTCGGCCAGCTCGGAGAGGTGGTCGGCCAGCTTCTCCACCGTCAGCAGCCCGGCGAGGTCCTGCAGCAGCAGGCGGAAGACCTGGGCGTGGTGGGCCTCGCGCATCAGGTCCATCTGCCGCTCGGTGTCCGGCTCGTGCTCGTCCAGCTCGCGCGCCAGCGCCGCGCGGAAGGCGGGCCAGTCGGGCGGCTCCTGCAGCAGGCGCGCGTCGAGCAACTCGTCGAGCAGCACCGGATGCCGCGTCAGGTACTCGGCCGCCCAGCTCGAGGCGCTGGCCAGCCGCGCCACCTTTTCCAGCGCCTGCGGGTACTGCTGCAGCAGCGCCAGGTAGGCGCCGCGCCGGCTGATCGCCTCGAGCAGGTCGAGGCCGCGTGCCAGCGTGGCGTCGGCGTTCGGCATGCGCGCCGCCGCCTCGACCAGGCGCGGTACGAGGGCATCGAAGCGCTCGCGGATGGCCAGCGGCAGCTGTCGGTAGCGGCCGCCCTCGCGGATGGCGGCGAGGCGCTGCGCGCTGCCCTCGGCGTCGGCGAAGCCGAGGCGCTGCAACTCCTGGGCCGCGCCGTCGTCCGGCGCCTCATCGCCGGCCGGCCAGACGCCGACCAGCGCGCGGCCCTCGCCGTTCGGGTCGGCGAAGACCGCCTCGAAGCGGCGGCTGACGCGCTCGCGGTGGCGGTCGAGCTCGGCGAGCAGGGCGGGATAGCCGGCGCAGCCCATGGCCTCGGCGATGCGCTGGCGGTCGTCCGCGCCGCGCGGCAGCTCGTGGGTCTGCGCGTCGTCGAGGTACTGCAGGCGGTGCTCGAGCTTGCGCAGGAAGCGGTAGGCGGCGGCCAGCTCCTCCGCCGCCGCGGCGTCGAGCAGCCCGCGCGCGGCGAGCAGCGCCAGCACCTTCAGCGTCGGCCGCGCCTGCAGGGCGCGGTCGCGGCCGCCGCGGATCAGCTGGAACACCTGGGCGATGAACTCGATCTCGCGGATGCCGCCCGGGCCGAGCTTGATGTTGCCAGCCATGTCGCGGCGCGCCACCTCGCGACGGATCTGGCCGTGCAGCGTGCGCAGCGCGTCGATGGCGCCGAAGTCGAGGTACTTGCGGAAGACGAAGGGCCGCGCCAGCGCCGCCAGCTCCTCGTCGCGGCCGCCGCACAGCGGCCGCGCCTTGATCCAGGCGTAGCGCTCCCATTCGCGGCCCTGGCTGACGAAGTAGTTCTCCAGCATGTCGAAGCTGGCCACCAGCGGGCCGGAGTCGCCGTTCGGCCGCAGGCGCATGTCGACGCGGAAGGCCTGGCCGTCGGCGGTCACCTCGGAGAGGGCGCCGATCAGCTGGCGGCCGAGGCGGCTGAAGAACTCGAAGTTCGACAGACCGGCGCGGTCGGTCTCGCCGTCCTCGGGGTAGGCGAAGACGAGGTCGATGTCGGAGGAGACGTTCAGCTCGCCGCCGCCCAGCTTGCCCATGCCGATGACGACCAGCGCCTGCGCCTCGCCCTCCGACGAGCGCGGCGTGCCGAAGCGCGCTTCCAGCGCCATCGACAGCACGCCGGCGGCATGGCCGACGGCGATGTCGGCCAGTTCGGTCATGGTGGCGATCACCTCGTCGAGGTCGGCCAGCCCGGCGAGGTCGCGCGCGGCGAGGCGGGCGACGACGCGCGCGCGCAACTGGCGCAGCCCGGCGCGCAGGCTGGCCTCGCCGGCCGCCGCCTCGGCGAGAAAGCCGCGCATCTGCGTCGCCGTCCACGGCTGGTGCAGGCCGTCGCGCAGCTCCGCGCCGAGCTGAGGCCGGCTGTCGAGGAGGCGCGCGAGGAAGCGGCTCAGGGGCCGGACGCGCTCGAGTCGCGCGGCATTGTCTGTCGCAGGGGGCATGGGCGCGTTATACGGGTAGAATCCGCTATTGCCGAGGGCCAAGGCAGGAATTGTAGAGCACCGGTGCCGCCGCCCCCGACCATCGATGGCAGAAACCACCAATCCGACCCCTGTCGCCGTCCGCCAGGGCCTTGCCGGACGGCTCGCCCGGCTGCTGCGCCTGGCCTGGCTGCCGGGATGGCTGCGCCGCGCGCTGGCCTGGCTGCTCCTCATCGGCTATTTCGGCTTCGCCCTGATCGTCCTCGCCTTGCGCTACTGGGTGCTGCCGAACATTGAGCAGTACCGGCCGGATATCGAGCAGGGCATCACCCGCGCGGTCGGCCTGCCGGTCACCATCCGACAGATCGACACCCACTGGCGCGGCCTGCGGCCACAGCTGACCCTGCGCGGCTTCAGCATCCACGACGCCGCCGGCCGTCCGGGGCTGACCTTCGACACGGTCGACACCGAGCTGTCGTGGGCCTCGCTGTGGCGCTGGCAGCCGCTGCTGCACCGGCTCGAGGTGGACGCGCCGGCCCTGCGCATCCGGCGCGAGCGCGACGGGCAGATCTTCGTTGCCGGCATCCAGCTCAACACCGAGGCGAGCGGCAGCGATTTTTCCGACTGGCTGCTGGCGCAGGAGAAGATCGTCATCCGCAACGCCTCGATCCGCTGGGAGGACGAGCTGCGCGGCGCGCCGCCGCTGGAACTGGCCAAGCTCAACTTCGTGCTGCAGGGCGGCGGCCGCCGCCACCGCTTCGCCCTCACCGCGCTGCCGCCGCGCGAGCTGGCGGCGCGGCTCGACATTCGCGGCGATTTCCGCGGCAAGGACCTCGACCACCTCGAGGCCTGGCGCGGCGAGGCCTACGCCGAGCTGGATTACGCCGACCTGGCCGGCTGGCGCGCCTGGGTCGACTATCCCCTCGAGCTGCCGCGCGGCAGCGGTGGCATGCGCCTGTGGCTCGGCTTCGCCGAGAAGCGCCTCACCGCGCTCACCGCCGACGTCGCCCTGCGCGACGTTCAGCTGCGCCTGGCGCCCGAACTGCCGATGCTCGACCTGGCCAGCCTCACCGGCCGCGTTTCCGGCCGCCTGCCGGGCGCCGGCTTCGAGGCCTCGTCGCGCAAGCTGATGCTGGCGACGCACGACGGCATCGCGCTGGCGCCGACCGATTTCAGCCTGCGCTGGTCGCCGGCCGAAGGGCGGCGGCCGGCCGAGGGCGCCCTGTCGGCCAACGGCCTCGACCTCGACGCCCTGTACCGGCTCGCCAGCTTCCTGCCGCTGGCCGAGGACACGCGCCGGCTGCTCGCCGACTACCGGCCGCAGGGGCGGCTTCATGACCTGATGCTGGACTGGAAGGGCGAGGCGGGCGCGCTCGCCGCCTGGAACCTGCGCGCACGGTTCGAGGGCCTCGGCCTGCGCGCGCAGGGCTATTATCCGGGCTTCGCCGGCCTCACCGGCAGCATCGAGGGCAACGAGAAGGGCGGCAGCGCCAGCCTCGACAGCCGGCAGGCCGCGCTGGAGCTGCCGGCGGTGTTCGCCGACCCGCGGCTGGAGTTCGAGAAGCTCAGCGCGCGCACCAGCTGGACGGCGGGCGGCGGCCGCGTCGACGTCCAGCTGCAGAGCCTCGCTTTCGACAACCGGGACGCCGCCGGCAGCGCCACTGGCAGCTACCGCAGCAGCCCCGGCGGGCCGGGCGAGATCGACCTGACGGCGCAGCTCGGCCGCGCCGACGGCGCCGCGGTCTGGCGCTACATGCCGCTGGCGGTCAATCCTGAGGTGCGCGACTGGCTGCGCCAGGCCATCACCGGCGGCCGCGCCGAAGAGACCCGGCTGCGGCTGAAAGGCGACCTGAAGGACTTTCCCTTCGCCGACGGCAGCCAGGGCGTTTTCCGCGTCTCGGCCAAGGTGGCCGGCGCCAGGCTGCGCTACGCCGCCGGCTGGCCGGAGATCGAGAACATCGACGGCAGCCTGCTGTTCGAGGGCAAGCGCATGCTGATCCGCGCCGAGCGGGGCAGCATCCTCGGCGTCGGCCTGTCCGGCGTCAGCGCCGAGATCGCCGACCTCGAGGCCGACGACGAGATCCTCGCCGTCGCCGGGCGCGCGGCGGGGCCGACGGCCGGCTTCCTGCGCTTCATCGAGGCGAGCCCGGTGTCGGAGAAGATCGACCGCTTCACCGAGGGCATGACGGCGAGCGGCGGCGGCACGCTGGCGCTGAAGCTGACGCTGCC
>CAUJIV010000057.1 GCA_963205435.1 Pseudomonadota bacterium
GGTGTTGCCGCCGTGGAAGGTGTAGGCCGGGTTCCAGCCCCACATGATGATCAGCTTGCTGTGGGCGAAGGCGTCGTCCTCGTTGCCGTCGGCGATGGTGCCGAAGGTCATGCGGCTGGAGAAGGTCGTGCCCTGGTAGGACGGCACCGACCAGGAATTGGTGCGGCAGCCGAACATGCCGAGGAAGCGCGCCAGCAGGCCCTCGATCTGGTCGGACTTGTGCAGCACGCAGTAGGAACTGCCGGCATAGGCCTGGTCGAGGATCGCCGTCGGTCCGTGCCGGGCCTTCAGCTCGACCATCTTCCGGGCGACGAAGTCGAGCGCCTCGTCCCAGGAGACGCGCTTGAACTTGCCCTCGCCGCGCTCGCCCACGCGCAGCATCGGGTGGAGCAGGCGCTGCGGCGAGTAGATGCGCGAGCGATAGGCGCGCCCGCGCAGGCAGGCGCGCAGCTGCGGCATCCGCTCCGACTCGAAGCCAAAGGCGCCGCCCGCCTGATGGCGACCGTCGTCGGAAGACAGGCGCACGATGACGTCGTCCTTCTTGTGCGCCACCAGCATGTGGCGCGAGCCGCAGTTGTGGTCGCAGCTCGTCACCACCGTCTCGAGCTGGTCGTCGGTCGGGTAAGGCTCGTAGGCATGGGCCTGCGCCTGCTTGCCGCCGCCGGCCAGTTCCTCCAGCCCGCCGGCGGCGGCGATGGCGCCGCCTGCCGCCGCGGTCTTGAGGAAGCTGCGCCGTCCGGGATTCAGCAGGCGCCGGGCCCGCGCTTCGGCGGAAGTCATGGCCGATCCCCGGCGAGAAAGCGCGCCTCGGACCGCGTCGGCCGCAACCTGGCCCACTCCGGCGTTTCCTCCGGCATCCCCGGCCAGGGCGTGCGCGCGTAGGGATAGCTGATGCGATACCAGGCGCGCCCGCCGTGGCAGCCGTAGCAGACCTCGGCGTCTTGCCGCCCGGCGGACTCGATCGCCGCCGCGTCGAGATAGTTCACCTCGTGGCGGCGGGTGCGGATGCTGACGTGGCAGGACAGGCAGTCGTTGCCCAGCGCCGGCCCGTGCTGCGGCCACGGTCCGGGCAGGCCCATCAGCTGCCAGGAAAAGCGGCCATGGCATTTCAGGCAGCTCGCCTCGGGATCCACCTGCTTGCGCAGGACGAAGCCGTTGTCCGGCAGGGACGGCGAGTCCGCCGACGAACCCGGCGCCTCCTCGCGCGGATCGTGGCCCTGGTGGCAGGTGTTGCAGCGCAGCCTCATCAGCCGCTTCGCCAGCGGCGTGACGAGGTGGCGGCGGTGGAAGGTCTCCTGGTCGCCCTCGTAGGTGGATGCCTGCTGGTACCAGGCGCGCAGGGTTTCCGTTTTCAGGCCGGAGGGCGTGGCCGCGCGCACCCGGTCCTCGAGCACCTCGCGATGGCAGGCGAGGCATTGCGCGTCCCGCGCCGTCTCGATCGCCGGACGGAAATGCAGCGGATCATGGGCGGCGCGCAGGTAATCGGCCTCAGCGGCGCGCGACGCTTCTTCCGGCGGCGAGGTCTGGCGCGGCGCCAGGCCCGCGGCGATCCAAAGCAGCAATCCGGCGCTCACGGCCAGCGTCAGCGCGGCTGCGGCGAGGGCCTGTCTCATCCAATCCGGTCCGTTCCAAGTCCAGCCGCATTCTGTGGCGTGGCCGGACAGCCGCATTGATGCACGTCAAAGCCGTCCGGCGTCCTCCTCGCGCCATTCGCCCGGCTGCAGGCCGGCCAGCCCGAACGGCCCGATCGCGACGCGCACCAGGCGCAGGGTGGGCAGGCCGACCCGGGCCGTCATGCGGCGTATCTGGCGGTTCCTGCCTTGACGCAGCACGATGCGCAGCCAGGCGGTCGGGATGTGCTTGCGTTGCCGGATCGGCGGATCGCGCGGCCACAGACCGGCGGGCTCGGCGATCCGCTCGGCCTGACACGGCTGGCTGACGAAATCGCCGAGATCGACGCCCTGGCGCAACCTTTGCAGCGCCTCCTCGGTCGGCTCGCCCTCGATCTGCACCCAGTAGGTTTTCGCCAGCTTGTTTCGCGGATCGGCGATGCGCTGCTGCAGGCGGCCGTCGTCGGTGAGCAGCAGCAGGCCCTCGCTGTCGGCGTCGAGGCGGCCGGCGGCATACACGCCGGACAGCGGGATGAAATCGGCGAGGCCGCGGCGGCCGGCCTGCGGCGTGAATTGGCTGAGGACGCCGCAGGGCTTGTTGAAGAGGACGAGGCGGCTCACGCCGTCTCGGCTTCGCGCTGCGGCCGGGCGTCCGCGGCGAACATGCGGCAGAAGCGCATCTCTTCCGGATAGGGAAAGAAATCCGGCACGAAGCCGTCGAGGATCATCTGCCGCGTCCGCTGCCAGAAATCCGGCTCGAGCAGGTCGGCGTGGCATTTCATGAAGACGCGCCGCGTCTCAGGATTGCCGAGCAGGAAGGTGCCGAATTCCTCGGGGAAGACGTCGTGCGGGCCGACCGCGTACCACGGCTCGTCCGCCATCTCGGCCTCGGGGTTCGGCGGCGGCGGAATGCGGCGAAAATTGCAGTCGGTCATGTACTCGATCTCGTCGTAGTCGTAGAAGACGACACGGCCGAAGCGGGTGACGCCGAAGTTCTTGAACAGCATGTCACCGGGAAAGATGTTGGCGTAGGCGAGCTCCTTGATGGCGTTGCCGTACTCCTTTACCGCCGCCTCGCGCCGCTCCTCGTCGGCGCCGTCGAGGTAGAGGTTGAGCGGCTTCATGCGCCGCTCGATATAGACGTGCTTGATGACGATCTCGTCCTCGGTCTCCTCCAGCAGCGAGGCGCACTCCCGGCGCAGCTCGTCGAGCAGCGCCGCGCTGAAGCGCCGCTTGGGCAGCGCCACCAGCGAGAATTCGAGGGTGTCGGCCATGCGGCCGACGCGGTCGTGATGCTTGACCAGCTGGTACTTCGCCTTGACCGTGGCGTGGTCCACGTTCTTCGACGGGCCGAAGACGTCGCGGATCGCCTTGAAGACGTAGGGAAACGACGGCAGGGTGAACACGCTCATGACCATGCCGGGGATGCCGGGCGCGATGATGAAGTCGTCCTGCGAGTGGCGCAAGTGGTGGATCAGGTCGCGGTAGAACATCGTCTTGCCCTGCTTGCCCAGCCCGAGCATGGTGTAGATCTCGCCATGCGGCTTGTGCGGCATCAGCCCGGCGAGGAACTTGACGTAAGCCGAGGGCACCTCCATGTCGACCATGAAATAGGCCCGGCTCAGGCTGAAAAGGGTGCGGATCTGCGCCGGATCGAGCAGGATGGCGTCAAGGTAGAGGCGGCCCTTCGAGTCGTGCAGCACCGGCACGACGAAGGGATATTCCTGGTCGCCGTTGATGGCCTTGCCGACGATGTAGGCCGCCTTGTTGCGATAGAAGGCCGAGTTCAGCACCTGCACCTGGAAATTGGCCTCCGCCGCCGGCAGGCGGCCGCCCATCTGGCGCAGGACGGACCTGACGACGTTGTCGGCGTCATTGTCCGGGCTGACGAAAGCGCGGCTCCAGCCGAAGTGGGCGCAGATGTCGCGGATGGCCTGGCGCAGGCCAACCGCGTTCGGATAGAAGCTGCGGTAGGCCGGCGGATCGGACTCGATGAATTCGGTCGATACCGCGGGCCAGACGAAGATGAACTCGTTGTTGAAGTAGGTGCGATGCATGATCTTGCAGAACACCGAGTTGAAGAAGGTCTCGGCCAGCTCGGGCTGCTTGTGCTTGATCAGCAGGCCGATGTAGAGCAGCTTGGTTAACTGCCAGGTATCGTCGTCGATCCGCTCGGCGGCGTATTTTTCCTTGAGCAGGGCGACGCTCTCCCTGACGCGGGCGTCGTAATAGGAGATGCGCTCGCGCACGGCACGCTGCACGCCGAGCCAGTCGCCCGACTCGAAGCGCTCCTTGGCCTGTCGGCTGCTCTCGCGGATCAGGCGGTAGTGCTTGTTGAAGCCGTCCAGCATGGCGTGCGCCACGGCCTGGGCAACGGGGTTCTTGCCGGCGGGAATTTCCATCTGGCCTTCCATGTCGCGGGAGGAGCGTCGAGCATACCGGCATCGGCCGGCCGCGCCAAGCGGCGCAGGCGCGCCAAACTGGCGCAAAGGACGGGAATCGCGGATAATCCGCGCTCACGCTGCCGGCCGCCATCCAGCCGCCCGGCCCACGAGGCCGCGGGCGGTCGCGACGCCGGCGCGGACTTCATTGACAACCATCGGATGGAGCAGGAAATGGGCGCGAGCTCTCGCATCAAGGTTCCCCAGGACGGCGCGAAAATCATCCCCGGCAAGCCGGTTCCGGACAACCCGATCATCCCCTATATCGAAGGCGACGGCATCGGCGTGGACATCACGCCGGTGATGATCAGGGTCGTCGATGCCGCCGTGGCCAAGGCCTATGGCGGCAAGAGGAGAATTCACTGGATGGAAGTCTATGCGGGCGAGAAATCGACGCGCCTCTACGGCGGCGACGTCTGGCTGCCGGCCGAGACGCTCGAGGCGCTCAAGGAATACTCCGTTTCCATCAAGGGGCCGATGACGACGCCGGTCGGCGGCGGCATCCGCTCGCTCAACGTCGCCCTGCGCCAGGAACTCGACCTCTACCAGTGCGTGCGTCCGGTGCGCTACTTCAAGGGCGTGCCGAGCCCGTTGAAGGACCCGAGCAAGGTCGACATGGTCATCTACCGCGAGAACACCGAGGACATCTACGCCGGCATCGAGTGGGCGGCCGAGACCGACGCCTGCAGGAAGGTCATCCGCTTCCTGCAGGAGGAGATGGGCGTGCGCAAGATCCGCTTCCCGGATACCTCAGGCATCGGCATCAAGCCGGTTTCGCGCGAGGGCACCTCGCGCCTGATGCGCGCGGCCATCCGCTACGCCATCGACAACGACCGCAAGTCGGTGACGATCGTGCACAAGGGCAACATCCAGAAGTTCACCGAAGGCGCCTTCCGCGACTGGAGCTACGAGGTGGCGCAGAAGGAATTCGGCGCGCAGCCGCTCGACGGCGGTCCGTGGTGCACCCTGAAGAACCCCGGGACCGGCCGCGACATCGTCATCAAGGACATGATCGCCGACGCCTTCCTGCAGCAGATCCTGCTGCGGCCGGCCGAATACGACGTCATCGCCACGCTCAACCTCAACGGCGACTACATCTCAGATGCCCTCGCCGCCCAGGTCGGCGGCATCGGCATCGCGCCCGGCGCCAACATCTCCGATCAGTACGCCTGCTTCGAGGCCACCCACGGCACGGCGCCGAAGTACGCCGGCAAGGACTACGTCAACCCGGGCTCGCTGATCCTCTCCGCCGAGATGATGCTGCGCCACATGGGCTGGCGCGAGGCGGCCGACCTGATCATCCGCTCGATGGAAGCCGCCATCGCCGAGAAGATCGTCACCTACGATTTCGCCCGCCTGATGGAGGGCGCGACGGAGGTCAAGTGCTCGGCCTTCGGCCAGGCGATGATCGAGAGGATGTAAGGCGGCGCTGCCGGCCGCCACCGCTTTCGACCGACAGCGGCGCGACGGATTCCGGACGGATTGCGGGCAAGAAAAAACCCGCTCCCCGAGGGTCGCGGGTCGCTGAAGCCAGGAATGTCGGCGGCAGCCGGCGGCTTGGCCGCCTTTGCCGCCAGACCGTCTCAGGCCCCCTGGATATTCGAAGCCTGCTTGCCTTTCGGGCCCTGGGTGACCTCGAAAGACACCTTCTGCCCTTCCTTGAGCGTCTTGAAGCCGCCCATCTGGATCGCCGAAAAATGGGCGAAAAGATCCTCGCTGCCGTCGTCCGGCGTGATGAACCCGTATCCCTTGGCATCATTGAACCACTTCACAGTACCGGTTGCCATAAAACTCCATCCCTTTATAGAACATTCCCACCGGGCGCATCACGCCCGGATGCTTGTTTCGAAGGCAAGCGACAACCGCGGAGGCGGTACGGGATTCGACACAAAACTCTGCGCCCGACCAGCGGCGTTACCCAGGCTTCTTGACAAACACGCGAGGATTTCTACGCCAAACAAATACGCAGCGTCAAGCGATTCCCCGTGTTTTTTCATGCTGCATGACAGCAAATTGTGGCTTTTTGGCACAGCTTTTCGCGCAGAGGGCGGCACGCCATGCGCCGGCGCAACCGCGCGCGGCGAGCGTTCTCGACGTGTTACAGGGCGCCGTTTTCTGTTTAGAATTGAACCATGGCAACGCGCAAGCAGGGCGAATCGGTGCTCGAGGCGGTGCGGTCGAAAGCCAAGCCGCCGCCGCTGTTCAAGGTCATGCTCCTGAATGACGATTACACGCCGATGGAGTTCGTGGTGGTCGTGCTGCAGAGATTTTTTTCCATGAATCGCGAACAAGCGACGCGTATCATGCTCAAAGTACATAGGGAGGGCGTCGGCATCTGCGGCGTTTTCCCGCGGGACGTGGCGGCGACCAAGGTCGAACTGGTCACCGGCTACGCGCGGGAGCACCAGCACCCGCTGGCGTGCGTAATGGAGGAAAGTTGAGATGATCGCGCAGGAACTGGAAGTCAGTCTGCACATGGCCTTTGTCGAGGCGCGGCAGAAGCGTCACGAGTTCATCACCGTCGAGCACCTGCTGCTGGCCCTGCTCGACAATCCGTCGGCCGCCGAGGTCCTGCGCGCCTGCGCCGCCAACATCGAGGAGCTGAGGAAGGAACTGCTGGCCTTCATCACCGAGCACACGCCGACGGTGGCCGGCACCGACGAGATCGATACCCAGCCGACGCTGGGCTTCCAGCGCGTCATCCAGCGCGCCATCCTCCATGTGCAGTCCTCGGGCAAGAAGGAAGTCACCGGTGCCAATGTGCTGGTCGCCATCTTCGGCGAGAAGGATTCCCATGCCGTCTATTTCCTGCAGCGCCAGGGTATCAGCCGCCTCGACGTGGTGAATTTCATCTCGCACGGCATCACCAAGGCGCCGGCGCAGGGCGCGCCGCGCGGCGAAGCCGAGCAGCAGGAGCAGGAGCAGGAGGGGCAGCAGTCCGGCGGCGCGCTGGAGAGTTACACGCAGAATCTCAACGCCCAGGCGCTGATGGGCAAGATCGACCCGCTGATCGGCCGCGACAAGGAGCTCGAGCGCGTCATCCAGACCCTGTGCCGGCGGCGCAAGAACAACCCGCTGCTGGTCGGCGAGGCCGGCGTCGGCAAGACGGCGATCGCCGAAGGCCTGGCGCGCCACATCGTCGAGGGCCGCGTGCCGGAGATCCTGGCGCACGCGCAGATCTACGCCCTCGACATGGGCGCCCTGCTCGCCGGCACCAAGTACCGCGGCGACTTCGAGCAGCGCCTCAAGGCGGTGCTCAAGCAGCTGCTCGACAACAGCAACGCCATCCTCTTCATCGACGAGATCCACACCCTGATCGGCGCCGGCGCCGCCTCGGGCGGCACCCTCGACGCCTCCAACCTGCTCAAGCCGGCGCTCGCCTCGGGCCAGCTGAAGTGCATCGGCGCCACCACCTACGCCGAGTACCGCGGCGTCTTCGAGAAGGACCATGCCCTGTCGCGGCGCTTCCAGAAGATCGACGTGAACGAGCCCTCGGTGGAGGAGACCGTCTCCATCCTCAAGGGGCTGAAGACGCGCTTCGAGCAGCACCACGGCGTCAAGTACTCGGCGCAGGCGATCTCCAGCGCCGCCGAGCTGTCGGCGCGCTACATCGGCGACCGCCACCTGCCGGACAAGGCCATCGACGTCATCGACGAGGCCGGCGCCGCGCAGCGCATCCTGCCCAAGTCGAAGCAGAAGAAGGTCATCGGCAAGACCGAGATCGAGGAGATCGTCGCCAAGATCGCGCGCGTGCCCTCGCAGCACGTTTCCAGCGACGACCGCGCCGCGCTGAAGAACCTCGACCGCGACCTGAAGTCGGTGGTGTTCGGTCAGGACCGCGCGATCGACGCGCTGGTGCGGGCGATCAAGATGTCGCGCTCCGGCCTCGGCAACCCGACGCGGCCGATCGGCAGCTTCCTCTTCTCCGGCCCGACCGGCGTCGGCAAGACCGAGGTGGCGCGCCAGCTGGCCTATTGCATGGGCATCGAGCTGGTGCGCTTCGACATGTCCGAGTACATGGAGCGCCACGCCGTCTCGCGCCTGATCGGCGCCCCGCCCGGCTACGTCGGCTTCGACCAGGGCGGCCAGCTCACCGAGGCGATCACCAAGAAGCCGCACGCCGTCCTGCTGCTCGACGAGATCGAGAAGGCCCACCCGGACATCTTCAACATCCTGCTGCAGGTGATGGATCACGGCACGCTGACCGACAACAACGGCCGCCAGACCGACTTCCGCAACGTCATCATCATCATGACGACCAATGCCGGCGCCGAGATGCTGCAGAAGGGCGGCATCGGCTTCGCCAGCAGCCGCGCCGCCGGCGACGAGATGGCCGAGATCAAGCGCATGTTCTCGCCCGAATTCCGCAACCGGCTCGACGCCACCATTTCCTTCGCCGCGCTCGACCACGACATCATCCTGCGGGTGGTGGACAAGTTCCTCATGCAGCTGGAAGCACAGCTGCACGAGAAGAAGGTCGAGGCGGTGTTCACCGACCGGCTGAAGGACTGGCTGGCGGCGAACGGCTTCGACCCGCTGATGGGCGCCCGGCCGATGGCGCGCCTGATCCAGGACACCATCCGCGCAGCGCTGGCCGACGAGCTGCTCTTCGGCCGGCTGGCCGGCGGCGGCCGCGTCACCATCGACCTCGATGCCGAGCAGAAGGTGAAGCTGCTGTTCGACGAGGTGGCCGAGCCGGTCGCCTGAGCGGCGGCACGGCCGCGCCACGGCGCGGGAAGCGGCGGCTACAATGCCGCCGTTTTCCTTTGCGGAGCGAATGATGGACGTCAAGACCGCCGACCTGTGCGACAGGCTCGAGGACGAGGTGCGCGCCGGCAAGGTGCGCGTGCTCGAGCCGATGCTCAATTCCTACGGCGGCCGCGCCGCCTTCCAAGGGCGCATCGCCACGCTGAGGCTGTTTGAGGACAACTCGCTGGTGCGCAAGGCGCTGGAGGCGCCCGGCGAGGACCGCGTGCTGGTCATCGACGGCGGCGGCAGCCTGCGCTGCGCCCTGGTCGGCGACCAGCTGGCCGCCCTCGGCGAGAAGAACGGCTGGGCCGGCATCGTCGTCAATGGCTGCATCCGCGATTCGCGCGCCATCGGCGAGATGGCGATCGGCGTGCTGGCGCTCGATACCCACCCCCTGAGAAGCATCAAGAAGGGCATCGGCGAGGCCGATGTCGCCGTGCGCTTCGCCGGCGTCACCTTCGCGCCCGGCGATCACCTGTATGCCGACGAGGACGGCGTGCTGGTTTCGCCCGAGCCGCTCGAGGCTTGAGGCGCTCCGGCCATCTCGAGAGGCACGGCGCGGGCGGCCGCCACGCCTCGACCAGGCTTGGTTTTTCCCCTTCTCCCATCATGGTCTGAGCAGTTAAAAATCAGGTCCTTCAGACATTTCTGTGGGTAGGTAGTACGCTTTCGCGCATGGTCTTCATGGAGGGCATGCGATGGAAAGCGCGGAGTTGTACCGACAACTGCTTGGGCTGACGGCGCCCTGGACGGTGGAGCGAGTCGAATTG
>CAUJIV010000058.1 GCA_963205435.1 Pseudomonadota bacterium
ATCTGGCCGAATACAGCTATCGCTTCAACCGACGTTTCGATCTGGCGAGCATACTCGCCCGGCTGGCCACCGCCGCCGCGAACACGCCGCCTATGCCGTACCGGCTCGTAAAGTTGGCTGAGGTTCATTGGTAATCAGGAAGGCAATTGACACTCGGCGTGCTTCCCGTCTCGACAGCCGAAATCCGAAACTCAAAACTCGAAACTCGAAACTCGAAACCGGCTCACCCCTTCGCCCGCTGCTCGAGGATGTCCACCGCCGGCAGGGTCTTGCCCTCGAGGAATTCGAGGAAGGCGCCGCCGGCGGTCGAGATGTAGGAGACCTTGTCGTAGATGCCGTACTTCTGGATGGCGGCGATGGTGTCGCCGCCGCCGGCGAGGGTGAACGCCGGCGTCGCCGCGATCGCCTCGGCGATGCGCCGCGTGCCGCCGCCGAACTGGTCGAACTCGAAGACGCCGACCGGGCCGTTCCACACCACGGTGCCGGCGCGGGCGATGATGCCGGCCAGCTCCTCGGCGCTCCTCGGCCCGATGTCGAAGATCATCTCGTCGTCGGCGACGCTGCCGGCGTCCTTCGTCACGGCCGGCTCGGCGGCGTCGAACTTCTTGCCGACGACGACATCGACGGCGATCGGAATGCCGGCGCCGCGCTCGCGCATCCGCTCCATCAGCGCGCGCGCCGTCGGCACCAGCTCGTCCTCGCACAGCGACTTGCCGATGTTGCGGCCGGCCGCCTTGAGGAAGGTGTTGGCGATGCCGCCGCCGACCACCAGCTGGTCCACCTTCTGCGCCAGCGCCTCCAGCACCGTCAGCTTGGTCGACACCTTGGAGCCGCCGACGATGGCGACCATCGGCCGCGCCGGAGCCAGCAGGGCCTGCGACAGCGCCGCCAGTTCCTCGGCCACCAGCAGGCCGGCGCAGGCCGCCGGCGCGTACTGGGCGATGCCGTAGGTCGACGCCTCGGCGCGATGGGCGGTGCCGAAGGCGTCCATGACGAAGAGGTCGCACAGCGCGGCGTACTTCCTCGCCGTCGCCTCGGCGTTCTTCTTCTCGCCCTTGTTGAAGCGGCAGTTCTCCAGCAGCACCGCTTCTCCCGGCTGCAGCGCCTCCAGCCAGGCGCCGCCGTCGGCCCAGTCGCGCACCAGCGGCACCGGGCGGCCGAGCCGGGCGGCCAGCACCTCGGCCACCGGCCGCAGGGAATTCTCCTCGGAGAAGACGCCCTCCTCGGGGCGGCCGAGGTGGGAGGTGACCATCACCCGCGCGCCGGCCTCGAGGCAGCGCTCGATGGTCGGCAGCGAGGCGCTGATGCGCGCGTCCGAGGTGACCTTGCCGTCCTTGACCGGCACGTTGAGGTCGGCGCGGATGAAGACGCGCTTGCCGGCGAGGTCGAAGTCGTCGAGCGTCCTGAATTTCATCGCGGCGCTTCCCGGGTCCGGATCCGCCGCCTCATTTGGCGACGTGCCTGAGGAACTGCAGCATGTTGCAGGTGTAGCCGTACTCGTTGTCGTACCAGGAAACCACCTTGATGAAGGTCTTGTCGAGCGCGATGCCGGCCTCGGCGTCGAAGATCGAGGCGCAGGAGTTGCCGCGGAAATCGGTGGCGACGACCTTGTCCTCGGTGTAGCCGAGCACGCCCTTCAGCGGGCCTTCCGAGGCGGCCTTCATCGCCTTGCAGATGTCCTGGTAGTCGGCTTCGCGGCTCAGCTCGACGGTGAGGTCGACCACCGAGACGTCGGAGGTCGGCACGCGGAAGGCCATGCCGGTCAGCTTGCCGTTCAGCTCGGGCAGCACCTTGCCGACGGCCTTGGCGGCGCCGGTCGAGGAGGGGATGATGTTCTCGAGGATGCCGCGGCCGCCGCGCCAGTCCTTGTGCGAGGGGCCGTCGACGGTCTTCTGCGTCGCCGTGGCGGCGTGCACCGTGGTCATCAGGCCGCGCTTGATGCCCCAGTTCTCGTGCAGCACCTTGGCCACCGGGGCGAGGCAGTTGGTGGTGCACGAGGCGGCCGAGACGATCTTCTCGTCGGCGTACTTCTCGTGGTTCACGCCGTAGACGAACATCGGCGTGTCGTCCTTCGACGGCGCCGTCTGCACGACCTTCCTGGCGCCGGCGTCGAGGTGCTTCTGGCAGGCCTCCTGGGTCAGGAACAGGCCGGTCGATTCGATGACGATGTCGGCGCCGGCCTCGTTCCACTTCAGCTTGGCGGGGTCCTTCTCGGCGGTGAGGCGGATCCTGCTGCCGTCGCACACCAGGGCGCCGTCGGCGACGCCCAGGCTGCCGCCAAAGCGGCCGTGCACCGAGTCGTACTGCAGCATGTAGGCGAGGTAGGCGGGCTCGAGCAGGTCGTTGATGGCGACGACTTCGAGGTCGGGAAATTCCCTGGCGATGGCGCGAAACGCCATGCGGCCGATGCGGCCGAAGCCGTTGATGCCGACTTTGATGGTCATGGGAGGCTCTCCTGATGGAAATTAGACAAGCGTTTTCACTGCCTTCACCACGTTCTCCGCGGTGAAGCCGAATTCCTTGAACAGCGCGCCGGCCGGCGCCGATTCGCCGAAGCGGCCGATGCCGATGACGGCGCCCTCGAGGCCGACGTACTTGTGCCAGCCGTCGCCGGCGCCGGCCTCGACGGCCAGCCGCGGCAGCCCGCGCGGCAGCACGGCCTCGCGCCAGGCCGCCTCCTGGCGGTCGAACAGGCCGCAGTTGGGCATCGAGACGACGCGCACGGCGAGGCCTTCCTGCGCCAGCGCCGCCTGCGCCTTGAGCGCCAGCTCGACCTCGGAGCCGGTGGCGATGATCGCCGCGCGCGGCTCGCCCTGCGCTTCCGACAGGACGTAGCCGCCGCGTGCGATGCCGGCCAGCGCGGCGGCGTCGCGCTTGACGAAGGGCAGGTTCTGCCGCGACAGGCACAGCGCGCTCGGGCCGTCCCGGCGCTCCACCGCGTGCGTCCAGGCCACCATGGTCTCGGTCGTGTCGCAGGGGCGCCAGACGTCGAGGTTCGGCACCATGCGCAGGGTCGCTGTCTGCTCCACCGGCTGGTGGGTCGGGCCGTCCTCGCCCAGGCCGATCGAGTCGTGGGTGAGCACGTAGATGACGCGCTGCTTCATCAGCGCCGACATGCGGATGCCGTTGCGCGCGTAGTCGGAGAAGATCAGGAAGGTGCCGCCGAAGGGCAGCAGGCCGCCGTGCAGGGCGAGGCCGTTCATGATCGCCGCCATGCCGAACTCGCGCACGCCGTAGGAAATGTAGTTGCCCGGCTCGCGCCCGGAGACATGCTTGCAGCCGTTCCAGTTGGTCAGGTTCGAGCCGGTCAGGTCGGCCGAGCCGCCGACAAACTCGGGCAGCAGCGGCGCCAGCGCGTTGATGGCGATCTGCGAGGCTTTGCGCGTGGCGACCGTCTCGCCCTTCTCGTTGGCGGCGGCGACCGCCTGCCGCGCCTGCTCCGGCCAGCCAGCGGGCAGCTCGCCGGCCATGCGCCGGCTGAATTCGCGCGCCAGCTCGGGATGGGCCTGGGCGTAGCGGGCGAACTTCTCGTTCCACGCCGCTTCCGCGGCGGCGCCGGCGGCGCGCGCGTCCCAGGCGGCATAGACTTCCGGCGGGATCACGAAGGGCGGGTATTTCCAGCCCATGCGCTCGCGCGCCGCGGCCACTTCCGCTTCGCCCAGCGGGGCGCCGTGCACGTCGTGGCTGCCGGCCTTGTTCGGCGCGCCCATGCCGATGCGCGTCTTGCAGCAGATCAGGGTCGGCCGCGCCGTCTCGGCCCGCGCCTCGGCGATGGCGGCGCGGATCGCCCGCGGGTCGTGGCCGTCCACGCCGCGGATCACCTGCCAGCCGTAGGCCTCGAAGCGGCGCGGCGTGTCGTCGGCGAACCAGCCCTCGACATGGCCGTCGATCGAGATGCCGTTGTCGTCCCAGAAGGCGGTCAGCTTGCCCAGGCCCCAGGTGCCGGCCAGCGAGCAGGCCTCGTGCGAGACGCCCTCCATCAGGCAGCCGTCGCCGAGGAACACCCAGGTGCGGTGGTCGACGATGTCGTGGCCGGGGCGGTTGAACTCGGCCGCCAGCAGCTTCTCCGCCATGGCCATGCCGACGGCGTTGCCGACGCCCTGGCCGAGCGGGCCGGTGGTGGTCTCGACGCCCGGCGTGTAGCCGTACTCGGGGTGGCCCGGCGTCTTCGAGTGCAGCTGGCGGAAGGCCTTGATGTCCTCCATCGACAGGTCGTAGCCGGTCAGGTGCAGCAGGGCGTAGAGCAGCATCGAGCCGTGGCCGTTGGACAGCACGAAGCGGTCGCGGTCGGCCCACTTCGGATTGGCCGGGTTGTGCTTCAGCTCGTGGCGCCACAGCGCCTCGGCCATCTCGGCCATGCCCATCGGCGCGCCGGGGTGGCCGGACTTGGCCTTCTCGACGGCGTCCATGGCGAGGGCGCGGATGGCGCTGGTGATGTCGTTGAAGACCGGGGTGTTGCCGCCGGGCGCGGCGCTCTGCTTGGACATCGCTTTTCCCTTGTTCCGAGGTCGTGGTTGCCGGCAGGAAGACCTTGAATTATCTTACAAAACCGGCGGATTGGGTAGCTTGCGGCGGGTCTCAGGCCCTGTTGCGCCGCTCCATCAGCTGCAGGATCAGCGGCGTCAGCACCAGCTGCATCGCCAGCTGCATCTTGCCGCCGGGCACGACGATGCAGTTCGGCCGCGACATGAACGAGTCGTGGATCATCGACAGCAGGTAGGGGAAGTCCACCCCGTGCGGGTCGCGGTAGCGGATCACCACCAGCGACTCGTCGAGGGTCGGGATGTCGCGCGCGACGAAGGGGTTGGAGGTGTCCACCACCGGCACGCGCTGGAAGTTGATGTGGGTGCGCGAGAACTGCGGCGTGATGTGATGCACGTAGTCGTGCATGCGGCGCAGGATGGTCTGCGTCACCGCCTCGACCGAATAGCCGCGCGTGCTGGTGTCGCGGTGGATCTTCTGGATCCACTCGAGGTTCACCGTCGGCACGACGCCGACCAGCAGGTCGGTGTGGCGGGCGACGTCCACCGTGTCGGTCCTTGCGCCGCCGTGCAGCCCCTCGTAGAACAGGCAGTCGGTGTCCTCGGGCAGCTCCTCCCACGGCGTGAAGGTGCCGGGCTGCTGCCCCCACGGCGCCGCCTCCTCCTCGTTGTGCAGGTAGTAGCGGCGACGCCCCGTGCCGTTCTCGCCGTAGCTGCGGAACAGCGCCTCGAGCTCGTCGAACAGGTTCGCCTCCGGGCCGAAGTGGCTGATGTGCCGGCCCTGGCCGTTGCGCTCCGACTCCTGGATGGCGCGCTTCATTTCCTCGCGGTCGTATCGGTGGAAGCTGTCGCCCTCGATCACCGCGGCGAGGATCTTCTCGCGGCGGAAGATGTGCTCGAAGGACTTCTTTACCGTGGAGGTGCCGGCGCCGGAGGAGCCGGTGATGGCGATGACGGGATGCTTGACGGACATGGCGGGCCCCTTGCGAAGCGGTTGGATGGACGAGGCGGCTGCCTGCTCCGGGCCGCGGCGGCCGCCGATGCTGCGACTTTAATCGGGCTGATGCATAAGTTCCATTCAAAATTTATTATGGCAGGAATAAGAGCGCTCTGATGCCTTGGCGTGCCGGCATCCCTTCTCCGGCCGCCGGCCGCCCTTCGCCGGCATCCTAGCGCGTCAGCGCCAGGTAGAGCAGCGGCAGCTTCTCCGGCAGCTGGGCGACGCGGTCGAGCACCAGGTGGCGGCCGCCGAAGATGTCCCGCACGTAGTCGTCGGCCTGCGGGTCGAGGCTCAGGCAGAAGGTGTCGACGCCCTGGCTGGCCAGCTCGCTGACCGCCTTTTTCGCGTCGGCGTGCAGGTGCTGCCCATCCTCGACGTCGACGTCGGCCGGCTCGCCGTCGGTGAGCAGCAGCAGCAGCCGCTTGTCCGCCGGCCGCTGCGCCAGCGCCGCGCCGGCGTGGCGCAGCGCCGCGCCCATGCGCGTCGACCAGCCCGCCTGCAGGGCGGCCAGTCGCCCCTTGACCGTGTCGTCCCAGCGCTCGGAGAAGCCCTTGATGTGCAGGTAGCGCACCTCGTGGCGGGTGTTGGAGTGGAAGCCGGCGATGGCGAAGGGATCGCGCAGCCCCTCGATCGCCAGCGCCAGCAGCGCCACCGCCTCCTGCGACAACTGCAGCAGGGTCTGGCCGCCGCCGGCCGCCGCCTGGCCGAGCGACTCCGACAGGTCGAGCAGCAGCAGCACGGCGATGCTGCGCCCGCTCGCGCGCTGGTCGAAGTTGATGCGCGGGTCCGGCGTCAGCCCGCACCGGAGGTCGGCGAGCGAGCGGATCGCCGTGTCGAGGTCGAGCTCGGCGCCGTCCTCGCGGTGGCGGATGCGCTGCGTGTTCTGCGGCTTGTGCAGGTCGAGCAGGCGCGTCAGGCGGCGCGCCAGCACGGCGTGGCGCGCCAGCAGGCGGTCGATCGCCGCCGCCTCGCCGGCCGGGTGCAGGGCCTCGTAGAGGCTGACCCAGTCCGGCCGGTAGCTCTGCGTCGCCCGGTCCCACTCCGGGTAATGGCGCGGCGGCAGGCCGGCCGGCGCCGGCGTCTCTTCCGCCGCCTGCTTCCTCGTGTCGAAAGCCTCCTCCTCGTCGCCCTCCTCGATGAAGGCCCACAGCGCCCGGTTGTCGTCGCGGTAGTCGATCACCGTGTCGTCGAAGTGGATGCGCGGCAACTGGTCGCTCGGCCGCCGCGTGCGCGCCACCCAGGCGAGCGCCAGCTCGGCCATCCGTGCCGTGTCCGCCGCGCCGCCGGTGAGCGCCGCATGGAAGGCGGCGACGGTCTCGTTCAGCGCGGCGTCCCGGTAGCCGTGGGCCGCGTCGAGGCAGGCGCGCGACAGCATGGCGAGGCGATGGCGCAGGCAGGAGGTGGTCTCGGGATCGCAGGCATCCTCGCGCGGCCGCGGGTGCAGGGCGAGCAGGGTCGGCGCCAGTCCGGGGTATTCGCGCAGCAGCAGGCAGTCGATGCGCGCGTCCTCGAGGAACTCCACGGCGAGGCGCTGGAAGGGGCTCCAGTTGTCGGCGATCAGGGGCCGCGACCAGCGCCGGTGGCCGGCCATGTGCGCCAGGGTCGCGCGATAGCGGTCGATGGCGGCGACGCCGTCGCGCGCCTCCAGCGCGTCGGGCAGGCGCGCCCCGAGGCTGTCGTGGTAGGGTGTGATCTGGCGCAGCGCATGGTAGGCGTTGGAATAGGGGATGATCGGCTGCGGGTCGCGCCACAGGGCGCGCAGGGTGCAGTCGAGCTGGCGCTCGACGTCGGCGAGCAGCGTGCCGCGGCGCTCGCGCTGCATCACGGCGCGGCTGTCGGCCAGCTTCAGGTCGAAGTAGTCGGCCTGCTGCTGCGGCTGCCGGGCGTAGTGGCGCAGGCCGTATTCGACCCACTGCCGCAGCCCGGCCAGCGGCAGCTGCTCGACCAGTTGCGGCGCCTGGCCGAAGAAGGCCGGCAGGCCGGCGCTGGCCGTCATCGCCTGGCGGCCGTGCAGGGAGTCGGTGGTGCGCGCCATCAGCTCGCGCGCCAGCTCGAGGTAGCCGGCCAGCTGCTCGCGCGAGCCGAGGCGGCGCGCCACGGCGGCGAGCGTCTGCAGCAGGGGCGCGATGGCGCTGCCGTTGGGCGAGGCCTGCTGGGCGCGCACCAGCGACATCACGTCGTCCAGCGCCGCCGCGCCGACGGCGGCCGCCGCCGACGGCCAGCCCTCGAGGAAGGCCAGCACCGGCTCCGGCCCGCGGCCGAGGTGGGCGAGCTCCCGCGCCGCCGCGACGAAGGCCTCCATTTCCGCGCGCGTGAAGGCGCTCAGCGCCTCGTAGAGGCACTCCTCGAAGACGTCGGCCACTTGCGTGAAGCCGCAGTCCATCTGGCGCCACCAGGCCTGCGCCTGCGGGTGGCGCATGGCGCGCTGGCGCGCATCCTCGCTCCTGCCCATGCCGGCCGCGCGCCGCTCAGGCGAAGACGGCGTCGACGGCGTGGTCGAGCGTGGCGCGGATGTCGGCGTCGTCGGTGATCGGCCGCGCCATCGCCGCGCGGCAGGCGGCGCGCGGCGCGACGCCGCGGCGGATCAGCTCGGCGGCGTAGACCACCAGCCGTGTCGAGGCGCCCTCGACCAGGCCGTGGCCCTTCAGGTTGCGCGCCGCCTGCGCCACCTTCACCAGGCGCGCCGCCGTCTCGCCGTCGATGCCGGTCTCGCGGGCGACGATCTCCGCCTCCAGCGCCGCCTCGGGATAATCGAAGTCGAGCGCGGCGAAGCGCTGCTTGGTCGACGGCTTGAGGTCCTTCATCAGCGACTGGTAGCCGGGGTTGTAGGAGATCGCCAGCTGGAAGTCGGGGTGGGCGGCGACCAGCTCGCCCTTCTTGTCGAGCGGCAGCGCGCGGCGGTGGTCGGTCAGCGGGTGGATCACCACGGTGGTGTCCTGGCGCGCCTCGACGATCTCGTCGAGGTAGCAGATCGCGCCGATGCGCGCGGCGACGGTGAGCGGGCCGTCGAGCCAGCGCGTGCCGTCGCGGTCGAGCAGGTAGCGGCCGACCAGGTCCGAGGCGGTCATGTCCTCGTTGCAGGCGACGGTGATCAGCGGGCGGTCGAGCCGCCACGCCATGTACTCGACGAAGCGGCTCTTGCCGCAGCCGGTCGGCCCCTTCAGCATCACCGGCAGCCGCGCCGCGTAGGCCGCCTCGTAGAGCGCCACCTCGTCGCCCTGCGGCCGGTAGAAGGGCTCGCGGGCGATGCGGTACTGCGCGATGTCGATGCTCATGCCTCCCCCTTTCCGGGCGTTGCGCGCCGCCGCGCGCGGCTGGCTGCGGCGAGGCGCCGCCGGGGCGCTGCCCCGCCGGCGTTACTTGTGGCCCTTCAGCTTCTCGCGCCAGCCCGGGTAGAGGGCGTCGGCATCTTGCGGGAAGGACTCGAAGGCGCGGGCGAACTCCTGGTGGCTCTTCGCCCACTCGATCGGGTCGGCCTTGGCCTTCCAGCACTCGTAGGCCTGGCGCAGCGAGATGGCGCCGGCGGCCGGCGAGTCGACGTGGCCGTAGGAGCCGCCGCCGGCGGTGTTGATGACGTTGCCGTGGCCGAGGTTCTCGAAGAAGCCGGGCAGGCGCAGCGCGTTCATGCCGCCGGAGATGATCGGCGTCGTCGGCCGCATGCCGTACCACTTCTGGTGATAGGCCGGCCCCTGGTACTCGTCGCGCTCGATGATGTAGGCGATGGCGCGGTCGTCCTTCTCGCCCTCCATCTTGCCGTAGCCCATGGTGCCGACGTGGATGCCGGAGGCGCCCTGCAGGCGGCTCATCTTGGCCAGCACGTAGGCGGTGTAGCCGCGCTTCGACTGCGGGCTGGTGACGGCGCCGTGGCCGGCGCGGTGGTAGTGCAGGTACTGGCCGGGGAAGCGGCGCCGCACCGTGGTCACCATGCCGGGGCCGCCGACGTAGCCGTCCACCAGGAAGGCCACCTTGTCGGCGTCGGGGCCGAAGGTCTCGAGGATGTACTCGCCGCGCGCCAGCATCTCGTAATGGTCGTCGGCGGTGATGTTGGCCGAGAACAGCTTGGCCTGGCCGGTCTCGTCCATCGCCCGCTTCATGGCGTCGTAGACCAGCGGGATGGTCTGCTTCATCGGCGCGAAGACCTGGTTGCCCTGCGGCTCGTCGTTCTTGATGAAGTCGCCGCCGAGCCAGAACTGGTAGGCCGCCTTGGCGAAGGGCTCGGGCCGCAGGCCCAGCTTCGGCTTGATGATGGTGCCGGCGATGTAGCCGCCGTCCGTGACCGGCCGGCCGAGGATGCGCCACAGATCGGAGATGTCGCGCGCCGGGCCGTCGAACAGCTGGAGGGCGCGCTCGGGCACGTAGAAGTCGTACATCTTGGCGTACTCGATGTCGCCCATGCCCTGGTTGTTGCCGATGGTCAGCGTCAGGAAGGAGACGATCATCATGCGCCCGTCGGTGACGTTGCGGTCGAACAGGTCGAGCGGATAGGCGATGCGCATGTCCTCGGCCGCCTCGTCGATGTGATAGACCAGGGCGTCGACGCCGCGGGTGAACTCGTCGGTGGTGCTGACCTCGACGTTGGTGCCGGTCGAGGACTCGGCGGCGAAGTGGGCGGCGGCGGCGAGATAGCCGTGGCCGGCCTTCGGCTTCATCTTGTAGGCGCACAGAATGTGCTTGCCGCCCTTGATCAGGTCCTCTTCCTTCAGGCTGAGGTCGGCGTAGCGGTTCGACTGGTCCATGGGCTCTCCTTGTGCGGTGGCGTGGCGATGGAGCCACTTTAGGCCGGTTTATCCATAAGGTGAACTAAATCTTGATTATGGTATTCTTGGCTTTAATCTTATGGAATGCGAGGCGGCCATGCACCTGACCCTGCGCCAGCTGAAGATCTTCGAGGCGGTCGCCCGCCACCTGTCGGTCTCGCGCGCCGCCGAGGAGCTGCACCTGACCCAGCCGGCCGTCTCGATGCAGGTGAGGAGCCTCGAGGAGGCGGTCGGCCTGCCGCTCACCGAGCAGGTCGGCAAGCGCATCTTCCTCACCGATGCCGGCGCCGAGCTGGCGCGCCACGCCCGCGTCGTCGCCAGCCAGCTGCGCGAGGCGGAGGAGGCGCTGCTCGCCATGAAGGGGCTGCGCGGCGGCCGCCTCAACATCGGCGTCGTCAGCACCGCCAAGTACTTCGCGCCGCGCCTGCTCACCGCCTTCCGCCGCCGCTATCCCGAGGTCGAGCTGCGCCTCGGCGTGCACAACCGCGGCGAGATCGTCAGCCAGCTCGCCGACAACGAGATCGACCTGGCCATCATGGGGCGGCCGCCGCCGGAGCTGGAGACGGCCTCCGAGCCCTTCGCCGAGAACCCGCTGGTCTTCGTCGCCGCGCCCGACCATCCCCTGGCCGATGCCCGGCGCATCGCGCCGAAGCAGCTCGCCGGCGAGAGCTTCCTGCTGCGCGAGCCCGGCTCCGGCACGCGCGCGGCGATGGAGCGCTTTCTCGCCGAGAACGGCGTCGTGCCGCGGCGCACGGTGGAGATGACCAGCAACGAGACCATCAAGCAGGCGGTGATGGCCGGCATGGGCATTTCCTTCATCTCCGAGCGCACCATCGTGCTCGAGCTGGCCACCGGCCACATCGCCCGGCTCAACGTCGTCGGCACGCCGCTGCGCCGCCACTGGTACCTCGTGCAGCGCGCCGACAAGCGCCTGCTGCCGGTGGCCGAGGCCTTCCGCCAGTTCCTGCTGAAGGAGAGCGCCGGCCTGGTCGAGCCGCCGGCCGCGGAGAGGCTCAGCGCCGAGCGCGGATCCAGTCGCGCCAGGCCGAAAAGAGCTGCGGGTCGACCGCGGCGATGACCGAGCGCTTCCACAGGTCGTCGGCGTCGAAGTCGTCGTGGCGCAGGGTGCACATGCCCCCGCCGGCCTCCTCGAGGATCAGCCGTCCGGCGGCGTAGTCCCACAGCTTCTGGCCGCCGTGCAGCAGCAGGTCGAGCCGGCCGGCGGCGGCGTAGGCCCATTCCAGCGTGCTGCAGCCGAAGTTGCGCTGCGAGTAGTAGGGCGGCCGCGTCGCCAGCGCGTCGCCGAGCTTCTTCGGGATGCGCTTGAAGTCGACGCCGGCGACGCACTCGGCGAGGCTCGCCGCCGGCGGCCGCAGCGGCAGGCGCAGGCCGTTCATGATGGCGCCGCCGCCGCGCGAGGCGAAGAACATCTCCCGCGTCGCCGGGTTGTAGACGACGCCGACGACGGCGCGGCCGTCGATGAAGTAGGCCACCGAGATGGCGAAGAAGGGCAGGCCGGCGACGAAATTGGTGGTGCCGTCGATCGGGTCGACCACCCACAGCCCGGCGCTGCCTTCCTGCCACAGCCGGTGCTGCTCCTCCTCGGCCATTTCCTCCTCGCCGAGCAGCGGCCGCGGCCGCAGGCGCTGCAGGCGCTCGGCCAATGCGCGCTGGGCGGCGATGTCGACCTCGGTGAAGATGGTGCCGTCGGCCTTGTGCTCGCGCACCACCTGCAGGTAGCGCGGCATCACCACCTGCGCCGCCACCTCGCGCACCACCTGGGTGACGGCGGCGGCCAGCTCGTAGTAGGGGGAGTTCATGGGCAATCCCCCCGACCCCCTTTCCGGGAAAGGGGGTGACGGTGGCTCGCCGCTGCGCGGCTCGAGGGGGAGTATGGGCTATCCCCCCGACCCCCTTTCCGGGAAAGGGGGTGAGCGTGGCTCGCCGTCACGCTGCGGCGCGTGAGGCGTCGCAGCGCGCTGGCATCCGAGAGAGAATCCGCGCGGCTCATTCCCGCCACTTGATCGAGCAGCCCATGCTCGGCAGTTGTTCGCGCGGCCCCTCGCCGGTGCGCGCCACCTGCAGCATGGCCTCGAACAGCTCGCGCCGCGCCCCCGGCACCGCCTCCCGCCGCGAGGCGTCGAGGCGGCCGCGGTACTGCAGCTCGAGCCGCGCGTTGAAGCCGAAGAAATCCGGCGTGCACACCGCGCCATAGACTTTCGCCACCGCCTGCGACTCGTCGAGGACGTAGGGGAAGGGAAAGTCCATGCACCGCGCCACGGCGACCATGTTGTCCCAGGAATCCTCCGGGTAGTCCGCCGGGTCGTTCGCCATGACGGCGATCGAGCCGATGCCGTGGCCTGCCAGCTCGCGGCAGTCGCGCACGATGCGCTCGAGCACCGCCTTGACGTAGGGGCAGTGGTTGCAGAGGAACATCACCAGCAGGCCGTTCGGCCCGCGGCTGCCGGCCGGGCCATGGCTGCGCCCGTCGGTGCCGGGCAGCTCGAAGTCGGGAGCGCGCCAGCCGAAATCGCAGACGGGAGTGGTGAGGCTGACCATGACGGCAGAATTGCAATCGCGGAAGGAAAAAACCCGAAGCTTGCGGAATAATAGCACGATGGCCCCGCGCTTCTTCTGCCCGCAGCCCCTCGCCGCCGGCGCCCTCGTCGAGCTGCCGGCCGCCGCCGCCCACCACGCCCTGCGCGTGCTGCGCCTCGGCCCTGGCGACGCCGTCGTGCTGTTCAACGGCGAGGGCGGCGAGTATCCCGGCCGCCTCGCCACCGCCGGCCGCGGCCTCGCCGTGCAACTCGGCGAGCGGCGCGACATCGAGCGCGAATCGCCGCTCGAGCTGGTCCTGGCGCAGGCCCTGCCCTCGGGCGAGCGCATGGATTTCGTCGTGCAGAAGGCGGCCGAGCTGGGCGTGGCGCGCATCCAGCCGCTGGCGACGCGGCGCAGCGTGCCGCGGCTCGCCGGCGAGCGCGCGCGGCGCCGCCTCGAGCGCTGGCGCCAGGTCGCCGCCGCCGCCTGCGAGCAGTGCGGCCGCAACCGCCTGCCGGAAATCGCGCCGCTCCTTGATCTGCGGCAATGGCTGGCCGGCCTGCCGCAAGAAAATGGCCTCTGCCGGCTGCTGCTCGCCCCCGGCGGCGGGCTGCGGTCGCGCCGGCTCGCCGCCGCGCCGGGCTTCCTCCTGCTGGTCGGGCCGGAGGGCGGGCTGGACGCGGAGGAGATCGCGCTAGCGCGCGCCGCCGGCTTCGCCGAATTCGTCCTCGGCCCGCGCGGGCTGCGCACGCAAACCGCGGCCCCCGCCGCGCTGGCGGCCCTCGGCGCGCTGCACGGCGACTTGTGAAGGAAGGAGGAGCGCATGTTCGAATCGGCGGAACTCGGCCACAAGGTGGACAAGGCGAGCTGGGAGCGGCAGGTGCCGAAGCTGCGCGCCGACCTGCTCGACGCCCAGTACGATGTCGGCGAGTTGAAGAAATTCCCCGTCATCATCCTCATCAACGGCGTCGATGGCGCCGGCAAGGGCGAGACGGTGAATCTCCTCAACGCCTGGATGGATCCGCGCCACATCCAGACCCACGCCTTCCCGCCGCCTTCCGACGAGGAGCGCGAGCGCCCCTACATGTGGCGCTTCTGGCGGGCGCTGCCGCCGCAGGGCAAGATCGGCATCCTCTTCGGTAACTGGTACACCGACCCGATCGTCGACCGCGTCATGAAGCGCACGCGCAACAGCGACCTCGACCAGTCGCTCGAGGAGATCAACCGCTTCGAGCAGATGCTCGCCGACGAAGGCGCGCTGATCGTCAAGTTCTGGTTCCATCTCTCGCGCGAGGCGCAGAGGAAGCGCCTCAAGGCGCTGGAGAAGGACAAGGACACCCGCTGGCGCGTCACCCGCGCCGACTGGGAGCACTTCCGCATCTACGACAAGTTCGTCGCCGTCTCCTCGCGCGCCCTGCGCCACACCAGCACCGGCGTCGCGCCGTGGATCGTCGTCGAGGGCGCCGACGAGCGCTACCGCTCGCTGACGGTGGCGAAGATCCTGCTCGACGCCATGAAAAAGCGCGTCGCGCGGGAGAAGCGCGGCGAGCGCCGCGCCGTCGTCAGCGCGCCGCCGCCGCCGCCCTTGGGCGGGCGCGACCTGATCGGCGCGCTCGACATGACGCTGGCGCTGCCGCAGAAGCGCTTCGCCGGCGAGCTGGAGAAGTACCAGGGCCGCCTCAACCTGCTCTCGCGCCACCCGGAATTCCGCCAGCGCTCGCTGGTCGTCGTCTTCGAGGGCTCGGACGCCGCCGGCAAGGGCGGCTGCATCCGCCGCGTCACCGGCGCCCTCGACGCGCGCCACTACGGCATCGTGCCGGTGGCGGCGCCGAGCGAGGAGGAGCGCGCCCAGCCCTACCTGTGGCGCTTCTGGCGCCACGTCCCGCGCCGCGGCCGCGTCGCCATCTTCGACCGCTCCTGGTACGGCCGCGTGCTGGTCGAGCGCGTCGAGGGCTTCGCCGCCGAGGCCGACTGGATGCGCGCCTACGCCGAGATCAACGACTTCGAGGACCAGCTCGTCCGCCACGGCGCCGTCGTCGTCAAGTTCTGGCTGGCCATCACCGCCGACGAGCAGCTGAAGCGCTTCAGGGAGCGCGAGAAGACCCGCTTCAAGCGCTTCAAGATCACCGGCGAGGACTGGCGCAACCGCAAGAAGTGGGACGCCTACCGCCACGCCGTCTGCGACATGATCGACCGCACCAGCACCGAGATCGCGCCGTGGACCCTGGTCGAGGCCAACGACAAGTATCATGCCCGCATCAAGGTGCTGAGGACGCTGTGCGACCGGCTGCAGGCGGCGCTCGGCGCGTGAATCGCCCGCCGCCGCCCGGCTGGGCTAGAATCCGCCCAGCGCGACCCGATCCGTGAGACCGCCTCGTCCGAGATGTCGGCATGAACGCCCCTGAATCCACGCGGCTCTACGTCTCCTGGTTCCGCCAGGCGGCGCCCTACATCCACGCCTTCCGCGGCCGCACCTTCGTCATCGGCTTCGGCGGCGAGGTGGCGCAGGGCGCCCTGGCCCAGTCGCTGGCGCAGGACTGCAACCTGCTCGCCGCCCTCGGCATCCGCCTCGTGCTGGTGCACGGCGCGCGGCCGCAGATCGAGGCCGAGCTGGCGCGCCGCGGCCTCGCGCCGAAGTACCACAAGGGCCTGCGCGTCACCGATGCCGCGGCGCTCGAGTGCGTCAAGTCGGCGATGGGCGTCACCCGCCTCGAGATCGAGGCGCTGCTCTCGCAGGGCTTGCCCAACACGCCGATGGCCGGCGCCTACATGCGCGTCACCGGCGGCAACTTCATCACCGCCAAGCCGGTCGGCGTCGTCGACGGCGTCGACTACCAGCACACCGGCGCCGTGCGCAAGATCATCGCCGGCGAGATCAGCGCCGACCTCGACCAGGGCAACGTCGTGCTGATCAGCCCGATCGGCGTCTCGCCGGCCGGCGAGATCTTCAACCTCGGCATGGAGGAGGTGGCCGAGGCGGTCGCCGTCGCCCTGCGCGCCGAGAAGCTGATCTTCCTCTGCGACGCGCCCGGCGTCACCGATGGTCGCGGCCGTCTCGTCGGCGCCGTCACCGCCGACGAGGCCGAGCGGCTGCTGAAGAAGCCGAAGCGCCTGAGCGGGGACCGCGGCCTCGACCGGCCCTGCTGCATGCGCGCCACCCGCGCCGGCGTCAATCGCGCCCACCTGATCGACCGCGACATCGACGGCGGCCTGCTGCTCGAGTTGTTCACCCACGAGGGCGTGGGCACCATCGTCACGCGCGACCCGCTGGCGCGGCTGCGCGAGGCCACCATCGACGACGTCGCCGCCATCGTCGGCCTCATCGCGCCGCTCGAGGCCGACGGCACCCTGGTGCGCCGCGGCCGCGAGCTGCTGGAGCGGGAGATCGGCCGCTTCTCGGTGCTCGAGCACGACGGCGTCGTCCTCGGCTGCGCCGCGCTCTATCCGTTCAGCCGCGACAAGGCGGCCGAGCTCGCCTGCCTTGCCGTCAACCCCGATCACCGCCGCGCCGGCCACGGCGAGCGCCTGCTCGAGTACATGGAGCGGCGCGCGCGCAAGTCCGGCCTGCGCCAGCTTTTCGTCCTGACCACGCGCACCGCCCACTGGTTCGTCGAGCGCGGCTTCAGCGAGGCCGGCGTCGACGCCCTGCCGCGTCAGAAGCGCGAGCTCTACAACTGGCAGCGCCGCTCGAAGATCCTCGGCAAGGCCCTGTGAGCACCCGGGAGGGGGCATGCTCGACGCCCTGAAAGGCATGACCGTTTCGCTGCGCTTCCGGCTCGTGGCGGCGGCCTGCTTCGTCCTCGTCCTCGTCCTCTGGGTGCAGGTCGGCAACAGCGTGCGCATCCTCGACGAGGCGCTGCTGGCGCGCGAGAGCCAGCACCTGGCCGACATGAAGCGGCTCTACGGCGTCGTCCTCGCGGAGCCGCTGGCGCGCCAGGACCAGCCGCGCCTCGACGAGCTGCTGCGCCAGCTCGTCGCCCAGGACGGCCTGCGCTACCTCGTCCTGCGCGACGCCGGCGGGCGCGTCGTCGCCGCCCAGGGCTGGGACCCGGCGCAGCCGTTGCCGCAGCCGCTTGCGGATTTCGCCAGCCTGCCGCGCGACGCTGCGGTCTTCGACGGCGTTGTCGCGCTGCGTCACGAGGGGCGCGGCGTCGGCAGCGCCCGTTTCGGCATCGACACCCGCTTCCTGCGCCAGGCCGGTGACCGCCTGCTCTGGCAGAGCATCGCCATCGGCTGGGTCGCCTTCCTCATCACCGTCGTGCTGCTGTGGCTGCTCGGCTACTGGCTGACGCGCAACCTGCGCATCCTGCAGCGCGCCGCCGCCGCGCTCGAGAGCGGCGAGGGCGCCGTACACCTGCCGTCCGGCGGCAAGGACGAGATCGGCACGCTGATGCGCGCCTTCAACCGCATGTCGCAGGCCCTCGACGAGCGCATCGACGCGCTGAAGAAGAGCGAGGCGCGCTTCCACGCCATCGCCGACTACACTTACGGCGTCGAGGCCTGGTTCAACCCGCGCGGCCGGCTGATCTGGATCAACCGCTCGGTCGAGCGCGTCACCGGCCACACGCCGCTCGAGTGCCTGCTCGCCGGGGACCTCGTCGCCCTGCTGGTGCACGAGGACGACCGCCGCCAGGTGCTCGAATTCGCCCTCGGCGCCCTGCGCGGCAGCAGTGGTGACAACTTCGAGCTGCGCTTGAAGCGCAAGGACGGCGGCCACGTCTGGGCGCTGCTCAACTGGCTGCCGATCCACGGCGCCGACGGCGAGTATCTCGGCCTGCGCGTCTCCGCCGGCGAGATCCAGAGCCGCAAGGAGGCCGAGCTCAAGCTGCTCGAGACGGTGGACGAGCTGCGCCGCACCCAGGAGCTGAAGGACTACTACCTGACGCGCAGCAACGAGGTGCGCTCGCGCCTCGAGGCGCTGCTCGACGTCATGCGGGTCGGCGTGCTCTTCATCGACCGCAACCACCGCATCTACTACCTCAACAACGCCTGCCGTGAGGTGTGGAAGGTGCCGCCCGGCGAGAACCTCGAGGGCCAGTCGGCCGACACCCTCATCGAGCGCACCGCCGCCCTGCGCCGCGACGATGCCGACTACCGCCGCCACGTCGCCGAAGTGCTGGCCGGCATGGATGTCAGCGACGCCTACGAGTTCGCCCTCAACGACGGCCGCGTCATCACCGACATCTCGGCCCTCGTCCCCGGCGAGAAGCCCGGCCAGGTCATCGGCCGCGTCTGGATCTACGAGGACGTCACCCGGCAGAAGCAACTCGAGGAGCAGCTGATCCGGCTCGCCGAGCGCGACCCGCTCACCAATCTCTACAACCGCCGCCGCTTCCACGAGGAGATCGAGCGCGTCATCGCCGACGCCTCGCGGCGCAAGTCGCAGGCCGGCCTGCTCGCCATCGACCTCGACGGCTTCAAGCCGGTCAATGACGCCTTCGGCCACCAGGCCGGCGACACCGTGCTGGTGCGCCTGGCCGAGGAGGTCGGCCACATCGTTCGCCGCAACGAGATCTTCTTCCGCATCGGCGGCGACGAGTTCGCCATCCTCGCGCCCGACGCCGACGAGGAGGAGATGATCGGCCTTGCCCGCCGCGTCAGCGGCAAGATCGCCGACATGACCTTCGATTTCGGCGGCCGGCTGGTGCAGCTCACCGCCAGCCTCGGCATCGCCCTCTATCCGCGCCACGCCTCGACCAGCGAGGAGATCGTCGCCCGCGCCGACGCCGCCATGTATCGCGCCAAGGCCGCCGGCAAGAATCGCTGGGCCATCTGCGACGACGAGCGGCCGCGCTGATCGGTTAGAATAGCCCGTCGCCGCCCGCGCCGCGGGTGCAATTCACCGGAAAGGGATCGCCATGGGCCGCATGGTCAAGTGCATCAAGCTGGGGCGCGAGGCCGAAGGCCTCGATTTCCCGCCCGTGCCGGGCGAGCTCGGCAAGCGCATCTTCGACAACGTCTCCAAGGAAGCCTGGCAGCAGTGGATCAAGTACCAGACCATGCTGATCAACGAGAACCGGCTCAGCCTGGCCGACGCCAACGCGCGCAAATACCTCGCCGACCAGCTGGAGAAGCATTTCTTCGGCGCCGGCGCCGACCAGATCCAGGGCTACGTGCCGCCGCAAGGCTGAGATTTCCGCTGGCCCGCCCTCAGGCGCGGGCCGGGCGGGCCGCCTTCCTGACTTCGGCCGCGCCCGCATGACCCCCCGCATCCCCGAGTCGATCGAAAGCGCCCGGCTGCGCCTGCGCCGCTTCCGCGAGGACGACTGGCGCCCCCTGATGGCGTACTACGGAGACGCCGCGGCGGTGACCTACACCTACGTCCAGCCCTGCGACGAGGCGCAGACCCGGCACATCGTCGACTCCTTCATTCGCCACTGGCAGCGCCTCGGCTACGGCCCCTATGTCATCGAGGAGAAGGCGGACGGCGCAGTGGCCGGTGTCGCCGGCCTGTGGTTCCCGCGCGGCTGGCCGGAGACCGAGATCAAGTGGGCGCTGGCGCCGCGCCACTGGGGCAAGGGCTACGCCAGCGAGGCAGTCCGCGCCGTGCAGGCGATGACGGCGCAGCGGCTGCCCGGCATGTGTCCGATCAGCCTGATCGACGCGCGCAACGAGGGCTCGATCCGCGTCGCCCTTGCCGTCGGCGCCGAGCTGGAGGCGACCATCGAGTTCAAGGGCGTGCCCCACCGCGTCTACCGCCATCCGCTGCCCTGCGGCGAGGATGGCCGCTCCATCGGCGCCCGCCGCGAGGAGGGCTGAGGCCGCGCGGCGCTCAGCCGCGCGGCCTTAGCCGCGCGTGAGGGTCTCGACGCCGCCGGCGCCCGCCAGCAGCGCGACATCGGCGCCGCGCAGGGCGAACAGGCCGTTGCAGACGACGCCGACGATGCCGTTGATGCGCGCCTCCAGCGCTCGCGGCTCGCGGATCTCGAGCCCGCCGACGTCGAGGATCAGGTTGCCGTTGTCGGTGACGAAGCCTTCGCGCAGGCGCGGCTCGCCGCCGAGCTTCGCCAGCTCGCGCGCGACGTGGGCGCGCGCCATCGGGATCACCTCGACCGGCAGGGGAAAGGCGCCGAGCACCTCGACCCGCTTCGAGGCGTCGGCGATGCAGACGAACTTCCGCGCCACGGCGGCGACGATCTTCTCGCGCGTCAGCGCGCCGCCGCCGCCCTTGATCATCGACAGGCTGCCGTCGATCTCGTCGGCGCCGTCCACATACACCGGCAGGTCGGCGACCTCGTTGAGGTCGAGCACCCGGATGCCGTGGCCGGCGAGGCGCTTCGCCGTCGCCTCCGAGCTGGCCACCGCGCCGGGGATGCGCTCGCGGATCCGCGCCAGCTCGTCGATGAAGCAGTTCGCCGTCGAGCCGGTGCCGACGCCGATGATGGTATCCGGCACCACGAGGTCGATCGCCGCGCGCGCCACCTGCCGCTTCAGCTCGTCCTGATTCATGTCATCTCCCCCGCGTCCCCGTCGAAATGGCGATGCCTGCCGCGTCTCGTCAGGGCTTCCTTGACGGCATCAGGTCGGTGCACGTCCCCTCGTGCGCCTCCGCTGCCAGGCCGATCGTCTCGCCCAGCGTCGGGTGCGGATGGATGGTGCGGCCGATGTCCACCGCGTCGGCGCCCATCTCGATCGCCAGCGCGATCTCGCCGATCATGTCGCCGGCATTCGGGCCGACGATGGCGCCGCCGACGACGCGCCGCGTCTCCGCGTCGAACACCAGCTTGGTGAAGCCGAATTCGGCGCCGTTGGCGATCGCCCGCCCCGAGGCCGCCCAGGGAAAGCGGCCGCTGCCAATGGCGATCCCCTGCGCCTTCGCCGCGTCCTCGCCGAGGCCGACCCAGGCCACTTCCGGGTCGGTGTAGGCCACCGCCGGGATCACTCGCGCGTCGAAGAAGCTCTTCAGCCCGGCCGCCGCTTCCGCCGCGACATGGCCCTCGTGTACCGCCTTGTGCGCCAGCATCGGCTGGCCGACGATGTCGCCGATGGCGAAGATGTGCGGCGCGCCGGTGCGCATCTGCGCGTCGACGGCGATGAAGCCGCGCGCGTCGACCGCCACCCCGGCCGCCGCGGCGTTGAGGGCGCCGCCGTTCGGCGCGCGGCCGGCCGACTGCAGCACCAGCTCGTAGTCCTGCGGCGCCTCCGGCGCCTGGCGGCCCTCGAACCAGACGCGCACGCCTTTCTTCTGCGCTTCCGCCCGCGCCACCCGCGTGCCCAGCATGACGCGGCCGAAGCGCCTGGCGTTCTGCTTCTCCCAGGCCTTGACCAGGTCGCGGTCGGGCCCCTGCATCAGGCCGTCGAGCATCTCGACGATGTCCACCTGCGCGCCGAGGGCGGCGTACACCGTCGCCATCTCGAGGCCGATGATGCCGCCGCCGATCACCAGCATGCGCTTCGGCACGAAGGGCAGCGCCAGCGCTCCGGTCGAGTCGACGATGCGCGGATCCTCCGGCAGGAAGGGCAGGCGCACCGCGCTCGAGCCGGCGGCAATGATGCACTTGCCGAAGCGAACGAGCTTGCTGCCGCCGGCCGCCTGCCGGCCCTCGCCCTGCGTCAGCGCGACTTCGACGTGGCTGGCGTCGACGAAGCGGCCATTGCCGCGCACCACCGCCACCTTGCGCGCCCTGGCCATGCCGGCGAGGCCCTGCGTCAGCTTCGCCACCACCTTGTCCTTGTGCGCGCGCAGCCGGTCGAGATCGATCCGCGGCGGGTCGTAGGCCACGCCGGCGCCGCCGATGCGCGCGGCCTCTTCCATCACCGCCGCGACATGCAGCAGCGCCTTCGACGGGATGCAGCCGACGTTGAGGCAGACCCCGCCCAGCGTCGGGTAGCGCTCCACCAGCACCGTCTTCAGGCCGAGGTCGGCGGCGCGGAAGGCCGCCGAATAGCCGCCGGGGCCGGCGCCGAGGACGAGGAGCTCGCAGTCGATGTCGTGGCCGCGGCCGATGGCCGGCGCGGCAACCGCTGCCTCCCGCTCCCCGCTTGCTGATGGCTGATCGCTGATGGCTGATGACTGCTCACTGCTTGCTGATAGCTGATCGCTGATGGCTGATGACTGCTCACTGCTTGCTGATAGCTGATCGCTGATAACTGATTGCTGCTCACTGCTTGCTGATAGCTGATCGCTGATGGCTGATGACTGCTCACTGCTTGCTGATAGCTGATCGCTGATAGCTGATTGCTGCTCCCCGCTCTCCAGCACCAGCACCACGCTGCCTTCGCTCACCTTGTCGCCGACCTTCAGGCGCAGCTCCTTCACCGTGCCGGCGGCCGGGGAGGGCACGTCCATGGTCGCCTTGTCGGATTCCAGGGTGACGAGGGTGTCCTCCTCCTTCACCGTGTCTCCCGCCTTGACGGCGATCTCGATCACCGGCACGTCCCCGAAATCGCCGATATCCGGCACCTTCACCTCGATCAGCGCCATGGCCGCTCCGTCGTCCCGGCTCCGCCTTCGCGGCCCGATTTTTCCTCAGGTCCGTCCGGGCGCCGCCGCGGCGGCACCGGCTCTTGCCGGCCGGTCACAGCAGTACCCGCCGCATGTCCGACAGCGCCTGCGCCAGCCAGGCGGTGAAGCGCGCCGCCTGGGCGCCGTCGATGACGCGATGGTCGTAGGACAGCGACAGCGGCAGCATCAGTCGCGGCGCGAACTGCTTGCCGTCCCATTGCGGCCGCGTCTGCGACTTCGACACGCCGAGGATGGCCACTTCCGGCGCGTTGATGATCGGCGTGAAGGCCGTGCCGCCGATGCCGCCGAGGCTGGAGATGGAGAAGCAGCCGCCCTGCATCTCGGCCGGCGCCAGACTGCCCTCGCGCGCCTTGGCCGACAGCCCGGCCATCTCCTGCGCGATCTCCAGCACGCCCTTGCCGTCGCAGTCGCGGATCACCGGCACCACCAGCCCGTTCGGCGTGTCGGCGGCGAAGCCGATGTGGAAGTAGCGCTTGAGGACCAGGTTCTCGCCGTCGAGCGAGGCGTTGAACTCGGGGAACTTCCTCAGCGCGGCGACGCAAGCCTTGATGAGGAAGGCGAGCAGGGTCAGCCGGATGCCGGCCTTCTCGTTCTCCCGGTTCAGCTGCACGCGCAGCGCCTCCAGCTCGGTGATGTCGGCCTCGTCGAACTGCGTCACGTGCGGGATCATCACCCAGTTGCGCGCGAGATTGGCGCCGGACAGCTTCTTGATCCGCGACAGCGGCCGCGCCTCGACCGGGCCGAACTTCGCGAAATCCACCTGCGGCCAGGGCAGCAGGTCGAGGCCGCCGCCGGCCGCTGCAGGCCGCGCGCCGGCCGGCTGCGCCAGCGCGGCCTTGACGTAGGCCTGCACGTCTTCCCGCAGGATGCGGCCCTTCGGCCCGCTGCCGCTGACCAGCGCGACATCCACGCCCAGTTCGCGGGCGAAGCGCCGCACCGAGGGGCTGGCGTGCGCCTTGCCGCCCGCCGCCGCCGGCTGCGAGCCGCTGGAGACTTGCGGCGCGGGCGGTGTTGCAGGCGGCGCTGCGGGCTGCGGCGCAACAACCGCCGCCTCCCGCTCCCCGCTTGCTGAAGGCTGATTGCTGATAGCTGATGACTGCTCACTGCTTGCTGATAGCTGATCGCTGATAGCTGCTCGCTGCTCCCCGCTCTCCAGCAGCAGCACCACGCTGCCTTCGCTCACCTTGTCGCCGACCTTCAGGCGCAGTTCCTTCACCGTGCCGGCGGCGGGGGAGGGCACGTCCATGGTCGCCTTGTCGGATTCCAGGGTGACGAGGGTGTCCTCCTCCTTCACCGTGTCTCCCGCCTTGACGGCGATCTCGATCACCGGCACGTCCCCGAAATCGCCGATGTCCGGCACCTTCACTTCGATCAGCGCCATGGCTCAGGCCATCCAGGGGTTGGGGCGCTCCGGGTCGAGCCCGTAGCGGGCGATCGCCTCGGCGGGCTTCGCCTTGTCGAGCTGGCCCTCGTCGGCCAGCGCCTTCAGCGCCGCCAGCGCGATGTAGTGGCGGTCGACCTCGAAGAAGCCGCGCAGCTTCTCGCGCGTGTCCGAGCGGCCGAAGCCGTCGGTGCCGAGCACCGTGTAGCGGCGCGGCACCCAGGGCCGGATCTGCTCGGCGAAGGCGCGCACGTAGTCGGTCGAGGCGATCACCGGGCCGCGCGTGTCCTTCAGGCAGCGCTCGACATGCGGCAGTCGCGGCTTCTCGCCCGGGTGCAGCAGGTTCCAGCGCGCGCAGGCGTTGCCGTCGCGCGCCAGCTCGGTGAAGGAGGTGCACGACCAGATGTCGGCGTCGACGCCCCAGTCCTGCCTGAGCAGCTCGGCGGCGGCGATCGCCTCGCGCAGGATGGCGCCCGAGCCGAGTAGCTGCACGCGCGGGCCGTTGCCGGCCGGGCCCTTGCGCAGCAGGTACATGCCCCTGAGGATGTCCTGCTCGGCGCCCTCGGGCAGCGCCGGGTGGGCGTAGTTCTCGTTGAGCAGGGTGATGTAGAAGAAGACGTCCTCCTGCTCCTGCACCATGCGGCGCAGGCCGTCCTGCAGGATCACCGCCACCTCGTAGGAGAAAGTCGGGTCGTAGGCGACGCAGTTCGGGATCAGCGCTGCCTGCACGTGCGAGTGGCCGTCCTGGTGCTGCAGGCCCTCTCCGTTC
>CAUJIV010000059.1 GCA_963205435.1 Pseudomonadota bacterium
CACCGCCAGGCGTGCGAGCGCCACCAGCAGCAGCGCGCGCACCGGCGCGGCCGGCGGCTTCTGCATCAGCCGCGCCAGGTGGAAATCGTCGCGGCCGAAGCGACGCAAGGCGCCATAGGCCAGGTCCTGCACCGCGCCGCGCTGGCCGGGCGGCAGGTTGGGCCATCGGCGCCACAGTTCGGCCAGCGCCTCGTTCAGGTTGCGGCCGGCCATCACCTCGGCCACGGCCAGGGCGGCGCCGTGCAGGGCAAAGGCCAGCGATGTGTCTTCGAGGGGCATCGCTTATTCAGGCCGGTCGCGCGAGGGAATGCGGTACATATAGGTGGCGAGCAGCAGGCCGAACAGGGCCAGCGCCGCCTGCAGCTCGGGCCAGGGCACGAAGAAGACGATGGAGATGCCCAGCGTCGCCGCCATCAGGGCGATGGCGGTGAGCTTGACCCGCCAGGGCAGGCTGCGATGGCGCCGCCATTCGAGGATGGTCGGACCGAAGGCGGGGTTGTTGAGCAGCCAGTTGTAGAAGCGCGTCGAGGCGCGCGCATAGCAGCCGGCAGCCAGCAGCATGAAGGGCGTGGTCGGCAGCACGGGCAACAGCGCGCCGGCGATGCCGAGCAGGACGAACAGCGTGCCCAGCGCGGCGTACATGAGGCGCATGGCCGGCGAGTCGTGCTTGCTCACCTCGCTGCTGTAATCGACTTTTTTCCGGTGTTTGCCCATGGCCCTGTTCCGCCTCGGGCGGATTCTACGCCGCCCGGCGTCGCGCGAGGCCGGCCGGCGCATCCGGCCGGGATCGCGCGGCATCGCGCGTTTTTCGGCTACTCTTTAGCCTTCGCGGCCAGGCGGCTTCATCAGCGCGCCGGCCGCCAGAGGCAAACGCTTTTCAGGGGGAACGAATTGTCCGATAAAATCGAAAGGCAGGCTTTTGCCGGCCGTATCGTCCTGCTCGGCTTCGGCTCGATCGGCCAGGGCGTCCTGCCCCTGCTGCTGCGCCATGTCGAGCTGGCGCCTGGTCAGGTGTCCATCATCACCGCCGATGAAAACGGCCGCGCGGTGGCGGCCGAATACGGCGTCGATTATCACGATACCCCGCTCGACCCGAACAACTACCGCGCCCTGCTCGAACGCCGCCTCGGCCGCGGCGACGTCCTCGTCAACTGCTCGACCGATGTCTCCAGCATCGCCCTCATCCGCTTCTGCCAGGAGCGCGGCGCCCTCTACGTCGACACCTGCATCGAGCCCTGGGCCGGCGGCTATACCGATGCTTCGGTCGCGCCCGCGGCGCGGACCAACTACGCCCTGCGCGAAACGGCGCTGGCGCTCAAGCGCCCCGGCATGCCGACCGCCGTCATCACCCATGGCGCCAACCCGGGCCTGATCTCGCACCTGGTCAAGGAAGCGCTGCTCAACATTGCCCGCGACTGCGGCCGCGTCGCCGGGATGCCGGCGGACCGCGACGGCTGGGCGCGCCTGGCGCAGGCGCTCAACATCCGGGTGATCCACATCGCCGAACGCGACACCCAGGTGGCCGAGCCGCGCAAGGCGCCCGGCGAGTTCGTCAACACCTGGTCGGTCGAGGGCTTCGTCGGCGAGGGCTGCCAGCCGGCCGAGCTCGGCTGGGGCAGCCACGAGCGGCATTTCCCCGCCGACGGACGCCGCCATGCCGCGGGCTGCAAGGCCGCCATCTACCTGAACCGTCCCGGCGCCAGCACCCGCGTCCGCACCTGGACGCCGCTGGCCGGAGCGATCCAGGGCTTCCTCATCACCCACAGCGAGTCGATTTCGCTGGCCGACTTTCTCACCCTCGGCGGCGACGACAGCCCGGAATACCGGCCGACCGTGCACTACGCCTACCATCCCTGCGACGATGCCGTGCTGTCGCTGCACGAACTGGCCGGCCGCAACTGGCAGATGCAATCCTCCCACCGCCTGGTCAAGGACGAGATCGTCTCCGGCATCGACGAGCTGGGCGTTCTCCTGCTGGGCCACGAGCGCGGCGCCTACTGGTATGGCTCGCGCCTCGGCATCGAGGAAGCGCGCCGCCTCGCCCCGCACAACAGCGCCACCAGCCTGCAGGTGACGGCGCCGGTGATGGCCGCCGTCATCTGGGCGCTGCGCCACCCCGACCGCGGCCTCGTCGAGCCGGAGGAGATGGACCACGCCGAGGTGATGACCCTGGTCCGGCCCTATCTGGGCGAGGTGGTCGGCGAATACAGCCACTGGACGCCCCTGCTCGGGCGAGGCCGGCTGTTCGAGGAGGACATCGACCGCGACGATCCCTGGCAGTTCAAGAATTTCCGCGTCACCTAATCCTTTGCTTTAAATCAAGGTTTCCTGGCCGCCCGGCGACGCAGAATGCCCCATCACCGGTAAAGGAGCGAGGGTGGCCCGTCCGGACATCATCCGCAAGCGCATTGCCGACTTGCGCGTGCCGCCGAACCTGGCGGATTACGCGGCGGCGCGCGCGACGTTTTCCTGGCAGGCCGTGCGCGACGAACTGGCCGGCCTGCCCGGCGGCGGCCTCAACATCGCCTTTGAAGCCGTCGAGCGCCACGCCCGCGGTCCGCTGCGCGACAAGACCGCCTTCCGCTTCCTCGGCGCGGGCGCCAGCCGCGACATCGGCTACGGCGAGCTGTCCCGCCTGAGCAACCGCTTCGCCAACGTGCTGCGCGCGCTCGGCGTCGGCAAGGACGAGCGGCTGTTCCTGCTCTGCGGCCGCCGGCCCGAGCTGTACGTGGCGATGCTGGGCGGCTTCAAGAACGGCACGGCGGTCTCGCCGCTGTTTTCAGCCTTCGGCCCCGAGCCGATCGCCACCCGCATCCGCCTCGGCGAGGGCAGCGTGCTGGTCACCACGGATGCGCTCTACGAGCGCAAAGTGGCGCAGATCCGCGGAGCGCTGCCAACGCTGCGCCATGTGCTGCTGGTCGGCGAGGATGGCAAGACGACCAACATCCCCGGCACGCTCGACCTCGCCGCGCTGATGTCGCAGGCGGACGACGCCTGCGACATCGCGGCCACCGCCGCCGGGGACCTGGCGCTGCTGCACTTCACCAGCGGCACCACCGGCACGCCGAAAGGTGCGATGCACGTGCATGACGCGGTGGTGACGCATTTCGCCACCGGCCGCTACGCGCTCGACCTGCACGCCGAGGACATCTTCTGGTGCACCGCCGACCCGGGCTGGGTGACCGGTACCTCCTACGGCATCATCGCGCCGCTGCTGCACGGCGTCACCTCGATCGTCGACGAGGCCGAGTTCGATGTCGAGCGCTGGTACCGCATCCTCGACGAGGAAAAAGTCAGCGTCTGGTACACGGCGCCAACCGCCATCCGCATGCTGATGAAGGCCGGCGCCGAAATCGCCGGGAAGCGCAGCTATCCGTCGCTGCGCTTCATCGCCAGCGTCGGCGAGCCCCTGAATCCTGAGGCGGTGTGGTGGGGCAGGGAGGTGCTCGGCCTGCCGATCCACGACAACTGGTGGCAGACCGAGACCGGCGGCATCATGATCGCCAACACGCCGGCCTTCGACATCAAGCCCGGCTCGATGGGCCGGCCGCTGCCCGGCATCGAGGCGGCCATCGTGCGCCGCGACGCCGCGGGCAACATCAGCCTGGTCGATACGCCCGACAGCGAGGGCGAACTGGCCCTGAAAGCAGGCTGGCCCTCGATGCTGCGCGGCTACCTGCATGACGAAGAGCGCTACAGGAAGTGCTTCGCCGGGTTGGACAACGAGTGGTATCTCAGCGGCGACCTGGCCAGGCGCGACGCCGATGGCTATTACTGGTTCGTCGGCCGCGCCGACGACGTCATCAAGTCGGCCGGCCACCTGATCGGCCCCTTCGAGGTGGAGAGCGCCCTGATGGAGCATCCCGCGGTGGCCGAGGCCGGCGTCATCGGCAAGCCCGATGCGGTGGTCGGCGAGGTGGTCAAGGCCTTCGTCTCGCTCAGGCAGGGCTTCGCGGCGAGCGAGACGCTGCGCCTGGAACTGCTCGGCCACGCCCGCAAGAAGCTCGGCGCCGCGGTGGCGCCGAAGGAGATCGCCTTCCTGCCCTCGCTGCCGAGAACGCGCAGCGGCAAGATCATGCGGCGCCTGCTCAAGGCGCGCGAGCTGGGGCTGCCGGAGGGCGACACCTCGACGCTGGAGGCCGGATGAGAAAAGGCAAACCGCGCCCAACACAGAGGACACGGAGGCACAGAGATCACGGAGGAAAGCTTGCTTTCATTGCCTTTCTCCGTGTCCTCCGTGTCTCTGTGCTCTCTGTGTCGAATGAGGTTTGGTCATGACCGTTCCCTACGACAAACCCTTCGCGCAGAAGCTGCTCTTCGACATGCTGCGCATCCGCCGCATGGAAGAGAAGTGCGCCGAGCTCTACGGCGCGCAGAAGATCCGCGGCTTCCTGCATCTTTACATCGGCGAGGAAGCCTGCGTCGTCGGCGTCCTGCACGCGCTGGCGCCCGAGGACAACATCGTCGCCACCTACCGCGAGCACGGCCATGCCCTGGCGCGCGGCGTCCCGATGAACGCCATCATGGCCGAGATGTTCGGCAAGCGCTCCGGCTGCTCGGGCGGGCGCGGCGGTTCCATGCACCTCTTCGACGCCGCCACGCGGCTCTACGGCGGCAACGCCATCGTCGGCGGCGGCCTGCCGCTGGCCGTCGGCCTGGCGCTGGCCGACAGGATGCTCGGCCGTCGGGCGGTCACCGCCTGCTTTTTCGGCGAGGGCGCCATGGCCGAGGGCGCCTTCCACGAATCGATGAACCTGGCCGCGCTGTGGCGTCTGCCGGTGCTGTTCTGCTGCGAGAACAACCTCTACGCCATGGGCACGGCGCTGGCGCGCTCGGAGTCGCAGACCGATCTCTGCGCCAAGGCCGCCAGCTACGCCATGCCGACGCTGAAGGCCGACGGCATGGACGTGGTGGCGGTGCACGAGGCGGCGAAACTCGCCGCCGGCCATGTGCGCGACGGCCTCGGCCCCTTCTTTCTGGAACTCCAGACCTACCGCTACCGCGCCCACTCGATGTTCGATCCCGACCTCTACCGCGACAAGGCGGAAATCGAGGACTGGAAGGCGCGCGGCCCGCTGCACACCTTCTCGGCGCGGCTGAAGGCCGAGGGCAAGCTCACCGAAGAGGAGTTCCTCGCTCTCGACGCGCGCGCCGAGGCGGAAGTCCAGGCAGCGGTGGATTTCGCCGAGGCGGCCGAGTGGGAACCAGTTCAGGATTTGCTGAAGGATGTGCATACGCCGGGGGCGGCGCCATGAAAATGACCTATCGCGAAGCCGTCCGCCAGGCCATGCACGAGGCGCTCGTCGCCGACCCGCGCGTCTTCCTGATGGGCGAGGACGTCGGCAAGTACGGCGGCAGCTACGCCTGCTCGCTGGGCTTTCTCGAGGAATTCGGCCCAGAGCGCATCCGCGACACGCCGCTCTCCGAGCTCGGCTTCGTCGGCGCCGGCATCGGCGCGGCGCTCGGCGGCCTGCGCCCGATCGTCGAGGTGATGACGGTGAATTTCAGCCTGCTGGCGCTCGACCAGATCGTGAACACCGCGGCGACCCTGCGCCACATGTCGGGCGGGCAGTTTTCCGTGCCGCTGGTGGTGCGCATGGCCACCGGCGCCGGCCGCCAGCTCGCCGCCCAGCACTCGCACAGCCTGGAGAACTGGTACGCCCACATCCCCGGCATCAAGGTGCTGGCGCCGGCGACGGTAGCAGACGCGCGCGGCATGCTCGCCCCGGCGCTGGCCGACCCAGACCCGGTGATCATTTTCGAGCACGCCCAGCTCTACAACCTGGAGGGCGAGCCGGCCGAGGACGGGCACTGCGACATCGCGACGGCGGCGCTGCACCGCGAAGGCGCCGATGTCAGCCTCGTCACCTACGGCGGCTCGCTGCCGAAGACGCTGGCCGCCGCCGGGCAGCTCGCCGCCGAAGGCATCGCGGCCGAGGTGATCGACCTGCGCGTGCTGCGGCCGCTGGACATGGCGACCATCTTCCACTCGGTGCGCAAGACGCACAAGGCGGTGGTGGTCGACGAGGGCTGGAAGAGCGGCAGCCTGGCCGCGGAAGTGCTGGCGCGCCTCGCCGAGGAGTGTTTCTACGAGCTCGACGCGCCGCCGGCGCGCGTCTGCAGCGCGGAGGTGCCGATCCCCTACGCCAGGCACCTGGAAGAGGCGGCCCTGCCGCAGCCGGCCAGGATCGTCGCCGCCGTCAGGCGAATGCTCGGCAAATGATCGAGTTCAAGCTGCCCTCGCTGGGCGCCGACATGGACGAGGGCAAGCTCCTCGAGTGGAAAATCCGTCCCGGCGACAGGGTGAGCAAGGGCCAGGTGGTGGCTGTCGTCGACACCTCGAAGGCGGCGGTGGACGTCGAGATCTGGAGCGAAGGCACGGTCTTCGAACTGCTCGTCGAGTCGGGCGAAACGATTCCGGTCGGCACGCCGATGGCGACGCTGCTCGAGGCGGGCGAGACGCCGCAGAACGCCCGGCATTCCCCGCACACCGCAGCCGCGCCGCAGGCGTCGGTGGCAGCTGCGGCGAGCTCCACGCCAGAACCTGCCGCCGGCGTGGGGCGCCGCCGCATCTCGCCGGCGGCGCGCAAGCGCGCCGAGGAGCTCGGCGTCGACATCGAAACGGTCGACGGCAGCGGCCCCGACGGCGCCGTCACCCTGGCCGATGTCGAGCAGGCGGCCGGCGCCAGCCGTGCGGCTGCGCCGCAAGCCGCAATCGACCGGCAGGCGGAAATGCGCCGCGCCATCGCCGCCGCCATGAGCCGCTCGAAGCGCGAGATCCCGCACTACTATCTCGCCGAGCCGGTGCCGATGCGCCGCGCGACGGCATGGCTGGCGCAGGCCAACGCGGGCCGGCCGATCGCGGCGCGCCTGCTGATGGCAGTGGTGCAGCTGAAGGCGGTGGCCCTGGCGCTGAAAACCTTTCCCGAGATGAACGGCTTCTTCCGCGACGGCGCCTTCCAGCCGGCCGCCGCTGCCCATGTCGGCGTGGCGATTTCGCTGCGCCAGGGCGGGCTCGTCGCGCCGGCGATCCATGATGTCGGCGAGAAATCCCTGGAGCAGTTGATGACCGAGCTCGCCGATCTCGTCAAGCGCGCCCGCGCCGGCACGCTGCGCAGCTCCGAGCTGGCCGATCCGACCATCACCGTCACCAACCTCGGCGAGCAGGGCGTGGCGACGGTTTATGGCGTCATCTACCCGCCGCAGGTGGCGCTGGTCGGCTTCGGCCGCATCATCGACCAGCCCTGGGTGGAAGACGGTGCTCTCGGCGTCATGCCGATCGTTACGACCAGCCTCGCCGCCGACCATCGCGTCTCGGACGGCCATCGCGGCGCTCGCTTCCTCGCCGAATTGCGCGAGCTGCTGCAACAACCGGAGAAACTGTGATGGATGAAAACGAATTGCGCGCGGCGGTGATCGCCACGCTGAAGGCCATCGCGCCGGAAGTGGCGGAGGGCGACCTGCGCGCCGACCGGCCGCTGAGGAGCCAGGTCGACCTCGACTCGATGGACTGGCTGAACTTCCTCATCGGCCTGCACGAGCGGCTGCAGGTGGACATCCCCGAGGCCGACTACGCCAGGCTCGTCACGCTTGGCGACGTCCTCGACTACCTCGCCAGGAAGCTGGCGTGAAAAAGGCGGCCGCGGCCGCCGGTTTGGTTTTTCTTGTCTCGTTCAGGCCATCGCGCGCAGGCGCGCGATGCGCTCTTCGGTCGCCGGGTGGGTGCTGAACAGGCCGCGCAGGCCGCCGCCGGAGAGCGGGTTCATGATCATCATCTGCGCGGTTTCGGGATGCGCCTCCGCCGTCTGCATCGGGATGCCGCGGGCGTAGGCGTCGATTTTCGCCAGGGCGTCGGCCAGGGCGTTGGGGTCGCCGGAAATCTCGGCGCCACCGCGGTCGGCCTCGAACTCGCGCGCCCGCGAGATGGCCATCTGGATCAGCATGGCGGCGATCGGGCCGAGGATCATGACGATCAGCGAGACGATCGGGTTGGGCCGCTCGTTATCGCGCGAGCCGCCGAACAGCATGCCGAACTGCGCCAGAGACGATATGGCGCCGGCGATGGTCGCTGAAATCGTCGAAATCAGGATGTCGCGGTGCTTGACGTGCGTCAGCTCGTGCGCCATGACGCCACGCAGCTCGCGCGCCGACAGCATGCGCAGGATGCCGCTGGTGGCGGCCACGGCGGCATGGTCGGGATTGCGGCCGGTGGCGAGGGCGTTGGGCTGCGCCTCGTCGATGAGGTAGACGCGCGGCATCGGCAGCTGCGCGCGCTGCGCCAGTTCCTTCACCATGTTGTACAGATAGGGCGAGGACGCCTCGTCCACCTCCTGCGCGTTGTACATGCGCAGCACCATCTTGTCGGAGAACCAGTAGGCGAAGAAATTCATGCCGGCGCCGATCAGGAAGGCGACGAGCATGCCCTCGGCGCCGCCGATGGCGCCGCCGACGGCGGCGAACAGCGCCAGGATGCCGGCCATGAGAATCGCGGTCTTCAGCCAGTTGCCGAGCATGCGGTCTTGTCTCCAGTCAGATCAGGAATCGCTTAGATGGGGGAGGCACGCAAAAATTCAATCCGCGACAGGGTCGAAACGCTGGCCGGCCCTGAGCGCGAAGCCGCGCAGGAAGTCGGACGGTGGCAGCCGGCGGCCGCCGGCCTTCTGCAATTCGGTCAGGCGCAGGGCGCCCTTGCCGCAGGCAACGACGATGCCGTCGCCCTCCGCCGAGAGCACGGTGCCCGGCTCGCCGCAAGCCGCGGCGGGCTCGGCCCGCCAGACCTTCAGCGCCTGACCGCCGATTCGCGCCCTCGCTCCGGGTTGCGGATTGAAGGCGCGCACCCGGCGGTCCAGTTCCGCGGCGGTGAGCCTCCAGTCGAGCGCCGCCTCGGCCTTGTCCAGCTTGGCGGCGTGGGTCACCCCCTCGGCTGGCTGCCGCTCCTCCGCCAGTTCACCGCGTTCCAGCCGATCCAGCGCCGCGACGATCAGCCGCGCCCCCAGCGACGCCAGCTTGTCGTGCAGGCTGCCGGCAGTGTCGTCTGCCGCCACGGACAGGCTCTCCTTGAGCAGCATCGGGCCGGTGTCGAGACCGGCCTCCATGCGCATGATGGTCACCCCGGTCTCGCTGTCACCAGCCAGGAGGGCGCGCTGGATCGGCGCCGCGCCGCGCCATCTCGGCAGCAGGGAAGCATGGATGTTCAGGCAGCCCAGCCGGGGAATGTCGAGCACGGCCTGCGGCAGGATCAGTCCATAGGCAGCCACGACCATGACATCGGCGCGGGCATCGCGTATCGGCCCCCAGGACGCTTCGTCCTTCAGGCTGGCAGGCTGATGCATGGCCAGCCCTCTCTGCAAGGCCAGTTCCTTGACCGGGCTCGGCCTCAACCCCATCCCACGTCCTGCTGGACGATCAGGTTGAGTAAGCACTAACTTAATATCATGGCCCGCAGCAAGCAGAGCATCGAGCGCCCGCTCCGCAAACAGCGGCGTTCCGGCGAAGACGAGCCGCATCAGGCGGTGATCCGGGCCTGCTTGGCCAGCCTGGCCCTGATGCGGCTCTGCTTCAGGCGTGAAAGGTGCTCGACAAAGACCTTGCCGTCGAGATGGTCGATCTCGTGCTGGATGCAGACCGCCAGCAGGCCGTCCGCTTCCAGCTCGAAGGGCGCGCCCCGCGCATCGAGGGCGCGCACGGCCACCCGCTCGCTGCGCGTCACTTTTTCATAAATGCCCGGCACCGACAGGCAACCTTCCTCGCAGACCTGCTCGCCGCTGCGCGCGAGGATTTCCGGATTGACCAGGGCGAGCAATTTCGACTTGTCCTCGGAGATGTCGATGACGACCACCCTCTGGTGCGCATCGACCTGGGTCGCCGCCAGCCCGATGCCCGGCGCCTCGTACATGGTCTCGGCCATGTCGGCGATCAGCTTGCGCACCGAGTCGTCGACCTCGCTCACCGCCACGGCCTTCTTGTGGAGGCGCGGATCAGGGTAGCGAAGTATAGGCAGTAGGGCCATAAAAAGCTTGCTTATTTAGATAATTAGGTGCGACAATTAATCCAAACCTGTAATTGTGGCGACCGGCATGCTAGACTGCGACGAAAAGCCGCGTTCCTGCCTGCGGGAGTGTCGAGAGAGGCCAAGATGATGATTCGCATTATATCTGTGCTGCTCCTGTGTTTCTCAAGCGCCGGCGTCCTGGCACAGAACGCCAGACCGATCCACCTCGCCGAAAACGCCCCCGCGCGCTACACCGTCGTGCGCGGCGACACCTTGTGGGGCATCTCGGGCAAGTATCTGACCGAGCCCTGGCGCTGGCCTGAGCTGTGGCGCATGAACAAGGCGCAGATCAGGAACCCGCACCTCATCTATCCCGGCCAGGTGCTGGTGCTCGATCGCAGCGGGGCGACACCGCAGCTGCGCCTGGAAACCGCCAGGCTGCAGCCGCGCATCCATTCGGAGCAGCCGTCGCAGGCGATTCCCAGCATCCCGCCGAACGCCATCGAGCCTTTCCTCTCGCAACCCCAGGTGCTGGAAGAAGACGGCCTGAACAGCGCGCCCAAGATCATCGCCACCCAGGAAGACCGGGTCTTCCTCGGCGCCGGCGGGCGCGCCTATGTCAGCGGCATCACCGGCGACACCCGCCTTTGGCAGGTCTTCCGGCCGCTCAAACCGGTGACCGATCCGCAAACCGGCGAGGTGATCGGCCACGAGGCCTTCTATCTGGGCACCGCGCGTCTGGTCGCTGCCGGCGAGCCGGCAACGGTGGACATCCTCACGGCCGCGCGCGAGATCGGCGTCAATGACCGGCTGCTGCCGGCGCCGCGACCGGACGTCATCAGCTACGTGCCGCACGCGCCGGCGCAGCGGATCGAGGGGCAGATCGCCGCCATCTACGACGGCATGAGGGACGGCGGCAAGAACTTCATCGTCACTCTCAACCGCGGCCGTCGCGACGGCCTCGAGCGCGGCCATGTGCTGGCCCTCTACCGCAACAGCAGCGAGCGCGTGCACCGCGACGGCGACGAAACCACGACCTTCAAGCTGCCCGCGGAGCGCTACGGCCTGGTCTTCGTCTTCAGCGTCTTCGAGCGCATGTCCTACGCGCTCGTCATGGACGTGACGCGGGCCGTGCAGGTTTCGGATATCGTCCGCACGCCCTGAGTGGCCGACAGCAGCGAACTCGCCGCCTGGCTGCGCCTGACGCTGGCGCCGGGCATCGGCGGCGAGGCGCAGCGGCGCCTGCTCGCTGCCCACGGCCTGCCGGAGCAGATCTTTTCCGCCGGCCTCGCCGCGCTGAGCCGCACCCTCCCCGCCGGGCAAGCCGAACGCCTGCTGGCCCATGACGCCGGCGAGGCGATCGAGGCGGCGCTCGCCTGGGCGTCGGAACCGGGCAACACCCTCCTGACTCTGGCCGACGGCGCCTATCCGCAAAAACTGCTCGAGACGCCGGATCCGCCGACCCTGCTCTACGTCAGGGGCCGCGCGAACCTGCTCAACAAGCCGGCGATCGCCATCGTCGGCTCGCGCAACGCCACGCCGCAGGGCCTTTTGAATGCCGAGGCCTTCGCCACGACGCTGGCCGAAGCCGGACTGACGGTGGTCAGCGGCCTCGCTCTGGGCATCGACGCGGCGGCGCACCGCGGCGGCCTGCGCGGCGCGGGATCGACCGTCGCCGTGATCGGCACCGGCATCGACCGCATCTATCCGGCCGGCAACCGCGATCTGGCGCGCGACATCGCCGTGCGCGGCGCCATCGTCAGCGAGTTTCCGCTCGGCACGCCGGCATTGAAGGAAAACTTTCCGCGCCGCAACCGCATCCTCTCCGGTCTCGCGCGCGGCTGGCTCGTCGTCGAGGCGGCCGAGCGCAGCGGCTCGCTCATCACCGCCCGGCTGGCGGGCGAGCAGGGACGCGATGTCTTCGCCATTCCCGGCTCGATCCATTCGCCCCTGGCCAAGGGCTGCCACAAGCTGATCAAGCAGGGCGCGAAACTGGTGGACGACGCCAGCGACATCCTCGACGAACTGGGCATCGCCGGCAAGGGCCGCAGCGCGCCGGCGACGAATCACGACGAGTCCGCCGCCGCCGAAAGGCGGCTGCTCGACTGCCTCGGCTACGACGTCTGCGATATCGACACGCTGGCGGCGCGCGCAGGCTTGACGGCCGAAAAGCTATACGCCATTCTGTTGCGCATGGAACTGGATGGCCGCATAGCCAGTCTGCCAGGCGGTCGCTTCCAGCGTATCGCGCCATGAACTGACGCCCAGCCGCCGCCATGTTCGACATACTCGTCTACCTGTTCCAGAACTTCTCTCACGCCGACGCCTGCCCGGGTCCCGCCCAGCTCGCCCTCAAGCTCTCCGCCGCCGGCTTCGAGGACGAAGAAATCAGCGAAGCCCTGCAATGGCTCGACGGGCTGAGCCAGGCCGGCGCCAACGGGACTCCGGCGCTGGCCGCCAACGGCGACTCCATCCGCTGCTTTTCCCCCGAAGAACTCGCCAAGCTGAATGTCGAAAGCCGGGGCTTTCTCGTCTTCCTCGAAAGCGCCGGCGTGCTCGAACCGCAGATGCGCGAACTGATCATCGAGCGCGCCATGGCACTCGCCACGCGCGCCGTGCCCCTGCCCAGGCTGAAAATCATCGTGCTGATGGTCCTCTGGCAGCAGCGCCAGGCCATGGACACCCTGATTCTCGAAGAACTGCTGTCCGGCAACGACGCACAGCATCTCCACTGAGGCCGGCCTGCCCTTGCTTGCCAGAGCGCCGGGCAATCCTTATCATGCCGGCCTTTCCAGGTCCGTTGGGCACAGCCTGACCCGGTACCGCACCTCATGAGCAAACAACTGATCATCGCCGAAAAGCCCTCGGTCGCCCAGGATATCGCCCGCGCGCTTGGCGGCTTCGCGCGCAAGGGCGACTATTTCGAGAGCGATGACTACGTGCTTTCTTCGGCCATCGGCCATCTGCTCGAACTGGCCGTGCCGGAAGAGTACGAAGTCAAGCGCGGCAAGTGGTCGTTCACCCACCTGCCGGTGATTCCGCCGCACTTCACGCTCAATCCGATCGAGAAGACGCAGGAGCGCCTCAAGCTGCTCACCCGCCTGATCAAGCGCAAGGATGTCGCCGGCCTCATCAACGCCTGCGACGCCGGCCGCGAGGGGGAGCTGATCTTTCGCTACCTGGAGCAGCACAGCAAAAACGGCAAGCCGGTGCGCCGCCTCTGGCTGCAATCGATGACCCAGGGCGCCATCCGCGAGGGCTTCGCCCGGCTGCGCAGCGACCGGGAAATGCAGCCGCTGGCCGACGCGGCGCGCTGCCGCTCCGAGGCCGACTGGCTGATCGGCATCAACGGCACGCGCGCCATGACCGCCTTCAATTCGCAGGAGGGCGGCTTCCACAAGACGCCGGTCGGCCGCGTGCAGACACCGACGCTGGCCATCCTGGTCGAGCGCGAGGAGCGCATCCGCGCCTTTCGCGCCCGCGACTATTGGGAAGTGGAGGCCGAATTCGCCGCCGTCGCCGGCAGCTACCGCGGCCGCTGGTTCGACGAGAAATTCACGCGCTCCGACGACGAGCACACCAAGGCCGAACGCCTGTGGGACGCCGGCACGGCAGAGGCCCTGCGCCGGAAATGCCTCGGCAAGCATGGCACGGTCGAGGAGGAAAGCAAGCCGACAAGCCAGCTCTCGCCGCTGCTCTTCGATCTCACCTCGCTGCAGCGCGAGGCCAACGGCCGCTTCGGCTTTTCCGCCAAGACCACCCTGGCGCTGGCGCAGGCGCTCTACGAACGGCACAAGGTCCTCACCTATCCGCGCACCGATTCTCGCTACCTGCCGGAAGACTACATCGGCACGGTCAAGGAAACCCTGAAGAGCTTTTCGGCAACCCCCTACGCCGCCTTTGCCGGCCAGATCCTGAAAAGCGGCTGGGTGCATCCGAACAAGCGCATTTTCAACAACGCCAAGGTCTCCGACCACTTCGCCATCATCCCGACGGGAACGGCGGCGAAGCAACTGACCGACGCCGAACAGAAGCTCTACGACATGGTCTGCCGGCGCTTCCTCGCCATCTTCCATCCGGCGGCGGAATTCAACGTGACAACGCGCATCACCCGCGTCGAAGGCGAGGCCTTCAAGTCCGAGGGCAAGGTGCTGGTCACGCCGGGATGGCTGGCCGTCTATGGCAGGGAGGCGCAGGGCGGCGACGACTCACCCAGCCTGCCGCCGGTCGCGCCGAAGGAGCGCGTCTGGGCCAACGATGTCGAGGTCAAGGCGCTACAGACCCGGCCGCCGGCGCGCTTCACCGAGGCGACACTGCTGACGGCCATGGAAGGCGCCGGCAAGCTGATCGAGGAGGAAGAGCTGCGCGAGGCGATGTCGGCGCGCGGCCTCGGCACGCCGGCGACGCGCGCCGCCACCATCGAGGGGCTGATCCAGGAAGAGTACGTGCACCGCAACGGCCGCGAGCTGCAGCCGACCGCCAAGGCCTTTTCGCTGATGGTCGCCCTGTCCACGCTCGGCGTCGATGAACTGCACTCGCCAGAGCTCACCGGCAACTGGGAATACAAGCTGAAGCAGATCGAGCAGGGCCAACTCGATCGCGACGAATTCATGAGCCATATCGCGGAGCAGACCCGCGAAATGGTGGATCGCATCAAGCACGGCGAGATCCCGGAGGAGGTCTTCAGCACCCTGGCGACGCCCTGCCCGAAATGCGGCGGCGTGATCCAGGAAAACTACAAGAAGTTCCAATGCAAACAGTGCGACTACGCGCTGTGGAAGGTGGTCGCCGGCCGCCAGTTCGAGCCGGAGGAAATCGACGAGCTGCTGGCGAAAGGCGTCGTCGGCCCCCTGCAGGGTTTTCGCAGCAAGATGGGCCGCCCCTTCGCCGCCATGATCCGACTCAACGCGCAGCAACAGTCCGAATTCGACTTTGGCCAGGGCGGCAGCGACGGTGAGGACGCCGAGGCGCCCGATTTCTCCGACCAGGAGGCGCTCGGCAGCTGTCCGAAATGCGGCGCGCGCGTCTTCGAGCACGGCATGGCCTACGTCTGCGAGAAGGCCGTCGGCGCCGCGCGCACCTGCGACTTCCGCTCCGGCAAGATCATCCTGCAGCAGCCGGTGGAGCGCGAACAGATGAGCAAGCTGCTCGTCAGCGGCCGCAGCGACCTGCTCAGGGGCTTCGTCTCCAACAAGACGCGCAGGAAGTTTTCCGCCTATCTCGTGCGCGGCGGCGACGGCAAGGTCGGTTTCGAGTTCGAGCAGCGCGCGCCCAGGGCCGGCGCGAAGAAGGCCGGCGAAGAAGCGGCCGAGGCGAAACCCAGGGCAAAGCGCGCCGCGCCGGCGAGGGCGCCGCGACGCGGCAAAGCCGGCAGCAAGTAGGCGCCGTCAGGCGAAGTCGCCGACGAAGGGATTGCTCCGCCGCTCCTCGCCGAAGGTGGACAACGGGCCGTGGCCGGGGATGAAGGTCACGTCGTCGCCGAGCGGCCACAGCTTTTCACGGATCGAGCGGATCAGCGCATCATGGTCGCCGCGCGGGAAGTCGGTGCGGCCGATCGAGCCCTGGAACAGCACGTCGCCAACCACGGCGATGCGCCCGCGTCGATCGAAGAAGACGACATGGCCGGGCGTGTGACCGGGCGTGTGGATCACTTCCAGCTCGACTTCGCCGAACTTCACCGCATCGCCGTCCTCCAGCCAGCGGTCGGGCACGAAGGCCTCGGCCGGCGCGAAGCCGAACATGCGGCTCTGCTCGGGCAGCTGCTCGATCCAGAACGCCTCTTCCCGTTGCGGACCCTCGACCGGCGCGCCAAGCCGGCGCCTGAGCTCGGCGGTGCCGCCGGCATGGTCGATGTGGCCATGGGTGAGCAGGATCCTCTCGATCGTCACGCCGAAGCGGTCGATCGCCGACTGGATCTGGTCGAGGTCGCCGCCCGGGTCGACCACCGCGCCCCTCAGGGTCTGCTCGCACCAGAGCAGTGAGCAATTCTGCTGGAAGGGCGTGACCGGGATGACGCGAAACTGCATCAGACGTCGATGTTGCGCGCGTAGAGCGCGTTGTCCTCGATGAAGGCGCGGCGCGGCTCGACGTTGTCGCCCATCAGCGTGGTGAAGATCTCGTCCGCCGCGATGGCGTCGTCGATCTGCACCTTGAGCAGGCGCCGCGTCTGCGGATCCATCGTCGTCTCCCACAGCTGCTCGGGGTTCATCTCGCCGAGGCCCTTGTAGCGCTGCTTGGTCAGGCCGCGCTCGACCTCGGCCAGCAGCCAGCGCATTGCCCCGGCGAAGCTCTCCACCGCCTGCGACTTCTCGCCGCGCCGGATCAGGGCATTGTCGCCGATGAGGCCGGCCACCAGTTCCGCGGCGTGACGGATCTGCCGGTAATCCCCGGAAAGGAGGAATTCCTCGTCGAGGATGCCGGTCCGGCGGTTGCCGTGCAGCATCTTTTCGATCTGCAGCTGCCAGCTCTCGTTCTTCTCGTCGAAACGCGCGCCAACCTCGATGCCGTCGGGCAGGCAGGTCGACAGCCTGGCCGCCGAGGCCCGCGCCGCCGCCTCGCTCTCCAGGTCGATGGCGACATCGTGCGCCAGCAAGGCGTGCAGAACCTCGCCGTCGATGAAGCCGCCGAGCCGGCCGATCACCGCCTCGGCCAGCATGTAGGCGCGCGCCAGCTCGGCCAGGGTCTCGCCGCGGATCGGCTCGGCACCCTCCCGTGGCAGCAGCTCGGCGCCCTCGAGGGCGAGCCGCAGCAGGTGCTGGTTCAGCTCGTGGTCGTCCTTGATGTAGCGCTCGCTCTTGCCGTGCCGGATCTTGTAGAGCGGCGGCTGGGCGATGTAGATGTGGCCGCGCTCGACCAGCTCGCGCATCTGCCGGTAGAAAAAGGTCAGCAGCAGGGTGCGGATGTGGGCGCCGTCGACATCCGCGTCGGTCATGATGATGATGCGGTGATAGCGCAGTTTCTCCGGCTTGTAGTCGTCGCCCTTGCCGATGCCGGTGCCGAGCGCCGTGATGAGGGTGGCGATCTCCTGCGAAGAGATCAGCTTGTCGAAGCGCGCCTTCTCGACGTTGAGGATCTTGCCCTTCAGCGGCAGGATGGCCTGGAACTTGCGATCGCGTCCCTGCTTGGCCGAGCCGCCGGCCGAGTCGCCCTCGACCAGATACAGCTCGCACAGGGCCGGGTCCTTCTCCTGGCAGTCCGCCAGCTTGCCGGGCAGGCCGATGCCGTCGAGAACGCCCTTGCGCCGGGTCATCTCGCGCGCCTTGCGCGCCGCCTCGCGCGCCCGCGCCGCCTCGACGATCTTGCCGGTGATGATCCGCGCATCGGCCGGGTGCTCGAGGAGAAACTCGGCCAGCCGCGCGGCGACGATTTCCTGGACGGCCGGCTGCGCTTCCGAGGAGACCAGTTTCATCTTGGTCTGCGAGGCGAATTTCGGATCGGGCATCTTGATCGACAGCACGCAGCCGAGCCCCTCGCGCATGTCGTCGCCGGAGATGTCGATCTTCGCCTTGCGCGCGATGTCGTTTTCCTCGATGTACTTGTTGATGACGCGAGTCATGGCATGACGCAGGCCGGTCAGGTGCGTGCCGCCGTCGGCCTGCGGGATGTTGTTGGTGAAGCACAGCACCTGCTCGGCGTAGGAATCGTTCCACTGCATCGCCACTTCGACGCCAATGACGCCGCCGTTCGGCAGGAGCGATTCGCCGGTGGCATGGAACACCGTCGGATGGAGGACATTCTTGGTGCGGTTGATGTAGTCGACGAAGCCCTTGACGCCGCCGGAAAAGGCGAAGTTCTCCTCCTTGCCGGCGCGCTGGTCGACCAGCTTGATCTTGACGCCGTTGTTGAGGAAGGAAAGCTCGCGCAACCGCCGGGCAAGGATGTCGTAGTGAAACTCGACCGTGCCGAAAATCTCCTCGTCGGCGAGAAAATGCACTTCCGTTCCCGTGCCGGAGGCATCGCCGATCACCCTGAGCGGGCTGACCTCGACGCCGTCGTGCACCTCGATCAGGCGACCGACGACCTGGCCGCGCTGGAATTCCATGAAATGCTTCCTGCCGTTGCGCCGGATCGTCAGGCGCAGCCATTTCGACAGCGCGTTGACGCAGGAGACGCCGACGCCGTGCAGGCCGCCGGAAACCTTGTAGGAATTGGAATCGAACTTGCCGCCCGAATGCAGTCCGGTCATGGCCATCTCGGCGGCCGAGCGCTTCGGCTCCTGGCGGTCGTCGTACTTGATGCCGGTGGGAATGCCGCGGCCGTTGTCGGCGACCGAAATCGAGTTGTCCGGATGGATGGTGATGACGATGTCGTCGCAGTAGCCGGCCAGCGCCTCGTCGATCGCGTTGTCGACCACCTCGAACACCATGTGGTGCAGGCCGGTGCCGTCCGAGGTGTCGCCGATGTACATGCCGGGCCGCAGGCGCACCGCCTCGAGCCCCTCGAGCTGCTGGATCGAATCCTCGTTGTAACCGCCAGTGTCGGCCGGCGCGGCGGCGGCCTTTTCTTCCGTCATCTTTCCTTCATCTGTCATATGCGCATCGGCATGACGACGTACTTGAAGCTGTCGTTGCCCGGCAGGGTGATCAGGGCGCTCGAGTTGACATCGGCCAGGCGGACCTCGATGCTGTCGTTCGACACGTTGTTGAGCACGTCGAGGAGATAGGTGACGTTGAAGCCGATGTCGATGGCCTCGGCATCGTAGTCGATCTCGATTTCCTCCTGCGCTTCCTCCTGGTCGGTGTTGCTGCTGATGATCTTCAGGCTGCCCGGCGCCAGCACCAGGCGCACGCCGCGGAATTTTTCATTTGTCAGGATGGCGGCCCGATGCAGCGATTGCAGCAGGGTGATCCTCGGCACGCTGACCAGCTTGTTGTGGTTTTGCGGGATGACCCGCTCGTACTCCGGAAACTTGCCGTCGATCAGCTTCGACACCAGCTCGACGCCGCCGAAGCGAAAGCGGGCCTGGCTGGATGCGAGACTGATGTCGACGGCATCGTCGTTGTCGGCCAGCAGGCGCGACAGTTCGAGGACCGCCTTGCGCGGCAGGATGACTTCGCAGCGCGGCAGGGTCTCCGCCAGCCGCTCGCTGGCGAACGCCAGCCGGTGGCCGTCGGTGGCGACGGCGCGCAATTCGTCGCCGGTCACCACCAGCAGCAGGCCGTTCAGGTAGTAGCGGATGTCCTGCTGCGCCATGGCGTACTGGACAAGTCCAAGCAGTCGCTTGAACTGCTTCTGCGTCAGCTTGAGTTCGACTTGCTGCTCGCCGCCCGGCGCCATGCGCGGATAGTCCTCGGCCGGCAGCGTCTGCAGGCTGAAGCGGCTCTTGCCGGCGCGAATCTGCATCCTCTTGTCGCTCATGTCCATGCTGACATCCACGCCCTCGGGCAGGGAGCGCAGGATGTCCTGCAGCTTTCTCGCACTGACCGTGACCGCGGTCTTCTCGGTGCCGGCCGCCCCGGCAGCCTGCGTCCTGATCTGGATCTCGATGTCGGTCGTCAGCAAGGTCAGGAATTCGCCGTCCTTTTCGATTAGGACGTTGGAAAGAATAGGCAGGGTGTGTCGCTTCTCCACGATGCCGCATACCGACTGCAGCGGCGCCAGGATGTTGTCGCGAGGGGCCTTTACAAGGAGCATATATAAATCTCCAATTAGATATTAGAACACCCGTCCAGCTTGTGGATAACCATGCCAAATGTAATCTGATCAGTTGGTTGGCACCTGAAAAATGTCCTGGCAGCCTGCGCAGGGCATGTGGATCGTTTGTTGAAGGAAATCACTCTTGTTCGAAATCCGGTGCTTGTCCACAAATTGTCAACGTTCTGTACACCCTCTGTCGCCCTGAACAACCTAGCCCTTGAGAACCTGGGTCAGGACCAGCAGGTCGTGGTTGATGGAAGTGTCCTTCTGGCGCAGATCCGAGATTGTACGACAGGCATGGAGAACGGTCGTGTGATCCCTGCCGCCGAAGGCCTCGCCGATCGAGGGCAGGCTGTGCGGTGTCAGTTCCTTGGCCAGCCACATGGCGATCTGGCGCGGGCGGGCAATGATGCGCGTGCGCTTCTTCGAGTGCATGTCGGAGACCTTGATCTTGTAGTACTCGGCGACGGTCTTCTGGATGGATTCGAAGGTGATCTGGCGGTTGTGCGCGCCGAGCAGGTCCTTGAGGGCTTCCTTGGCCACTTCGAGATTGATCGGCTTGCCGTGGAAACGGGCGAAGGCCAGCACCTTCTTCAGGGCGCCTTCCAGTTCGCGCACGTTCGAGCGCAGGTGCTTGGCGATGAGGAAGGCGACGTCGTCGTTGACCTCGACGCGTTCCGCTTCGGCCTTCTTCTTCAGGATGGCCACCCGCATCTCCAGTTCGGGCGGCTCGATGGCGACGGTCAGGCCCCAGTCGAAGCGCGAAATCAGGCGGTCTTCCAGCCCGGTGATGTCCTTCGGGTAGGTGTCGCAGGTAATGACGATCTGCTTCTTCGCCTCGATCAGCGCGTTGAAGGCGTAGAAAAACTCCTCCTGCGTGCGATTCTTGTTGTTGAAGAACTGGATGTCGTCGATCAGCAGCAGGTCGAGGGAGCGGTAGTAGCGCTTGAAGACGTCGAAGGATTTCTGCTGGTAGGCACGCACCACGTCGGCGTAATAGTCTTCCGCATGGACGTAGCGAATGGTCTTCTCCGGGTTTTGCCGGCAGACCTCGTTGCCCAAGGCGTGAATCAGGTGGGTCTTGCCAAGGCCGACGCCGCCATAAACGAACAGCGGGTTGTAGGAGATGCCCGGATTGAGTGCAACCTGATGGGCTGCGGCGCGCGCAAGGTCGTTGGCGCGTCCCGTGACCAGGGTGTCGAAGGTGAACATCGGGTTGAGGCGGGTCTTCTCGTAGTTGACCTCCCCCCCCGGTAGTGGCAAGACGGGTTCGGTGGCGGTACGCGCTGCGGCAAGCCCGGTCTGGCTGCTGGCGGCCACGGGCCGCGAATCCGTGGCCGCGGAATTGGACAGGTCGAGGCTGATATGCACCGGCTCGGTGAAGAATTGCCGCGCCATGTCTTCCAGTCGATGCAGGTAGCGTTCGCGCACCCATTGCAGGACGAATCGGTTCGGGGCAATGATTTTCAGGTCACCCTGGTCGTGCTCCCCTTCCTCCTCGAGGCGAAGCGCACGGATCCAGGTGTTGAACTGCTGGGGAGGCAATTCTTGCTCGAGTTGCTGAAGGCAGGAAGACCAGAAGGCGTTCATTGCAGAAATAAATGGCGCGGCAAGCACTCGGCCTGTTTAAATATATTCTTTTAAAACAAATAATTGCTTCTTGCTGGGGGAAGGGGACCGGCTACGTCAAGAAGCCTCCCGAACCTCTTGGAACGCAGTTTCGAATTCTAGCCGGGATCTTTAAAGTTATCCACAGGCCAAGCAAAAAAAAACCCTTGACAGTAAGGCAATAACATTATGTAATTCTGCGTTTATCCTGTTTTGACGGCGACCATGAAAAGAACCTACCAGCCCTCAGTCGTTCGCAGAAAAAGGACGCATGGTTTCCTCGTTCGCATGCGTACCCGCGGGGGACGTGCCGTTATCCGCGCCCGCAGGGCCAAGGGACGCGCGCGCCTCGGCGCGTGAGGTGGTTGCGGCGGACGGCAGACTCGGCTTCCGCAGCGCCCATCGCTTATTGAAAACGGATGATTTTTCATCCGTTTTTGCATCCCGCAAGACAATCCGCGGCAAATATTTCGATCTATCCTACCGGCCGAACGAGGCCGGTTCGGCACGCCTCGGCCTGATCGTCGCAAAAAAACACGCCCGATCCGCGGTGGATCGTAATCTGACGAGGCGCATTGTGCGAGAATCCTTCCGGCTGTGCCGATGCAAGCTGCCGACGCTGGATATCATCGTTCGGCTGTCTTCCCGGATCGACAAGCCGGATCGGCGGGGTTTGCGGCTCGATATCGACGGGCTCTTTTCTCGTCTGATGCAATGAGAAAACTTTTCATCCTGGTCTTTCGCGCCTATCGTCTGGCGATAAGTCCCCTTCTGGGTCAGAACTGCCGTTTTCACCCCAGCTGCTCGGAATATGCCATCGAAGCGCTGGAAAAGCATGGTGGCTGGAGAGGAAGCTGGCTTGCCATCAGGCGTGTTGCACGATGCCATCCCTGGCATGCGGGCGGATACGACCCCGTTCCTTGAGACTCAACGAGCCTGCGAGCTGACAGATGGACAATCAACGCTTGATTCTCCTGCTGGTTTTCATCTTTTCCCTGTTCATGCTCTGGGACGGCTGGCAGCGGCATGAAGCGTCGGTTTCGCAGGGAGGCAGCCCCGGCGCAGCGGGCCAGGCGGCCGCCGGCCGCGACCAGGGTGTTCCCGAAAGTCCGGTTCCTGCAGCTCTTTCCTCTCCCGCTGCCTCTCCGGCCGAAGTGCCCGCTCTTCCGGCTACCGCCGCTGGGGGGACCAAGGCAATCGTCAGGACGGACAATTATGTTGCCGAGATTTCATCCATCGGCGGCAGCCTGGACCGGCTGGAGCTGGTGCGACACCGCGCAACGGACGACAAGACCCGCGACTTCGTCCTGATGGAGTCCGGCGCCACCGGCACTTACGTCGCCCAGACCGGCCTGATCGGGGAAGGCCTGCCGAATCACAAGACGGAATTTCGGCTGATGCCCGGAAACTACGAGATGAAGCCGGGCGAGGACAAGATCGAAGTTCGGCTCGAGGCGCGCACATCCGGCGGAACGCAGGTCGCCAAGACCTACCTCTTTCATCGCGGCAGCTATCAGATCGACATCGTCTACGAGATTGCCAACCAGGGCAGCGAGCCGCTGGCGGCCTTTGCCTACTTCCAGTTCACGCGTGACGGAACGGTGCCGGAGCGCAGCATGACCAATATCGCCACCTTCACAGGGCCGGCCGTCTATACCGACGAAGGCAAGTTCCAGAAGATCGAGTTTTCCGAAATCGACAAGGGCAAGGCCAAGTTCGTGCAAAAGGCCCATGACGGCTGGCTCGCCATGGTGCAGCACTATTTCGTTGCCGGCTGGATACCGCAGGGCCATGAAGAACGGGAGTTTTTTGCGCGCAAAATCGGCAGCAACCTGTTTTCCGCAGGAATCATCCTGCCGCTGCCGACGCTGACCCCGGGGCAGTCGACGCGCATCGATGTTCCCCTTTATGCCGGCCCGCAGGAGCAGGCCAATCTCAAGAAAATCGCCCCCGGTTTCGACCTGGTCGTCGACTACGGCTGGCTGACAGTCATTGCCTCGCCCATTTACTGGCTGCTCGAGCTGATCCACCGCGTCGTCGGCAACTGGGGCTGGTCGATCATCCTGCTGACGGTGCTCATCAAGGGGGTCTTCTTTCCGCTTTCGGCGGCCAGCTACCGCTCCATGGCCAAGATGAAGCTGGTCACGCCCAAGATGATGAAAATCAAGGAGCAGTTCTCATCCGACCGCAACCGCATGAACCAGGAAATGATGGAGCTCTACCGCAAGGAGAAGATCAATCCGCTGGGCGGCTGCCTGCCCATCCTCGTGCAGATTCCGGTTTTCATCGCGCTCTACTGGGTCCTGCTGGGCAGCGTCGAGATGCGCAATGCGCCCTGGATGTTCTGGATTCACGATCTGTCGACCAAGGACCCCTATTACGTCCTGCCGATCATCATGGGGGCATCGATGCTGGTGCAGATGCGCCTGAATCCGACGCCTCCCGACCCGATCCAGGCCAAGGTGATGATGGTCATGCCGATCGTGTTCACCTTCATGTTCCTCTGGTTCCCGGCCGGCCTGGTGCTCTACTGGACGGTCAACAACGTCCTGTCGATCGCTCAGCAGTGGCACATCACGCGCTCGATTGAGGGTGCCAAGCCAAAAGCCAGCTGAGCGGATTGCCGCCATCGCCACCCCGCCAGGGCGCGGCGGCATCGGCATTGTGCGACTCTCCGGGCCCGAACTGCAGCAGTTCGGCCGCCATCTGACGGAACGCACCCTCGAGCCTCGCATCGCCACTCGATGCCGTTTTCTTGACGGTGCGGGAACGGTGATCGACGAAGGGATCGCCCTCTTCTTTCCTGCGCCCCGCTCCTACACCGGCGAAGATGTCCTGGAATTGCAGGGCCACGGTGGGCCGGTCGTGATGCAGATGCTGCTGCAGCGCTGCCAGGAACTGGGAGCTCGTCTGGCGGCGCCCGGCGAATTCACCCTGCGCGCCTATCTCAACGGCAAGCTCGATCTGGCCCAGGCCGAGGCGGTCGCCGATCTGATCGAGGCTTCCACCGCGGCCGCGGCCCGCTCGGCGACGCGCTCGCTGTCCGGGGAATTTTCCCGCGCCATCCATGATATCGCGGACCGACTGGTCGCCTTGCGCGTGCGTATCGAGGCATCCCTCGATTTTCCGGAGGAGGACGCCGGCTTCCTCGAGGAGGGCGGCGAGCTGTCCTGCCGTCTGGCCGAACTGGCGGAACGCCTCGAGCGAATGCTGAGAGGTGCGCAAAGAGGCAGCATCTTGCGCACCGGACTGCGCGTCGTCCTGGTTGGCCAGCCCAATGTTGGCAAGTCCAGCCTGCTGAATCGTCTGGCCGGTGAAGAGCGCGCCATCGTGTCCGCCGTGCCCGGGACGACGCGTGATGCCCTGCGAGAAACCATCGCCATCGATGGCATTCCCCTGCAGATCATCGACACGGCCGGTCTGCGGGAAGACGGTGACGAAGTCGAGCAGCTTGGCATCGCCAGGAGCTGGCAGGAAATCGCGCAGGCCGACGTGGTTCTGCATCTGCTGGATGCGCGCCAGGGGATGGCCGAGGACGACAGCATGATCCTCGCGAAACTGCCGCACGGCATCGAGCGGCTGGTCGTCATGAACAAGTGCGACCTGACCGGCCATGATGCCGGAAAGATCGCAACGGACGGGAAAACCACCCTCTGGCTGTCGGCTCTGACCGGTGCCGGCATCCCCCTGCTGGAACAGGAGCTCCTGCGAGTCGCCGGTGGGCAAGCGGATAGCGAAGATGTCTTCCTCGCCCGCAACCGGCACCTTGCGGCGATCGAGGCCGCATCGTCCCGCGTGCTAGCGGCCGCGAGTCGTCCGGACAGGCTTGAACTCTGCGCCGAGGAACTGCGCCTGGCCCAGCGAGCCCTCTCCAGCATCACCGGGGAATTCACCAGTGACAACCTTCTGGGAGAGATTTTCTCCGGGTTCTGCATCGGCAAGTAAGCGACAGGATTGTTCCACGTGGAACTGGCCGGAATCCTTTTTTTGTGCGCCGCAGCATTCTTGGCTGGACTGGTCGATGCAGTCGTCGGTGGCGGCGGCCTGATCCAGATTCCGGCGCTTTTCAGCGTCGTTCCTGGCGCATCGCCCGCGACGCTTTTCGGTACCAACAAGTTGTCCGCGATATTCGGCACGGCGAGTGCGGCCTGGCGTTATGCCCGACGTATCGACATACCCTGGACCGCCGTCCTGCCGCTGGCTGCCTCGGCCCTCGCTTCTTCCTATCTTGGCGCCATGACCGTGACCTTGCTGCCGAAGGCCTGGCTGCGGCCCCTGATGCTGGCGCTGCTCGTCGTCATGACGGCATACACCTTCGTGAAAAAGGATCTCGGCATCGGCGATCGCTATCGCCGGCGAGGCCTGCGGGAATTCCTGCTTGCCCTGTTTTTCGGCGGCCTGATCGGTTTCTACGATGGCTTCTTCGGCCCGGGAACGGGAAGCTTCCTGATCTTCATGTTCGTCCGCTTTTTCGGGCTGGATTTCCTGCGTGCCTCGGCCTCGGCCAAGATCGTCAATGTCGGCACCAATCTTTCGGCCCTGGCGTTTTTCGGTTTTCACGCCGATGTCATGATCGCTACCGGACTGGCCATGGCCGTGTTCAATGTCGCAGGCGCCGTGACCGGTTCGCATCTCGCTCTGCGCCATGGCGCGGGCATGGTGCGAGGCGTGTTCCTGCTGGCTTCTTGCGCGCTGATCCTGAAGTTCAGCTGGGACACCTTCCGATGAGGCGAACGCCGGAACGATCCGGATTGTGATTCAACATTGGACACGCATGCGATCTTTCTTGTATCATGCATGACGTGCGCCAATTGTTTGAACATTAAACCAAAAAAGCCTCTGGCGGGCGGCGCAAAGAAATTTTGCCTGCCGATGCATAGATTGTATGATTATCGAAGGCGCTAGCCAGAGAAAGCGCTGCACCCTGTTTTTTTATGGAGGAATCATGAGGACCAAAACACTTTTTGCCGCGCTGCTCTCCGCCGGAGCGGTCAGTCTTGCCCATGCCGACATCACCGTCGGCGTCACGGTATCGGCCACCGGCCCGGCCGCCTCGCTCGGCATTCCCGAGAAGAATACCGTCGCCCTGATGCCGGCCACCATCGGCGGCGAGAAGGTGAACTACATCGTTCTCGACGACGGCTCGGACACCACCACGGCCGTCAAGAACGTGCGCAAGCTGACCAGCGAGGACAAGGTTGACATCATCCTCGGCTCGAGCACGACGCCGGTTTCCCTGGCGATGATCGATCCCGTCGCGGAGGCGCAGACGCCGATGATCTCGATGGCGGCCGGCGCGGCCATCGTCGAGCCCGTGGACGCCAAGAAGCACTGGGTCTTCAAGACGCCGCAGAACGACCTGCAGATGGCCACTGCCATCGTCGAGCACATGAACAACCATGGCATCAAGTCGGTTGCCTTCATCGGCTTCGCCGACGCCTACGGCGAGGGCTGGTGGCAGCAGTTCAGCAAGGTCGCCGAGGCGCGCAAAATCAAGGTCGTCGCCAACGAGCGCTACGCCCGCACCGACACCTCGGTGACCGGCCAGGTCCTGAAGATGATGTCGGCCAATCCGGATGCCGTGCTGGTGGCCGGCGCGGGCACGCCGTCGGCCCTGCCGCAGAAGGCGCTGAAGGAAAAAGGCTACAAGGGCGTCATGTACCAGACGCACGGCGTCGCCAACAACGACTTCCTGCGCGTCTGCGGCAAGGACTGCGAGGGCACCTACCTGCCCGCCGGTCCGGTGCTCGTCGCCGCCCAGCTGCCCGACTCCAACCCGGTGAAGAAGTCGGCGCTGGAGTACATCAACAAGTACGAGAAGGCGCACGGCCCGGGCAGCGTGTCCACCTTCGGCGCGCACGGCTGGGATTCCGGCGTGCTGCTGGCGCATGCCGCGCCGGTCGCGCTGAAGAAGGCCAAGCCGGGCACGAAGGAGTTCCGCGCCGCCCTGCGCGACGCGCTGGAAGGCCTCAAGGAAGTCTATGGCGCGCACGGCGTGTTCAGCATGTCGCCGACCGACCATCTCGGCCTCGACCAGCGCGCGCGCGTCATGGTCAAGATCGAGAACGGCAAGTGGGTGCTGCAGAAGTAGCAGGCGGGGCCGGCTGATCCTGCCGCCCCATCGGGCGGCAGGCAGCCGGAAGCGCAGGAAGCGCGCAAGACGAAGGGCGCAGGTGCGGGCGGTGCGGTATCATCGCCGTTCGCACGGCGCCCTTTCCTTGCCGGCAGCCAAGCCAACAAACAACAATGAATCTGCAAATCGCACTGCTTCTCGGCCAGGATGGCATCGTCAACGGCGCCATCTATGCCCTGCTGGCGCTGGCCCTGGTTCTGGTGTTCGCCGTCACCCGCGTCATCTACATTCCCCAGGGCGAGTTCGTTTCCTATGGCGCCCTGACCCTGGCGGCGTTCCAGACCGGCAGGACGCCGGGAACGCTGTGGTTCCTGCTGGCGGCCGGCGCGGTAGTGGCGGCCATCGACATCGTCATCGCCGTGCGTGCCGGGGCACTGGGCCGCATCGGGCGCATCGTGCTGTGGAATCTGGCCTTGCCGGCAATCGTGGCCGGCCTGGTGTTCTGGCTGGAATCGGACAAATTGCCGCTGGCGATCCAGGTCGTCCTGACGCTGGCGATCGTCGTGCCGCTCGGGCCGATGGTCTACCGGCTGGCCTTCCAGCCGGTGGCCGAAGCCTCGGTGCTGGTCCTGCTCATCGTTTCGGTGGCGGTGCACACGGCGATGGTCGGCCTCGGCCTGCTGTTCTTCGGCGCCGAAGGCTCGCGCACGCCGCCCTTCAGCGAAGCCCAGTTCCAGCTGGGCGGCCTGGTCGTCAATGGCCAGACGCTGTGGGTGCTCGGCGCCAGCGCCGTCCTGATCGTCGCGCTCTACGTTTTTTTTGAGCGCACGCTGTACGGCAAGGCCCTGCGCGCCACCGCCATCAACCGGGTCGGCGCGCGCCTGATGGGCATTTCCAGCACCATGGCCGGCAAGCTTTCCTTCACGCTGGCCGCCGGCATCGGCGCGTTTTCCGGCATCCTCATCGCGCCGATCACCACGATCTACTACGATACCGGCTTCCTCATCGGCCTCAAGGGCTTCGTTGCCGGCATCATCGGCGGGCTGGCCAGCTATCCGCTTGCCGCCGCGGGAGCCATCCTGGTCGGCCTGCTCGAATCCTTTTCGTCCTTCTGGGCCAGCGCCTTCAAGGAAGTCATCGTGTTCACACTGATCATTCCGGTCCTGCTGTGGCGCTCGCTGACCTCGCACCACGTGGAGGAAGAGGAATGAGGCAGCGCCTTCCCCTGCTGGTTTTCCTGGCGCTGCTCGTGCTCGGTCCGGCGATCCTGCCGGAGTTCTACATCACCCTGCTGAACTACATCGGCCTGTATGCCATCGTCACGCTCGGTCTGGTGCTGCTGACCGGGGTCGGCGGCCTGATGTCCTTCGGCCAGGCGGCCTTCGTCGGTCTTGGCGCCTATACCACCGCCTATCTGAGCACGGCGCACGCTGTCTCGCCCTGGCTGGCCCTGCTGGTCGGGCTGGCCATCACCGCGGTGGTGGCGCTGTTCCTCGGCTTCCTGACGCTGCGGCTTTCCGGGCATTACCTGCCGCTTGGCACCATCGCCTGGGGCATCAGCCTGTATTTCCTGTTCGGCAACCTCGATTTCCTCGGCGGCCACACCGGACTGACCAGCATTCCCGTGCTCGGCCTGTTCGGCTACGAACTGAACACCGGGCGGGAGTTCTATTACCTGATCTGGGCCGTGCTGCTGGCCGCCGTGCTGGCGACGCAGAGCCTGCTCGACTCGCGCGAAGGCCGCGCCATCCGCGCCCTCAAGGGCGGCAGCCTGATGGCCGAGAGCATGGGCGTCAACACGGCGCGCAGCAAGACGGTGATATTCCTCATCGCCGCGCTGTTTGCCTGCGTTTCCGGCTGGCTCTACGCCCACCTGCAGCGCTTCGTGAACCCGACGCCGTTCGGCCTGCACATCGGCATCGAATACCTGTTCATGGCGGTGGTCGGCGGCGTGGTCCATGTCTGGGGGGCCATCGTCGGCGCCGGCGTCATCACCGTGCTCAAGCAGTGGCTGCAGGATCTGCTGCCGCGGCTGCTTGGGCAGAGCGGCAACTTCGAGGCCATCGTCTTCGGCATCCTGATGATCTTCGTCCTGCAGCGCATGCGCGATGGCATCTGGCCCCTGCTGCTGCGCCTGGTTCCGGTCAAGGCGGCGCGGCGCCGTGAAATCGCCCAGGCCGAGCCCCTGCCGCAGCGCCAGCTTCCGGCGATCGGTACCCTGCTGCTGGAGGTCAAGGGAGCGAGCAAGCACTTCGGCGGCCTCATCGCCAACAACAACATGGACCTGACGGTGAAGGCCGGCGAGGTGATGGCCCTGATCGGGCCGAACGGCGCCGGCAAGAGCACCATGTTCAACTGCATCTCGGGCGTCGATCCGGTCACTTCCGGGGAGGTTCGCTTCCTAGGCGAGCGCGTCGACCACCTGCGATCGCGCGAAATCGCCCGGCGCGGCATGGGCCGCACTTTCCAGCACGTGCGCCTGCTGCCGACCATGAGCGTCCTCGAGAACGTCGCCCTCGGCGCCCACCTGCGCGGCAGCAAGGGCGTGCTGGCCGCTTCCCTGCATCTCGAGCGGGCCGAAGAGGCGCGGTTGCTGGCCGAGGCCAGGCGCCAGCTGGAGCGGGTCGGCCTGGGCGACTGCCTGTTCGACGAGGCCGGCAGCCTGCCGCTGGGCCAGCAACGCGTGCTCGAGATCGCCCGCGCCCTCTGCGTCGATCCCTGCCTGCTGCTGCTCGACGAGCCCGCGGCCGGCCTGCGCTACATGGAAAAGCAGGCCCTGGCCGACCTCTTGCGCAAACTGCGCGGCGAGGGCATGGGCATCCTGCTGGTGGAGCACGACATGGATTTCGTCATGGGTCTGGCCGACCGGGTCGTCGTCATGGAGTTTGGCGAAAAGATCTCCGAGGGCCTGCCCGAGGAAGTGCAGCGCGACCCGGTGGTGCTGGAAGCCTACCTCGGGGGGGTGGAGTGATGGCCGCGCCGATTCTCGAGGTCAAGGATCTCAGCGTCTCCTATGGCAAGGTCGAGGCCGTCCATCACGTCAATCTCCAGGTCGAGGCCGGCAAGATCGTCACGGTGATCGGGCCCAACGGGGCCGGCAAGACCACCATGCTCTCCGCCATCATGGGCCTGCTGGCCTCGAAGGGAGAGATCCGCTTCCAGGGCGAGGTGCAGCGCGACATCGAGGTCGAGTATCTCGTCTCGAAAGGCATGACCCTGGTGCCGGAGAAGCGCGAGCTGTTCGGCGAGATGAGCGTCGAGGACAACCTCCTGCTCGGGGCCTTCCAGCGCTACCGGGCCGGCGACCGCGGCCAGGGCGAGACCATGGAGCAGGTCTTCAAGACCTTCCCGCGGCTGAAGGAGCGCCGCGCCCAGCTGGCCGGCACCCTGTCCGGCGGCGAGCGGCAGATGCTGGCCGTCGGCCGCGCCCTGATGGCCAAGCCCAAGCTGCTGATGCTCGACGAGCCCAGCCTCGGCCTCGCGCCGCTCATCGTGCGCGAGATCTTCCACATCATCGCCGACCTCAAGCAGACCGGGGTGGCCATCCTGCTGGTCGAGCAGAATGCGCGTGCCGCCCTGCAAATCGCCGATTACGGTTATGTCCTCGAAACCGGGGTGATTGCCCTCGAAGGCGAGAGCCGCGCCCTCGCCGACGATCCCCGCATCGTCGAAACCTATCTTGGATTGGGCGGAAACAAGCAGTAAGTCTGCTAACCACAAGACAAAACAGGGAAATGTTTCACGTGAAACATTTCCCTGTTTTTTTGCAACCGGCTCACGTATCATGGCGCCTCCCCGAGGCAATCGAAGAGAAATGCTCTACCCGGTCCGTTACGACGTCATCGTCATCGGCGGCGGTCACGCCGGCACCGAGGCGGCGCTGGCCAGCGCGCGCAGCGGCTGCCGCACGCTGCTGCTGACGCACAATATCGAGACGCTGGGCGCGATGTCCTGCAACCCGTCGATCGGCGGCATCGGCAAGGGCCATCTCGTCAAGGAAATCGATGCCCTTGGCGGCGCCATGGCGGCAGCCACCGACGAGGCCGGCATCCAGTTCCGCATCCTGAATTCGAGCAAGGGCGCCGCCGTGCGCGCCACCCGCGCCCAGGCCGACCGCGCGCTGTACCGGGCGGCGATTCGCCGCCGGCTGGAGAACCAGCCCAAGCTCAGCCTCTTCCAGCAAGCCGCCGACGACCTGATTCTCTGCGGCGACAGGGTCGGCGGCGTCGTCACCCAACTTGGCCTGCGCTTCGAGGCCAAAACCGTGGTGCTGACGGCCGGCACCTTTCTCAACGGCCTGATCCACGTCGGCCTCGAGCATTTTCGCGCCGGCCGCTTCGGCGATCCGCCGGCGGTCAGCCTGGCGGCGCGCCTGCGCGAGCTGGAGCTGCCCGCCGGGCGGCTGAAGACCGGCACGCCGCCGCGTCTCGACGGCAGGAGCATCGACTTCTCCCGGATGACCCGTCAGCCGGGCGACGACCCGGTGCCGGTGTTCTCCTTCCTCGGCGATCCCGCCAGCCATCCGCGCCAGCTGCCCTGCTGGATTACCCAGACCACCGCGCGCAGCCACGACATCATCCGCGCCGGGCTCGACCGCTCGCCGATGTTCACCGGCGTCATCGAGGGCGTCGGCCCGCGCTACTGTCCTTCCATCGAGGACAAGATCCACCGCTTCGCCGACAAGGCCAGTCACCAGGTCTTCCTCGAGCCGGAAGGCCTCGACACGCACGAGATCTACCCGAACGGCATTTCCACCAGCCTGCCCTTCGATGTCCAGCTCGAGCTGGTGCGCTCCATCCCCGGCCTCGAGCATGCCCACATCCTGCGCCCCGGCTACGCCATCGAGTACGATTACTTCGACCCGCGCGGGCTGCAGGCCTCCCTGGAGACCCGCGCCATCCGCGGGCTGTTCTTCGCCGGCCAGATCAACGGCACCACCGGCTACGAGGAGGCGGCCGCCCAGGGGCTGCTTGCCGGCCTCAATGCCGCCCGCCAGGCGCGCGGCGAGGCGCCCTGGTGGCCGCGCCGCGACGAAGCCTATCTCGGCGTGCTGGTCGACGATCTCGTCACGCGCGGCGTTTCCGAGCCCTACCGCATGTTCACCAGCCGCGCCGAATACCGCCTCAGCCTGCGCGAGGACAACGCCGACCTGCGCCTGACCGAGGCCGGCCGACGCCTCGGCATCGTCGACGACGCGCGCTGGGAGGCCTTCAGCCGCAAGCGCGACGCCATCGCCCGCGAGCAGGAACGGCTGAAGTCGACCTGGGTGAATCCGAAAATCGTCGACGCCGCCAGCGCCGAGCGCGTGCTGGGCAAGCCGCTCGAGCGCGAATACAGCCTGGCCGAGCTGCTGCGCCGGCCCGGGGTCAGCTACGCCAGCCTGATGACCCTGCCCGGCGCCGGGGAGGCGGTGAGCGATGCCCGCGTGATCGAGCAGCTGGAGATCCAGGCCAAATACCAGGGCTACATCGAGCGCCAGGCCGACGAGATCGCCAGGGGCCGCGAGCAGGAAGACCTGCCCCTGCCCGAGCATCTCGATTACCGCGCCGTGCGCGGCCTGTCGATCGAGGTGCAGCAGAAGCTCGACGAGCACAGGCCGCAGACCCTCGGCCAGGCCTCGCGCATCCAGGGCGTCACGCCGGCCGCCATCTCGCTGCTGCTGGTGCACCTGAAGCGGCGCGCCCCGGCGCGCAAGAGCGCGTGACGGCGGCGCAGCAACTCGAGCGCGGCCTCGGAGAACTCGGCCTCGGCTTGCCGCCTGCGGCACGCGAGAAGCTGCTCGCCTTCGCCGCGCTGCTGGCGAAGTGGAACAAGGTGTATAACCTCACCGCGCTGCGCGACGAGGCGCAGGTGATCAGCCATCACCTGCTCGATTCGCTGGCGGTGCTGCCGCATCTGGCCGCGGCGAAAAGCCTCGCCGATGTCGGCAGCGGCGGCGGCCTGCCGGGCATTCCGCTGGCCATCGCCCGGCCGGACCTGGCGGTCACGCTGGTCGAGTCGAGCCAGAAGAAGTCGGCTTTCCAGCAGCAGGCGAGGATCGAGCTGGGCCTCGACAACGTCAGCGTCTGCTGCGCGCGCGTCGAGGCGTGGCAGCCGGCGGAGCCGTTCGATGCAGTGATCTCGCGCGCCTTTTCCGACCTCGCCGAGTTCGCGCGGCTGGCGGGCCATCTCGCCGGCGAAGGCGGCAGGCTGCTGGCCATGAAGGGCGTGTACCCTTACGAGGAAATCGGCCAGCTGCCCGCCGGCTGGCGCGTCGCCGCCGTGACGCCGCTGGCCGTGCCGGGCGTCGAGGGCAGCCGCCACCTCGTCAGCCTGGAAAGAGAATAAGGGGAGGGAGCAGTGTCGTACATTTTCGCCGTCGCCAACCAGAAGGGCGGCGTCGGCAAGACCACCACCACGGTGAACCTCGCCGCCGCGCTTGCCGCCCGCGGGCAGCGCGTGCTGCTGGTCGACCTCGACCCGCAGGGCAATGCCACCATGGGCAGCGGCGTCGACAAGCGCCTGCTGAAGACCTCCGTCTACCACGTGCTGCTCGGCCTTGCGTCGCTGGCCGACGCGCGCCAGGTCTCGGCGACGGGCAACTACCACCTTCTGCCGGCCAACCGCGACCTGGCCGGCGCCGAGGTCGAGCTGGTCGGCCTCGACCACCGCGAGACGCGGCTGAAGCGCGCCCTGGCGGCGCACGACGGCGACTACGACTTCGTCCTCATCGACTGCCCGCCCTCGCTCAGCATGCTGACGCTGAACGGCCTGTGCGCCGCCAACGGCGTCATCATCCCGATGCAGTGCGAGTACTACGCCCTGGAGGGGCTCTCCGACCTGGTGAACACCATCAAGAAGGTGCACGCCAACCTCAACCCCGACCTGAAGATCATCGGCCTGCTGCGCGTCATGTTCGATCCGCGCAGCACGCTCTCCGGCCAGGTCAGCGCCCAGCTCGAGCAGCACTTCGGCGACAAGGTGTTCCGTTCGATCGTGCCGCGCAACGTGCGCCTGGCCGAGGCGCCGAGCTACGGCATGCCCGGCGTGGTGTTCGACCGCGGCGCCAAGGGCTCGCAGGCCTACCTGGCCTTCGCCGAAGAGATGATCGAACGCGTCAAGACGTTTTAGGGAGAAACGAACATGGCCGCAAAACCGAAGGGCCTCGGCCGCGGGCTCGACGCCCTGCTCGCCGGCAATGCGACGGAGCCGCAGCGCCAGGACAGCCTGAGCGTGGACAGCCTGCAGCCCGGCAAGTACCAGCCGCGCACCCACATGGACCAGGAGTCGCTGAACGAGCTGGCGGCCTCGATCAAGGCCCAGGGCGTCATGCAGCCGATCCTCGTGCGCCCGGTCGACGGCGGCCGCTACGAGATCATCGCCGGCGAGCGGCGCTGGCGCGCCGCGCGCCTCGCCGGCCTGCGCGAAGTGCCGGCCATGGTGCGCGAGATCCCGGACGACGCGGCGCTCGCCATGTCGCTCATCGAGAACATCCAGCGCGAGAACCTCAACCCGCTGGAAGAGGCGATGGGCATCCAGCGGCTGATCGACGAGTTCGGCATGACCCACCAGCAGGCCGCCGACGCGGTCGGCCGCTCGCGCCCCGCCGCCAGCAACCTGCTGCGCCTGCTGCAGCTGGCGCCCCCCGTGCAGGAGCTGCTCATGGCGGGCGACATCGACATGGGGCACGCCCGCGCCCTGCTGCCGCTGGCCAAGGCCAGCCAGGTGCAGCTCGCCCACCGCATTTCCGCCAAGGGCTACTCGGTGCGCGAAGCCGAGCGCCTCGTGCAGCACGAGCTCAACCCGCCCAAGCAGAAGGCCGCCGCGGTGAAAAGGGAAGACCGCGACGTGGCGCGCCTCGAGGAAGAACTCGCCGATGCGCTCGGCGCGCAGGTGAAGATCAAGGTGAGCGCCAAGGGCGCCGGCCAGATCAGCATCGGCTTCTCCAGCCTCGACCAGCTCGACGGCCTGCTCGAGAAGTTGCGTTAGCCTTCCTCGCCAGACGTCGCAGATTTCGGCGGCGTCGGTGCGAAGTAGCTTGCGGCGATCACCAGCAGCGCCACGCCAAGCAGCGACACCGTGCGGCCCAGCGTGTTCACGTGGGCCGTGTCCACCAGCATCAGTTTCAGGCCGACCACGCCGAGCAGGCCGAAGCCGGCGAACCACAGCGTGCGCAGGCCGCGCCGCGTCGAC
>CAUJIV010000060.1 GCA_963205435.1 Pseudomonadota bacterium
CGGGCGTGACCGGCGCGCTGTGGGCGGTCTTCCTCGCCTCGCTCGCCTGGTCGGCCTGGCTGGCCTTCGCCAATCCGTCGAAGGCCTTCTTCCTGCTGCCGACGCGCGCCTGGGAGATGCTCGCCGGCGGGCTGATCTACGTGCACCAGGACGCCTGCAACGGCCTGGCGCGCAAGCTGCGCTGGCGGGAACCGGCCGGACTCGCCGCCATCCTTGCGGCCAGCCTGTGGCTGACGCCGGACACGCCCTGGCCGGGTCTCGCCGCGCTGCTGCCGGTCGTCGGCGCGGCGCTGCTCCTCCTCGACAGCGGCGGCAGGACACGCCTGCTCGGCGGCGCCCGCGTGCAGGCCGTCGGCCGCTGGTCCTACTCGATCGACCTGTGGCACTGGCCCATCGTCGTCTGGCTGCACCAAAGTCAGTCGCGCCAGCACGGCGCCTGGATCGCCGCCGGCATGGCGGCCTCGGTCCTGCTCGGCTGGCTGTCCTTTCGCCTGGTCGAAAACCCGGCGCGCCGCTTCCTCAACCGTTATCGACTGGCCCCGGCGCTGGCGCTCGGCGCGACCATGGTGCTGGCCCCCTTTGCCGTGGCCGCCATCTTCCACTATCAGAGCGAGCGCGTGACGGCGCTGCGCTTCCAGAATCATCCGCGCCTGGCCGAGGCGAACGCGGTCGCCGCGGTCGAAGCCCGCTATTCGAAGGAGCACTATTATGTGACGCTGTACCGGGTGGACAGGCATTGCCTGCTGGAAATCACCATGGGTCCGGAAAGCTTCGCGCAAGCATGCGGCGGCGACCGGCCGCGCATCGCGCTGTGGGGCGACTCTCATGCCGCGCATCTGTGGCCGGGCCTGGACCGGATCAATGCCGCCGGCAGCGTCGCGCAATGGACGGCTTCCGGTTGTGCGCCGCTGCTCGGCGTGGCGTCCCGCATAACCCCGCATTGCCGGGCGATCAATGACTGGACGCTGGCCACGCTGCGGGCGCAACGCCCCGACACGGTCATCCTCGCCGCAGCCTGGTTCAGGATTGAGGATGCCCTGATACGCCGGGGCCTGGAAGCGACGCTCTCCGCATTGCATGCCGATCCCGGCTGGAATCCGCTCGTCATCGTCGTCGGCAGCGTGCCGATCTGGCACAAGACCCTGCCCCGCCTCTTGGCGAGCGACCTCCTGGGCGGCGACGGGCGGGCGCGCTCACGCAATGGCCTCGATCAGGCGGCATGGCGCAAGGACCGGTTGATCGGCGAACTGGCGGGCGGGCAGTCCGTCTTTTTGTCGCCCTTGGCGGTTTTCTGCGACGAGCAGGGCTGCCTGCGCTATTTCGGCAGCGGCAGCGCGATCGTTCCGTCCGCCTACGATTACGGCCATCTCACCGAGGAGGGCTCCATGCTCATCGCGCACGATCTGGTGCGGACGATTCGCGGCCAACAGCGCATCACAACGCACTCGAACTAGGCAAGAGGCTCCTTTCACGGGAAAATGCGCAAGATGCCCCACCCCCTGCTACGAAAACTGCTGACTGGTGCGCGACGAAAGCGGCGCTCAAGCGATCCGGGGCATTTCTATTCCCCGATTCCGGATCCGGAGGAGATTCGCCGCGACGAGGCCAGGATATTCGGCGCGCCGCCCCGGCAACTGCCCGGCATCGATATGCGCGAAGCCGAGCAGATGCAGTTGCTGGAGAGTTTCGCGGGCTACTACGAAAGCATGCCCTTCCGGGCGGAAAAGACAGCAGGGCTGCGCTATCATTTCGATAACCCCGCCTACTCCTATTCGGACGCGATCCTGCTCCATTGCATGATCCGTCATGTCAGGCCAAGGCGCTTCATCGAGGTGGGCTCGGGCTATTCGTCCTGCGTCACGCTCGATACCAGCGAGCTGTTCTTCGGCGCGGAGATCGAGACCACCTTCATCGAGCCCTACCCCGCGCTGCTCGAGTCGCTGCTCAAGGAGGGCGATCGCGCCAGGATCAGGATCGTCCCCTCCCGGCTGCAGGACGTTCCTCTTGCGACATTCGAGGCACTCGAGAGCAACGACATCCTCTTCATCGATTCCACCCATGTCGGCAAAACCGGCAGCGACGTGAATCATCTTTTCTTCGAAATCCTGCCGCGGCTCGCCTCCGGGGTCCATGTCCACGTGCACGACGTCTTCTATCCCTTCGAGTACCCGAAGGAGTGGGTCTACAAGGGAAGGGCATGGAACGAGGCCTATATGACGAGGGCCTTCCTGCAGTACAACGCCGCCTTCCGGATTGTCCTCATGAACACCTTCATGCAGCGCTTTCATGCGGATTTTTTCCGGGAGAAGATGCCGCTATGCCTCCGGAATCCTGGCGGCAGCCTGTGGCTGCGCAGGGAGTAGCGCTCAGGCCGCCTTGCGCCGCAGCAGCCCAGCCAGAACGGCTTTCAGGTTTTTTCTGAACTGCCTGAGGGCGAATGCCTGCCGGGCATCCTGCCGGACCGCCTCGCGCCAATGGCGGCCGGCGCGGCGATACGCGCCTTGCCGCAGGGCAATCCTGAAGAGGGACAGGTAGCGACGCGCCGCATAGGCGCCGCGAATCCTCTCGCAGGAAGCCGGCAGGCCGCGAAAGATTTCGTCAATCAGCAGTGCCATGCGTCCATCGGAATCCCTCGCGAGATGGCGCAGGCTGTCGGCATGCTTGTGAATGCGCACCAGCGGCTGCGCTATCGTTCCGAACTCGTCCTGAGCGAAGAGGTGCGCGAAGACCGGGATATCCTCGCCGCCGCGAAGCGATTCCGGATAAGGGCGCCGGGCGATCAGCTCGCGCCGGACTATCGTGGAACCATGGCCCATGCCGATTTTCTTGCGCAGCAGATAGTCGGCAAGCCGCTCGCAGAGGTCGGGCGCCAGTGCAGCGGGCGGCGGATGGTATTTCTCGCGACCGTCCGCGCGTCGCGTGACACGGCCGCCCAGGAACACGCTGGCGCGGGGTTGCGCTTGCACCGCCGCGCAAACCGCATCGAGGGCGCCCGGCAGCAGTTCGTCGTCGGCGTCCAGGAACAGCAGATAGTCGCCGCGGCTCAGGCGCAGCCCGGCATTGCGCGCCGCCGCAGCGCCGGCATTGTCCTGGCGCAGATGGCGAAATCCAGGCCGATGCAGCGCCTCCGCTTCCGCCAGCAACTGCGGGGTGGCATCGGTGGAGCCGTCATCGACCACCAACAGTTCGCAATCCGGCCGCAGTTGCGCCATCACCGAGTCGACCGCCCTGCGCAATAGATGTGCGTAGTTGTACGCGGGAATGACGACGCTGAGCCGCACGGATTCGCCGGCGTCGGCAGCCATGCTGTTCATCTTGCCGATGGGGCTGGCGGCAAGTCCATGCGCCGGGCGATGATGACCGCGTCGCCTGCCGCATTCTCGAACCGGCGCACCTCCTGCAGCCGGTTCTGCTTCAGCCAGGCGTCGGGGTTCTCCTTCCTTCCGGCTTCCATGGCCACCCAAGCGCACCGGCCCTCGCCAATCATTCTGTCAAGATCGGAGCCTTCGAACACGATGCCGCCGACACGCCAGCCCGCATAGTAGGCAAGACGGGAATTGGTCAGGCAAGCCTGGCCCTCCGCAACATTCGCGCCGAGCCAGCGGCCGGCCTCGACGATGTGCGTCTTGCGCGGAGAGAAGGAAATCACGTTGGCTGCCAGGGTCAGCACGGCCAGCGCCAGCATCGGCCCTTTCCAGCGCGGATGACGCCGCATCAACAGAAACAGGCCGGCCGCCGCCAGCGGCATCGCGAGGAGACTGAGCAGGCTGACGTAGCGGGCGCTGAGGAAGAACTGGTGCGTGACGAAGGCCGCCAGCACCAGCAGGTAGGCGAGGAAGGCCCAGGCCAGCGGCTGCCAGCGCGCCAGCACGGCGCGCAGCGGCTGGACGGCGAACAGGTAGGCCAGGGGAACGAGGAAAACGCCCGTCATCTTGAGGAATTTCACCGGAATGATCGACAGCAGGCCGAAGAACAGGATGTAGCCTGCCTCCTCGCGCGAATACTTGAACGGGAAAACCGTATCCGACATCCTGCCGGCCGCTTCCTTGAGGACGTGCAGCTTGTGCAGGGGATTGGCGGCATCCAGGTAATAGGACACCCGGGAGGGCATGGGCACCGCGCCGCTGCCGAGCAGCATCCCCGCCAGGAGGCCGCCCGCCAGCGGCAGGCCGCCGATCACGAGCACGCGCCGCAGCCGCTGTCCGGCCGGCGCCGCCAGCCCCGCCCAAAGCATCAGCGCCGGATAGAAGGCCACCGCTTCCAGGCGAAACAGGGCGGCGACGCCGAGCGCCAGCTGGCAGGCGATGGCCTCGCGCCAGCGGCCGTGCGCCTGCCATTTCATCGCCAGCCAGAAAGCGAGCATGCTGAAGCACCAGAAACCGTGTTCGCGAATCAGGTCGTCGCGGTAGCCGTTGTAGCCCGGCATCGCCAGCGCCACCAGCGCGGCGACCCAGGCGGCCTCGGGCATGCGCTGCCGAACCATGGCCACCGCCAGGGCGCAGGCGCCCGCCAGCAGGAAGGCGTTGAGCAGATTGCCGGCCGTTGCCAGATCCAGCCCGGTCAGGGCTGACAGGCCCGCCATCAGGAGGGAGAAGAACTGCCAGTCGATGCCCGGATGCGGCGCCCACAGACCCAAATCGAGGAATGCCCGCGCCGTCTCGACGTAAAGGATGCCATCGCGTCCGATGAGATCGCCGCGCGCGTGCGCCGCCAGCGACAGCAGCAGGCTGCCGACGTAGGTGGCCACGACCGGACCGGATCGCTGCCCCCATGCTGCCAGCCGCGCCATCATCGGATCGGACTCCGGGCTGCTTGTGCCTCGGCGGCAGCGTTGGCGTAGACGATGACCGCCGCCTTGCCCGTGGCGTCCGGCTGCCAGCGGAACTTCTCGTTCAGCGCCGGGCCAGCCGGTCCGAACAGGCGCGGAAAATCCTCCGGCGCTTCCACCGCCAGCAGCGCCGGCTCGGATCCGGCCGCCAGCCGCAATGCCTCATCCTCGCCGATCCAGGGGCGGAAGGTGCCCAGGCCCAGTTGCAGGGTCACCGGCGTGTCCAGGTGATGAAGGCGCCGGACGTCGAGTCCGCTGGCGGACAGCGCGCGCGCGGCGCGCTGCGCCGCGACGGTGTAGCGCACTTCCTCGCTTTCCCGCATCGCCGCGCCGTGATAAATCCACCCGTTGCCGGCCAGGATGATGAAAGTCAGTGCCGCCAGGACGGCGCCGGCGAGAGGGCGGCCGATGCGCTCGGCCAGCCGCGCCATCTCGCGGCCCGCCAGCAGCGCCGCCGCCGGCCACAGCGGCAGCAGCAGGTCGCCGCGATAGTGCGAACCGAGGGAGAAAACGGCGATGCCGCCGGCGATCCAGCAGAACAGGAAGCGCTCGAAGCGCCGCTCGGCAGCATCGACGGCGGGTTGGCGCACGACGCGCCAGAGTCCGTACGCGGCGAACAGGCTGAAGGGCAGGAAACGCAGGATGAAGTAGAGGCTCGGCTTGGGCAGGTTGCGCCCCGGAAAGCCGCCCTTGCCCACGCCCGTGGCCTGGCCGATCAGTTCCTCGAAGAACATCTTGTCGATCAGGGGCTGGCCGGCCGACAGGATGGCCGGCAGCAGCCAGCCCAGGGTCAGCAGCAGGAACAGCAGAATGCCGGTCCACTGCGCCCCGGCGAGCGGGGGCGTGGCAGGATCGCTGCGCCGCTCCCAGAACCAGGCCGCGAGGCCCATGGCGACGAGCACCAGACCGAGCGGTCCCTTGATTAGGGTGGCCATGGCGGCCCAGAACCAGAACGGCGTCCAGCCGCCGCCGCGCGCCCAGGCGCGGTGGGCGGCGAAGGCGCCCGCGGCGACGGCCAGCGCGAACAGCGCATCGGTGCGCACCAGGGCGACGTGCTTTGACATCATCGGCGCCAGCACCACGGCCAGCCCCGCCAGCCCGCCCGCCAGCAGGCTATGGCGCCGCCGCCCGATCTCGAAGACCAGCAGCGCCATCGCCAGCACCGCGAGCGCGGAAGGCAGCGCAAGGGTGAACCGGTCGATGCCGCCGATTTCGGCGAAGGCGGCGGCGATCCAGGTGTGCAAGGGCGGTTTCGACATGATGCGGCCGCGGATGTCCTGCTGCACCAGCCAATGGCCTTGCCAGACGACGTCCATGACGTAGCCGACGTTGCGGTCCTGCGCATCGGCCTCGAGATTGGAGGGGCCGCTCAGGCGCAGTGCCAGCAGCGCCAGCACCAGCGCCGCCAGCAGAACCCGCCAGCAGAGCGGCTTGTTCCAGGCGTCGCGCATCAAGACTCCTTCGGCCCCGCGCCGCGGTTGCGCCAGCGCCAGAGCAGGAAGGCGCCGAGCAGCAGCGCGGCGCCGGCGGCGACCAGCTTGCCGACGCCGTCCATCGCTTTTTCGTCGACCACGCCGCTGCCGATCAGCACGGCGATGACGCCCTGCGGCAGGTAGCCGATGAAGGACCCGATCAGGAACACCCGCGCGCTGACCTGGGAGAGGGCCAGGCCGCTGTTGATCATGACGCTGGAGAGCGGCAGCTGGCGGATCAGCACCACCGCCTTCACCGAGGAACGCACGCGGAAGGCCTTGCCGACGAGGCGATGGTTGCCGAAGCGCTCCTTCAGCCAGCCGCGGCCGCCGCTGCGCACGGCGCAGAAGGTGATGTAGGAACCGGCCAGCGCGCCGAGTTGCGCCAGGACCAGCCCCTGCCAGAAGCCGAAGGCGAGGCCGCCGAGGACGTAGAACATCAGCCGCGGCAGGCCCAGCGCCACCAGCACCGTGACGAGCGCGGCATAGCTCGCCTCGGCCCACAGATCGTCGCCCGCCAGATAGGCGCGCAGATGCTGGATGTCGCGCACGACGGCGCCGACCGGCGTAAAGTAAAGCAGCGCGAAGGCCACCACCGCGGCGGCGAGCAGGACCAGCAGCCGGCGCAGCTCCTTCGAGAAGCCGGGCGCCACCGCGGCGAGTTCGATGTCGTCCTCGGCGCCTTCCGGGAGCTCTTCCCCGGGCCCGCTCATTTTTCCCGCCCTTGCTCCGCCACTGTCTCGACGCCATCGACCCGCTCGGCCGGCACCGCCCGGGCGGCGAACCAGCGCACGCCGAAGCAGTCGCGGATACCGCGCCAGAGCCGGTTGTGCACGCCGTACTTGGACACGCCGCGCAGGCGCGGCCGGTGGTTCACCGGGGTTTCGGCGACGCTGAAGCCCTTGCTGCGCAGCAGCGTCGGCATGAAGCGGTGCAGGCCGTTGAACACCGGCAACTCGCGCACGCAGCCCGCGCGCACCACGCGCACGCCACAGCCGCTGTCCGAGACGCGATCGCCGGTGGCCCAGTTGCGGAAGCCGTTGCCGACGCGGGAAGAGAGCTTGCGCAGGAAGTTGTCCCGGCGCTTGGCGCGCACACCGGTGACGCAATCGACGCCGAGCCGGCGCGCCTCCTCCAGCATGCGCGGCAGGTCGGCCGGATCGTTCTGGCCATCGCCGTCCAGCGTGCCGATCCATTCGCCGCGGGCGGCGCGGAAACCGGTCGCCACGGCGGCGCTCTGGCCGAAATTGCGGCGGTGGCGCAGGCTGCGCACGACGGCACCGGTCTCCAAAGTCAGTCGCCGCAGCACGGCGGGCGTGTCGTCGCTGCTGGCGTCGTCGACGAAAATCACCTCGTAGGGCTCCGTCCGGCCCTCGAAGGCGGCCCGGATCTCGCGCACCATCGGCTCGATGTTCTCCGCCTCGTTATAGACGGGGATGACGATGGAAAAAAACGGGGGTGTCTGCATGGGCTGCCGCGTAAAAGTGCGAATGATACAGGAAGACCCTCAGGCCGCCAGGCGCTCGAGGATGAGGCCGAAACGCCGGTAATCCTCCGCGCCGGGCGTCACGAAGGCGCTCTTCAGGTAGGCGGCGGCGAGGGGTGCGAGAAGCCAGGGCCGGCGTCTTCGCGTCCGGCGCCAGAAGCGCTTGAGATATTTCCGGAAATGGCGCCGGACGTCGTCCCCGGCCGGCAAGTCCCCGTGCTCGTCGAGAAATTTGGCGTAGGTGAGAAAATGCGCGCCGAGCATCTTCACGCGGCGGCGCGTGGCATTGCCGGGATGCTTGCGGTAGCCGGCCAGCACCTCGGGCACGCGGCCGAAGGCGTGGCGAACCGACAGTCGCAGCCAGAAATCCATGTCCTCCAGCGCCAGGCCGGAATCGAAGCCGCCGATTGCGAGGAAAGCGTCGCGGCGAATGGCTAGGGTGGGGTTGAAAATGTAATGCTCGCCCATGAACAGCCAGCGCCAGGACTCGCGTTCGACGCCGGCGGCGGGGCGCGGCTTCCTGGATTGGCGCGCATGCAACCGCCCCTCGCTGTCGATGATCTCGGCATCGGCGTGCACCAGCGCCAGATCCGGGCAGTTCCATTGCACAATGGCCTGCTGGATACGCTCGACCTTGTTCGGATAGAGCACGTCGTCCGATCCGAGCAGATGCACCCATTCGCCGCGGCAGGCCGCGATGCAGGCGTTGGAGGTCGCGCTGACGCCGCGGTTCTCCTGGCGCTCGAGGACGATGCGGCGAAAGCGCTCGCGGCGCGGCTCGATAAAGCGACGCGCCACTTCGTAGGTGCCGTCTTGCGAGCCGTCGTCGATCAGCACCAGTTCCAGTTCCGGGTAGGTCTGCGCGCACACCGATTCCAGGCAAGCCTCGATGTAGGCGGCATGGTTGTAGGCCGGAATGGCGACGCTGACGATCGGCGCGCTCACGATGGCACAGCCAGCACGAAATGCTGCACGGCGACGAATGGCTCGAGCAGGCGCGTCGGCATGAAGCGGCGCCGGTAACGCTTGCGCATGTTGCTGCCCCGGGCGCGCACCGCCCAGCCGCACTCCTTCAAGGTTTCCTCGAGGCTGCCGCGCGTGAAGAAATGCAGATGGGTGCGATCCATGATGCCGGCATCCTCGTAGCGGAACTCGCCGCGCAACAGCAGGGGCAAAGACACCCGGTAATGGCGCACGTTGGGAACGGAGACAAGCAGACGGACGCCGGCAGCGGCCTCGTTCCGCAGCCGGCGCAGCGCCGCCCATGGATCGACCAGATGCTCCAGCACATCGGCCATCACGATCAGGTCATAGTCCTGCCAAGAGACTTTTCCGGCGACCGATTCGAGCGAGCCCTGCCAGACCCGCCGCAAGCGGGTCCCGGCGAGGCGCGCCGCCGCCTCATGCAGCTCGATGCCGTCGCAGGTGCCGGCAAGGCCCGCGCGCAGCAACTGCATGCCCAGCACGCCGGAGGCACAGCCGATGTCCAGCACCCTGCCGAAGCTGCCGTGCGGTCCAAGAAATCTCAAAAGCTCGGGTCGCTCGGTGGCGTAATACGCTTCGATCTCCGCGTCGCTCACCGGGAATCCTCCTTGCTGACCAGCACGTCCTCCATGACCAGATAACGCAGGTCGGATCCGAAGAACATGTCGAGGGCGTCGGTCGGCGAGCAGATCATCGGCTCGCCGCGGCGGTTGAGCGAGGTGTTGAGCACGACGCCGTTGCCGGTGAGCTTTCCCATCTCGACCATCAGGTCGTAGTAGCGCGGGTTGAACGCGCGGCGCAGCACCTGGGCGCGCGCCGTGCCGTCCTGGTGTACGACTTCCGGCACGCGGGTCTTCCATTCTTCCGTCACCGGAAAGGTGAAGGTCATGAACGGCGCCGGATGCGCCGAGCCGAGCATCTGCGGGCCGACCGTGTCGAGCATCGACGGGCAGAACGGCCGCCAGCGCTCGCGGAACTTGATCTGCTCGTTGATGCGGTCGGCGATGCCGGGCGCGCTCGGGCAGCCGAGGATGGAGCGCCCGCCGAGGGCGCGCGGACCGAACTCCATGCGGCCCTGGAACCAGGCCACCGGCTGGCCGTCGGCGAGCAGCCGCGCGACGCGCTGCGGCACCGCGTCGATTTTCTGCCAGGCGGGCTTCGCGGGATGCCGCTCGCAGGCGGCGATGACCTCCTCGTTCGTGTAGGACGGGCCGAGGTAGACGTGCTCCATCTTTTCCACCGGCACGCCGCGCGCCACGGAAACATAGGAGGCCGCGCCCACCGCCGTGCCGGAGTCGCCCGAGGCCGGCTGCACGAAAAGTTCCTTCACGTCGGGCCGCGCGATGATGCGCTGGTTGAGCTTGACGTTGAGCGCGCCGCCGCCGGCGAAGGCCAGGCGCCCGGTCTCGCGCAGGATGTCGCCCAGGTAGTAATCGAGCATCTGCAGGGCGATGTCCTCGAACAGCTTC
>CAUJIV010000061.1 GCA_963205435.1 Pseudomonadota bacterium
CCGGCTCGGCTGCCGGATCTGAGGCATCTACAGTCGCAATCCTCGAAACGCCATACGCTTCATCGGTGTCCATGTTCGGCGGCCACGCCGACAGGCGAAGCGCGAGCACACACGGGAGTCGTTCGGTGACATGGATCTTGGCGCCGCTTCCATCGACGAACGACCTTTCAGCGACAATCACCGCCCCTGTTGACATCAACTCTGCCATAGCCTTGAGCAGGGCTGCACGCTGAGGGCAATTGCCCTTAGCGTGCAGCGCGCCCCCAGTACGATCAGCCGTGAATTGAAACGCAATGGCTGGCGCGATCCTGCCACGGCGCCGCGCAAGCGCGGGCGTCCTCCGGTAGCGGGCGGCTATCGTGCGCCTACCGCCCAGCAACGTGCCGATATCTTGGCTCGGACACCAAGGACGGTGCCTCGCCTGGCACCGGATGGCCCCCCTGGAGCCATGTCGAGCGTTTGCTGCGCACGACATTCTCCGGAACAGATTGGGGGCATACTGCGGCGTATGCATCCGGAGCGGCCCAGCCTGCAGGTCAGCCACGAGACCATCTACACGGCGCTCTACGCCATGCCGCGCGGCGAACTGCGCAGCCAGTTGATTGCCTGCCTGCGCCAGGGGCATAAAAGCCGCCGGCCACGTGCCCGAGGCAACGATCGCAGGGGCACCATTCCCAACATGACCAGCATCCACCTGCGCCAGCCGGAAGTCGATGAGCGCATCTTTCCAGGTCATTGGGAGGGGGATCTGATCAAGGGTGCCCGCAACGCCTCGGCCATCGGTACTTTGGTGGAACGCACCTCGCTGTTCGTGACTCTGGCCAGGATGAAGAATGCCAGTGCGGATGCTGCGGTGGCCAGGTTCAATACGGTCCTGAATCAAATCGATGCACAGTGGCGACTTTCCATGACCTACGATCAAGGGCGGGAGATGGCCCAACATGAGCGGCTGACCGACAAGACCGGGGTAAAGCTCTACTTCGCCGACCCACACAGCCCCTGGCAACGCGGTATCAACGAGAACACCAACGGTCTGCTGCGGCAGTACTTCCCCAAGGGGACCTGTCCGGCTTTACACAGAAAGAGCTCGATGCCGTGGCCTGGCAGCTCAACACGCGCCCCAGAAAAAGCCTCGGCTGGAAGTGCCCCGCTGAACTGTTCATGCCCGAGTCCTTCGACTTCTTTAAACATCATCATCAACTTGTTGTACTTCGATCTTGAAACCGCCGTTCGAACATCTACATCTGTTCGGCCTTAAATCTGAGGGATTGGGGCGATGAAATTCTGCCCGCGCTGCGCCCGTCCGCTGGTCGCGCGCGAACTGGCCGGGCGCGTGCGGCTGGCCTGCCCGGACGCCGCCTGCGGCCATGTCTTCTGGGACAACCCGCTGCCGGTGCTGGCGGCGCTGGTCGAGCGCGAGGGGCTGCTTGTGCTGGCGCGCAACCACGCCTGGCCGGAGAAGATGTTCGGCCTCGTCACCGGCTTCATGGAGCGCGACGAGACGCCGGAAGAGGGCGTCGCCCGCGAGGTCAGGGAAGAGCTCGGCCTCGCCACCCTGTCGACCAGCCTGATCGGGCTCTATCCCTTCCAGCGCAAGAACGAGCTGATCCTCGCCTACCACATCCGCGCCGAAGGCGAGATCGTCCTCAACGAGGAACTGGCCGAGTTCCGCCTGATCCCGCCGGAGAAGCTGCGGCCCTGGGAGTCCGGCACCGGGCTGGCGGTGCGCGACTGGCTGGCGAGGCGCCAGCCATGATTTGGGCCTGCCAGGCGGCGCGCGCAAGGCGACAGGGCGCGAAATTCCGGGCGGACCCTTGCTCGCCATGATCGAGGCGAGGCTGCCGCAATGATCGTCGACCCGGAGCGCTTCGCGATGGCCCTCGCCGCCATCGATGCGGCCAACGCGGAGGACCCCAATCGCGAGGCCGGCGAGCCGAAGGAACTGCTCTACGGGCGGCGCATGAGCGCCATGCTGGCGCGCTTCGCGCCGCAGGCGTCTGAGCCGGTCCTGCTCGCCGCGCGCGCCCAGCATGTCCGGCGCTGGATGATTCCGCGCCGGAACTACCCCATGGACCGCGCCGGCTACCTGCGCTGGCGCGCGGAGTTGTACCGCTTCCATGCCGAGCAGGCCGGCAGCCTCCTCGCCGCGGCCGGCTACGACGCGCAGACGATCGCGCGCGTGCAGGCGGCGGTGGGCAAGCGGGTCATCAGGGAGAACGCCGAGGCGCAATTGCTGGAAGACGTCGCCGGCCTGGTGTTCCTCGAACACTATCTGGACGGATTCGCCGCCGCCCACCCCGGCTACGACGAGGAAAAGTGGCTCGGCATCCTGCGCAAGACCTGGCGCAAGCTGTCGCCGGCGGCGCGCCGCTTCGTCCTCGACGGAAAGGTTGCCTTGCCCGAGGCGCTGGAGCCGCTGGTCCTGCAAGCGGCCGAGGCGTCTTCCGGCGGTTGAGCGCCGCCGGCGCCGGCCTCAGAACGCCAGCGGCAGCCCTGGCCGCGCCTGGCGCAGCACGCGGCGAAAATCGGTCTGGATGCGCTCCAGCGCCGCGGCGTCGTCGGCCTCGAAGCGCAGCACCAGCACCGGCGTGGTGTTGGAGGCGCGCATCAGGCCGAAGCCGTCGGCGTATTCCACGCGCAGGCCGTCGAGAGTAATGATGCGCTCGGCGCCGGCGAACTTCGCCGTCTTCCGCAGCTCGGCGACGAGGGCGTGCGGCTCGCCTTCCTGCATCTTCAGGTTGAGCTCCGGCGTCGACAGCGCGTTGGGCAGGTGCTTCAGCGGCCAGTTGGCGTCCGGCCAGCGCGAGACGATCTCCAGCAGGCGGGCGCCGGCGTAAAGGCCGTCGTCGAAGCCGTACCAGCGCTCCTTGAAGAAGGTGTGGCCGCTCATCTCGCCGGCGAGCGGCGCGCCGGTCTCCTTCAGCTTGGCCTTGATCAGGGCATGGCCGGTCATCCACATCAGCGGCCGCCCGCCTTGGTGGCGGATCGAGCGCGCCAGGTTGCGCGAGCACTTGACGTCGTAGATGATCTGCGCGCCGGGATTGCGCGTCAGCACGTCGGCGGCGAACAGCATCAGCTGGCGGTCGGGATAGATGATCTCGCCGTCCCTGGTCACCACGCCGAGGCGGTCGCCGTCGCCGTCGAAGGCCAGCCCCAGCTCGGCGTCGGTCTCGCGCAGGGCGCGGATGACGTCCTTCAGGTTCTCCGGCTTGGAGGGGTCGGGGTGGTGGTTGGGGAAGTTGCCGTCGACCTCGCAGAAGAGCTCGACCAGCTCGCAGCCCATGCGGCGGAACAGCGCCGGCGCCAGTGCGCCGGCGACGCCGTTGCCGCAGTCGACGACGATCTTCATCGGCCGCGACAGCCTGACGTCGCCGACGATGCGCGCCAGGTAGTCCTGGCGCACGTCAACCGTCCTGACCCTGCCCTTGCCCTCGGCGAGACGGTTGTCGACGAGGCGCTGGCGCAGCGCGGCGATGGCGGTGCTGTGCAGGGTCTCGCCGGCGAGCATGATCTTGAAGCCGTTGTAGTCGGGCGGGTTGTGGCTGCCGGTGACCATCACCGCGCTGCCGGTCTTCAGGTGGTGGGCGGCGAAATAGCCGAGCGGCGTCGGCACCATGCCGATGTCGATGACGTCGACTCCGCTGGCGCAGATGCCCTCGGTCAGCGCGCGCGACAGCTCCGGCCCGGAGAGGCGGCCGTCGCGGCCGACGACGACGGCCTTGACCTTGCGCGCGCGCGCCTCGGCGCCGACGGCGCGGCCGATGGACAGCACCGAGGCGCGCGTCAGCGTCTTGCCGACGATGCCGCGGATGTCGTAGGCCTTGAAGATTTCGGGAGCGGGAATCAGCATGGCGGACCTCGGAGGTTTCAGGGTGAGCCTGCGGCATTATCCCACGGCCGCCCGGCCGCGCCGCCTCAGCCCGCCTGCTCGAAAAACGTGAGCAGTCTCTGCGGCAGCCAGTCGAGGCGGCCGGGAAAGGGACCGGCGACGAAGCCGACATGGCCGCCGTCGATGGGGTAGTCGAGCACCGTGCCGGCTGCCGCCTGCCGCCGCGATGGCAGCGCCTGGCGCGGCAGGAAGGGATCGTTCTGCGCGTTGAGCAGCAGCGCCGGCAGGCGGATGCCGCCGAGCCAGGGCTTGGCGCTGGCGCGTCGCCAGTAGTCGTCGACGCCGCGAAAGCCGTGCAGCGGCGCCGTGACGGCGTCGTCGAAGGCGCGCAGGGTGCGAGCGGCGCGCATGCGGCCGCCGTCGAAGAGCCCGGGAAAGCGCTCCAGCCGGGCCTCGGCGCCGGCCTTCAGCGTGGCGAGGAAGTGCCGGGCATAAACCAGGCTGAAGCCGCGCTCCAGAGCGGCGCCGGCGGCGGCGAGGTCCACCGGGGCGCAGACGGCCGCCAGCGCCTGCACCACGCCGAGGGCGCCGATCTCCTGCTCGCCGGCCCACTTCAGCAGCGCGTTGCCGCCGAGCGAGATGCCGGCGGCGAAGATCGTCCGTCCGGGAAAGCGCGTGCGCAGGCGGCGCAGGATCCAGTCGATCTCGGCCGAGTCGCCCGAGTGGTAGGCGCGCGGCAGGCGATTCGGCTCGCCCGAGCAGCCGCGGAAATGCGGCACGGCGCCGCCCCAGCCGCGGGCTGCCAGCGCCC
>CAUJIV010000062.1 GCA_963205435.1 Pseudomonadota bacterium
CGTCTTGTCGAAACATCGCTGCCGATCCAGCGCCGCTACCAGTTCTTCCTCTGGAGCCGCGGCGAACTGCAAACCTTCCTGCCGCACAGCACCCTGCTGTGCGCGGTGGGCGACCTGACGCAGCAAGGCTACCGGCTCGAACGCTTCTCCGAATACCCGGAGGACCATGGCTTCCTCAATCCCGCCTGCGCGTCTTTCGACGGTTTCCTCTCCCGCCTGCTTGCCGCCTGGCGCCTAAACAGCTACGCCCCGGTCGTGCTCTCCTCCCGGGCCGGCGACGGCGAAGCCGGCCTGGCCCTCGACCGCGAGCTCGGCCGGCTCGGCCTGGACGACTGTTCCGCCCACGGACTCAGCGACAACGAGCACGGCATCGGCGCCTTCTTCCTCTTCCTCGGCGGGCTGAGCGAGCCGCGCCACGTGCGCGCGCACCGGCTCGCCATGATGGTGCCGCACCTGTGCGCCGCCCTGCACCGCGTGGCGCACCTCGAGCACCTTGCCAGCATGGCCATTGCCGAGAATCACCTGCTCAGCGCGCGCGAGGCCGAGATCATGCGCTGGATTCGCGCCGGCAAGACCAACCAGGAGATCGGCCAGATCCTCGACATCAGCCCCTATACCGTCAAGAACCACGTGCAGAAAATCCTGCGCAAGCTCAACGCCACCAACCGCGCCCAGGCCGCGGGCAAGACCGGCGCGACCGCCCGCGCCAGCGTCGCCGCCGCGCCCGCCGTCCGCCTGGTCAGGGAATAGCGCGGGCGGCTGCCGCCATCCGGACGGCATGCATCCCTGATACAATCCGGCACCCATGAGCCGCCCCATCGCACGGCGATGCCGGGCGGCGGCGCCGGCCGGATGCATTTCCCTCCTGCTGTGCGCCGCCGCGCTGCCGGCAGCCAAATCCGCCTTCGCCGGCGATGGCGACGTATTCACCGCCATCGTTGCCGCCGACATCTACCGCGACGACAACGTCTTCCGCCTGCCGGAGAACTTCAACCTGCTCGCCTTCGCCGGCAGCCGCGCACGCGGCGACACCCTCCGCAGCACCGGCCTCACGCTGCGCTTCGACAAGCCGATCGGCCGGCAGAATCTGCTGCTCGAGGGGCGCCTGCGCAGCATCCGCTACGACCGCTACGATTACCTCGACCACGACCGGCGCGACTACACCGCGCGCTTCAAGTGGCAGCTCGGCAACCGCCTGCAGGGAGACGTCTATCGCGAGCGCACGCAGCAGCTCACCGACTTCGGCGACTTCCGCTTACCGATGCAGAACATCCGCAGCCAGGTCGACACCGGCGTCAGCGCGCGCTGGTGGCTGCACGCCAATTGGTACCTTACCGCCCGCGCCTCCCGCATCGAATCCGCCAACAGCAGCGCCCCGCGCCGTCCGCTCGACAACACCGCGGACATCGCCGAAGCCGGCGTCCTCTATCGCACCGGCGGCGGCAACGAGATCGGATTCGTCCTGCGCGAGACCGATGGCGACTATCCGGCCAATGCCGCCGCCCGCTACCGGCTGCGCGTCGCCGAGCTTCGCGGTCTCTGGCAGGTCAGCGGCAAATCCACCTTTCGCGGCAACTTCGGCCGCGCCGAGCGCGACCACCCGCTCTCGCCCGGGCGCGACTACCGCGGCGCCAATGGCCGCCTCTCCTGGGATTGGGCCATCAGCGGCAAGACCGCGCTCAACGTCACCGTGCGGCGCGAACTCTCCGCCTACCAGGACTTCGTCACCAATTTCACCGTCACCGACGCCGTCAGCATCGCGCCCACCTGGCGTCCGACCGAAAAGCTCGGCCTCTTCCTCAGCTTCGAGCGCAGCAGGCGCGACTACGTCGGCGACATCAATCCGCTGATCAATTACCACCGCCTGGACGCCCTGCGCAGCGCGGCGCTCACCGCCGTGTGGGATCCCTGGCGCTCCCTGCGCCTCACCGCCAGCCTGCGCCGCGAACTGCGCGACTCGAACGACAACGCCTTCGACTACAAGGCCAACGGCGCCTTCCTTGCCGCGCAACTCACCTTTTGACGCAACGCGGCGCCCATCCAAGGCCCCGAAAGACCCCCGGCATAGTCCAGATGGGCTATTTCCAACCCGCTCGATCCCTTCCATAATTCACCCAACCAAGAACAATGTCTGAAGGGAAAACGCCATGCCACTGAACAAACTCATCCAGCGCGCGAGCCGCATCCTTGCCGTTGCCGCCTTCGCCTTCGGGCTCACGGCGGGCAATGCCACGGCGGCCGATTACGTCATTCCCGGCACCATCGGCACCTCGCCGACGGTGATGACCAACTTCGTCGGCGCGGGCAGCTTTCTCGACAACATCCAATTCACCCTCGGCGCCATCGGCGCCATCGGCTCCAGCGGCACGCCGATCAACCTGTCGATCGGTCCCCTGAGCATCCTGAACATGGCCTTTACGGGCGGCAGCATCTATGCCGGCTCCATCGCCTCCCCCGGCGCAATGGTCGGCTCCTTCACCAACTCCGGCGGCGTGCTGAGCTTCAGCGGACTGCTGGCGCCGTACGGCACCTATTTCGCCAGCCTCGCCGGAACCGCCAGCGGCGCCTACGGCGGCAGCTACGCCTTCACCATCGCCGCCGTACCCGAACCCGGCCAGTGGCTCATGTTCCTTGCCGGCATCGCCATGCTTGGCGCAATGGTGCACCGCCGCGCCGCCTGACCGAAACCGTGGCCCCGCGGTCGGGCCGTCGCCACCAATCGTCGCGGACAGGCTCCGGCCTGCCCGCGATTTGTTTATCATGAGCGTCTGCCGAGGCGCATAATCCACTACCGCCACGCAACGCCGACACTCCATGAAACCAAGCGCACACATCGCCATCGCCGCCGCCGTCCTCGTCCTGCTCGCCGCCTGCGGCAAGGACGACGGCAAGAAATCCGCCACCCAGGCCGCCGCCCGGGTGAACAAGTCCGAGATCTCGGTGCACCAGATCAACCAGGCGCTGGCGCGCGCCGGCAGCATCCCGCCGGAGCAGGCCAAGGCCGCCGCCAACCAGATGCTCGACAAGCTCATCGAGCAAGAGCTCTTCGTCCAGCAGGCGGTCGAGAAAAAGCTCGACCGCGACCCCAAGGTCATGCAGGCCGTCGAAGCCGCGCGCCGCGAGATCCTCGCCCGCGCCTACGCCGAGCAGGTCATGGGCAACGCCGCCAAGCCCGGCACCGACGAAATCAAGTCCTTCTACGCCGGCCACCCCGAGCTGTTCGCCGAGCGGCGCGTCTACAACCTGCAGGAACTCGCCATCAAGGCGGGCGCCGATCGGCTCGCCGAACTGCAAGCCCTCCTCGGCAAGGGCAAGACGCTTCCCGAGATCGTCGACTGGCTCAAGGCCAACAACATCCCCTACGCCGCCAACGCCGGCATCCGCACCGCCGAGCAACTGCCGCTGGAGCTGCTGCCGAAATACCACGCCATCAAGGACGGCCAGTCCGCCCTGCTCATCGGCCCCAGCGGCGCCATCGTCGCCTACGTCGCCGGCTCGCAAAAGGTGCCGCTCGACGAAACCGCCGCCACGCCCTTCATCGAGCAATTCCTGCAGAACCGCAAGCGCATGGAACTCGCCGCCGCCGAACTGAAGTCGCTCAAGGGCAAGGCCAAGATCGAATACCAGGGCGAATTCGGCCCGCCCGATGCCGCGCCGGCCGCCGCGCAAAAACCCGCCGCCGCCGCGGCGCCGGCCCCCGCGCAAAAGCCCGCCGCCGCCGGCCAGCACATCGACAAAGGCATCGCCGGGCTCAAGTAAGGCCCCCACGCACACGGAGACAGCATGCGCGCAACCGGAATCATCCTTCTTCTTGCCGGCCTGCTCGCCGCCGGCCCCGCCGCCGCCCAGAACCGCGAGACCACCCTCGGCGCCGGCGACATCGTCAAGATCACCGTCTTCCAGAACCCCGACCTCACCACGGAGACGCGCGTGACCGAATCCGGCGCCGTCACCTTCCCGCTGATCGGCGCCGTGCCCGTGGGCGGGCTCACCGTGCCCGGCGCCGAGAAGAAGATCGCCGACATGCTGCGCGAAGGCGGCTTCGTGCTGCAACCCCAGGTCAACCTCCTCGTGCTGCAAAACCGCGGCTACCAGGTCTCCGTGCTCGGCCAGGTCAACCGCCCGGGGCGCTACCCGCTCGAAACCGCCAACAGCCGGCTCTCCGACGTCCTTGCCCAGGCCGGCGGCATCACCGCGACGGGCGACGACACCGTCACCCTCTCCGGCGTGCGCGACGGCAAGCCGGTGCGCCAGCAGATCGACGTGCCCGGCCTGTTCCAGGGCAGCAATGCCGCCGGCGACATCCTCGTCCAGCCCGGCGACGCCATCTACGTGCACCGCGCCCCGATGTTCTACATCTACGGCGAAGTGCAGCGTCCCGGCGCCTTCCGCGTCGAGCGCGACATGACCGTCATGCAGGCCCTCGCCCAGGGCGGCGGCCCGACCCTGCGCGGCACCGTGCGCGGCCTGCGCGTGCACCGCAAGGGCGCCGACGGCAAGGTGCAGGAACTGCAACCCGAACTGTCCGACAAGATCCAGCCCGAAGATGTCCTCTACGTGCAGGAAAGCCTGTTCTGAGGAGCGCGCCATGAACTTCCAGCAATTCCTGCTCATCCTCCTCGCGCGCCGGCGCGTGGTGCTCTACACCCTGGCGGCCACCGTCGCCACCACGCTCATCGTCAGCCTGCTGCTGCCGAGCCAGTACACCGCCGGCACCGCCGTGGTGGTCGACGTCAAGTCGCCCGACCCGGTCATGGGCACCGTGCTGCCCGGCCTCATCAGCCCCGGCTACATGGCCACCCAGATCGACATCATCCAGAGCAACAAGGTCGCCTACCGCGTCATCAAGATGCTCAAGCTCGACGAAAACCCCACCGCGCGCGAGCAATGGCAGGACGACACCGACGGGCGCGGCAGCATCGAAGCCTATCTCGCCGGCCTGCTCAAGAAAAAGCTCGACGTCAAGCCCTCGCGCGAAAGCAACGTCATCGCCATCAGCTACACCGCCACCGAGCCGAAATTCGCCCAGGTCATGGCGAATGCCTTCGCCCAGGCCTACATCGAGGCCAACATCGACCTGCGCGCCGAGCCGGCCAAGCAGTACGCCACCTGGTTCGTCGCCCGCTCCAAGCAACTGCGCGACCAGCTCGAAGCCGCCCAGGCCAAGCTCTCCGCCTACCAGCGCGAAAAGGGCATCGTCGCCGTCGATGAGCGGCTCGACGTCGAAAGCGCCCGCCTCGCCGAACTCTCCACCCAGCTCGTCATCGCGCAGGGCCAGCGCGCCGAAAGCGGCTCGCGGCAAAGCCAGGCGCGCGGCGACGCCGCCACCCTGCCCGAAGTCATGCAAAACTCGCTCGTGCAGGGCCTCAAGGCCGACCTCGCCCGCCAGGAAGCCAAGCTCGAGGAACTCGGCGCCCAGCTCGGCCGCAACCACCCGCAATACCAGCGCCTGCAGGCCGAAGTCGACGCCCTGCGAGGCAAGGTCGAGGCCGAGACGCGGCGCGTCGCCGGCAGCATCGGCATTAGCAACCGCGTCAACCTGCAAAAAGAGAGCGAAATCCGCGCCGCGCTCGAAGCGCAGAAGCAGCGCGTGCTCGAACTCAAGCAGCAGCGCGACGAGCTCGCCGTGCTGCAGCGCGAAGTCGAAAGCGCCCAGCGCGCCTTCGAAATGGTCAGCCAGCGCCTGACGCAGAGCAGCCTCGAAAGCCAGGTCAGCCAGACCAACGTCGTCCTGCTCAACCCCGCCGCCGAGCCGGTCGACCCCTCCAGCCCGAAGATCCTGCTCAACCTGGTGCTGGCCGTGTTTTTGGGCAGCATGCTGGGCGTCGGCTCGGCGCTGCTCATGGAAATGACCGACCGGCGCGTGCGCGCCGCCGAAGACCTCGCCGAATTCGCCGGCCTGACCGTGCTCGGCGTCATCGACGCCCGCGCCGGCCAGCCGGCGAAATCCTGGCTCGGCCGCTTCGGCCGCTTCGGCCGCCGCGCCGCCGCCTGAAAGAGAGCCCGCCATGACCACGCCCGTCAACATCCCGGCCTTCCTCAAGCTCCAGGGGCAGGACAATTCCATCGTTCGCGACCGCTCCATCGGTACCCTGCTCATCGATGCCGGCAAGCTGCGCCCCGAAAGCGCCGAACAGATCCTCCGCCTGCAAAAGAGCGAGAACATCCGCTTCGGCGAAGCCGCCGTGCGCCTCGGCCTGGTCACCGAAGCCGACATCCAGCAAGCCCTCTCGCGCCAGTTCGACTACCCCTACCTGCAGCCGGGCCAGAGCCGCGTCAGCGAAGAACTCGTCGCCGCCTACCGCCCCTTCAGCCCGCAGGTCGAAGCCCTGCGCGCCCTGCGCAGCCAGCTCATGCTGCGCTGGATCGGCGCCGAGCCCGAGCGCAAGGCCATCGCCATCGCCAGCCCGGCGCGCGGCGAAGGCCGCAGCTACCTCGCCGCCAACCTCGCCGTCGTCTTCTCCCAGCTCGGCGAGCACACCCTGCTCATCGACGCCGACATGCGCCACCCGCGCCAGCACGCCCTGTTCGGCCTGGAAAACCGTGTCGGCCTCTCCGCCATCCTCTCCGGGCGCGGCGAAGCCCAGTCCGTGGCGCGCATCCCCGACTTCGAAGACCTCTCCGTGCTGCCCGCCGGGGCCGTCCCGCCCAACCCGCAGGAACTCATCGCCCGGCCCCTCTTCAGCAGCCTGCTCGAAGAGCTCTGCCGCGAATTCGACGTCGTCCTCATCGACACCCCGGCCGCCGCCTGCGGCGCCGACGCCCAGACCCTCGCCGTGCGCGCCGGCGCCGCCCAGCTCGCCGCGCGCAACGCCGAGCTGG
>CAUJIV010000063.1 GCA_963205435.1 Pseudomonadota bacterium
CAGAGCACGCAGCGGCCGGCGGCGCGGTTTTCGCAGCCTGCGCATTCGCCGTCGCAGGCGCCGGGTTCGACGTCGCCAGCGAGCAACAGACGCTCCAGCGCGTTCCGTTCGACGGCGAGGGTGTCGCGCTCGCGCGCGAACAGGGCGGCTTCGTCCCGCGCCGCCTTCAGTGCGCCCTCCAGCGACTGGCCGCGCTTCGCAGTGGCGAGGAGTTGCGCGTTGCTTGCCGTGAGCTGTATCAGCCGGTGCCTCATGTCGGCCATGGCCCTGCCGGATTCGAAGGCGGCGAGCCGCTCGCGCAGGTCCGCCGCTTCCGCCCGCGCGGCAGCCTCGGCGGCGCGGGCGGTCTTCAGTTCGACGGCGAGGCAGCGCAGTTCGGAGTCGCGGCCGGCCGCATCGGAACGGTGGCGCTCGAGGTCCGCGGCGAGCCATTCGTTGCGGCGAGTGAGCCAAGTCAGGCGCTTGACATCCGCCGCTAGGCCGGCGCCCACCTGGTGTGACAGCATGTGCACATCGACATACACGGCATGGCGCGTTTCCTCGTTGGCGGCACGGTGCGTCAGCGTCGCCCACATCGGGCCCGCCACCTCGCCGTTGTCGAAGTGCGCCTTCCAGAAGCCGAGCAATTCGTCCGCCGTCTTCATGCGCTCGAAGCGGGCGATATAGCCGGCGTACCTGCGCTCGAATTCCCTATTGATGTCTTCCGACACCGGATTGCGCCGGCCCGCGCAGCCCACCGCTTCGACGTGCAGCAGATACTCGTCGCGCGGGTCGCAGCAGAATACATGGCGGCGCGCCAGGCGCGAGAGATCTTCCATTCGCAGACAAGTGCCGATCAGCGGGCAGTGGAACTTGTCCTTGAGTTCCCACAGCCGGGCACGGCGCGCCGGCTTTGGCCCTTCGGCGCAATCCGGTTGCTGCGGCGGCTCCGCGGACGGGTCGGCCGCGGCCACGATTGCAGCGACCCGGCTCTTGAGACGGAACGGCGGCGTCATGCGGGCCATCCGCCGGCGAGTCGCTCGGCCGTGTCGGCAAAGCGTGATGGAGGCGAGGCACGGAGGATCTGTTCGCGTTCGAGGATATCCACCAGTTCGTGCGCGTGCGCGCGCAGATGCGGATCGGCGTCGGCATCCTCGGCGACGCGCGCGAGCAGCAGCGAGGCCAGTTCCGCGGCGCGCGGGCAGCCGGTGGTCATGTGGCGGGCGAGATGGGCCAGGGCGCCAGCGACCAGCCGTGCCGGCGGCTCGTCATTCAGGTTCTGGGATTCGATTTCCATGTGCGGGGCTCCGGTCAGCGGGCGAAGAGGGTCTGGTCGAGTACGACGGCGGCCATCGCGAAGTCGCAGAGGACGATCAGCAGCAGCGGCCAGCCAGGCCGGAGGGTTTGCGCGATGCGCACTTGCGGCGCCCGCCCCGCGGCGGCGAAATTGTAGAAAGTTTCGGTCATGCGGCAGTCTCCCGGATCGAAGTTTTCGGCTGGCTGCAGCGGGCATTGCCTTTGCGCCCGGGTGGCTGGCTGATGCAAATGTCGGTCGCCGTGGCAGGGCGATCGACAGAGCTGGTTTTCGTAATGATAACGATTCTCATTAAAAGGTCAAGCCGTCTGGCGAAATTAAATCCGATGGAGATCAGTGGACGAGGATGCCTTCGCAGCCGCGTCCGCCGTCGGCGCGCGGGGCGAGGAACAGCGACGCCATGCGCCAGGCGTAGAGGGCGAAGGCGGCGCCCCAGAGGAGGCCGGAGAGGCCGAGCAGCGCTGCCGGCGCGCCGGGCAGCGCGGTGGCGGCGCGCAGCAGGGCGCCGGCGACGATCAGCCAGGCGCCCGCCGGCACCCAGGGGCGCTCGTCGAGCGGCAGGCCGCAGTGCATGCGGCCGGCGATACACAGCACGGCATAGATGGCCAGCCCCATGGCGCCGACGGCGGCGAGATGCCGGCCGGCGCTGAAGAAGCCGCCGTCGAGCACGATCGCGGCGCCCATCAGGGCGTAGCCGGCGGCCATGAGCACGTACACGCCGTAGAGCATCAGCGGCCAGCGGCGGAACAGGGCGCGCCCGACATGCCAGTCGTTGAGCAGATTGAGCAGCGCGGCGGCGGCGGCGAGCGCCAGCCAGCCGCCGATGCGCGTGCCGGGGGCGACGAGTTCCGCCAGGGTGGTCAGGCCGATGCAGAAGATCGCCAGGTTGCGCCGCGGCGGCCGCGCACGGTATTCGACGGCAGGTGCCGCATCGCCGGCGCGCTCCTCGAGGGCGGCGTTCACGATGCGCATCGAGATGCGGCTCATGGCGACGACGATCAGCATCATCAGCACGCCGAGCGCGGCATGCAGCCAGCGCGCCGGGTTTGCGACGGAGTGTGCGCCGAGGAGTGCATCGAGATAGAAACCGGCGACGCAGGCGCCGAGCGCGGCCAGCGCCCAGAGGAAGGCGAGGTGGCGCCGCTCCGGGTCGCGCCACAGGCGCGGCGCGAGCAGGGCGGCCAGATAGCCGAGCAGGCCGAGGTGGGCGACGGCCGAAACGGCGAGGGCGGGTGCGCCGAGCAGCCCGCTCGACCAGAAGGCGAGGCGGCCGGCGAGCCAGAGGGCGGCGAGGCGCCGCGTCGCGCTGCGGCCGAAGGCGGGCGTGGCGGTGAATTCCGGTATGGCGGTGAGGGCGAAGCCGGCGACGGCGGCCAGGGCGACGCCGAAGATCAACTCGTGAGCGTGCCAGACGAAGGTACCGCCGGCGACTGCCGGCAATGGAATGCCGAAGACGAGGAAGGCGACCCACAGCCCGATGAACAGCGGCGCGCCGAGCGCGGCGGCGAGGAAGAATGGACGGAAGCCGCAGAGCCAGATCGCATGCCTGCTCAGCACGAAAAGCCCTTTCGTTCTCGCGGCTGCAGTGCGCCGAAGTCGACCACATTGACGGCGCCGTCGCAGGCGGCGGCTTGCGGCAGCGCCTCCAGCCCGAATGAGGCGCGCACCGCCGGCGCCTGCAGCAGCTCGGCGGTGGTGCGATGGACGAAGGCGTCGTCGCGCGCCAGCGCCGGTGCGGCGATCTCGATGCGGTGGGCGATGCGGCCGGGCTCGCTCGCCATCACCAGCACGCTGTCGGCCAGGCGCACGGCCTCCATCAGGTCGTGGGTGATCATCAGCACGGCCAGATTGCGCCGCGCCTGGTGGTCGAGGAGCTGCCGGTGCAGCTGCGCCTTGAGGCCGATGTCGAGGGCGGAGAAGGGCTCGTCCAGCAGCAGCAGGTCGGGCTCCAGCACGAGGGCGCGCGCCAGCGCGGCGCGGCTCTGCATGCCGCCGGAGAGGGCATGCGGGAACTGGTCGAGCGCGGCGGCGTCGAGGCCGACGGCGTGCCCCATCGCCTGCGCGCGGCTGATGCATTCCGCCCGCGGCAGGCCGGCCGCCTTGAGGCCGAGGGCGATGTTGTCGCGCGCCGTCTTCCAGGGCAGCAGGCGCGGCTGCTGGAACATCACCGCCGGGTTGCGGAAGCCGTTCTCGATCGTGCCGGTGCGCAGGACGAGCAGGCCGGCGGCGAGGTGCAGCAGCGTCGTCTTGCCGCAGCCGGAGGGGCCGACGAGGGCCAGCACGCGACCGGCCGGCAGCGCGAGGTCGATGCCCTCGAGCACGGTCTTCAGGGCGTAGGCGTGGCCGACGCCGCTCATTCTCAGCTCAGGCGTGCTCATGGCCCACCTCGCGCCAGCGCTCCACCTCGCGCTTGATCGGCTCCAGCAGCAGGTATTCCACCGCCAGCAGCAAGCCGACGACGGCGCCGATCCAGGCCAGCGTCGCCGCGGTGTCGAGGTGCGAGCGGCTGACCGCCAGGGCGGCGCCGACGCCGTCGCTGGAGGAGAGCAGCTCGGCCATGACGACGACCTTCCACGAGGTGCCGAGCGCGGTGATCCAGGCCGGGAACAGATAGGACACCACATGCGGCAGGTAGAGGTCGAAGAGCTTCATGCGAAGCGGCAGGCGGAACACGTGCGCCATGTCCTTCAGGTGGTGGTCGAGCGTGCGCGCGCCCTGCAGGGCGCCGATGAACACCAGCGGGAAGCAGGCGATGAAGACGGTGAACACCGGTGTGCCGTCGCCGGCGCCGAACCACAGCATGGCCAGCACCAGCCAGGCGATCGGCGGCGTGCCGAGCAGCACGGTGACCAGCGGGCGCGACATCATCGAGGCCGTCATCGAGACGCCGGCGGCGAGTCCGAGCAGGCTGCCGGCGGCGACCGCCAGGGCCAGTCCGCCCAGCGCGCGCCGCGCCGTGACGGCGAGCTCCGGCCAGGCGGCACCGGAGTCGACGAGGCGGGCGAGCGTGGCGAAGGTGCTGACGGGGTCGGGCAGGATCAGTGCGCCGTAGTGGGCGCTGGCGCCTTCCCAGGCGGCGAACAGCAGGAGCAGGCTGGCGACGGCGCCCCAGCCGCTCCACAGATAGGCCGGCAGTCCGGCCAGCCAGGCGCGCAATAGCGTCACGGGACGGCCTTCCTCCCGCCCCCCTTCCCGGGGAAGGGGGTGACGGGGGTTCGCCGCTGCGCGGCTTCGTGCTGAAGGGGGCTCATTTCCCACCGTAATAGAAATCGTCCGGCGGCAGCTTGCCGCCGATGAGCGTCGGCTGGCGGGCGTGCAGCCGGCCGAAGAAGAATTCCAGTTCCGGCCGCGCTTCGCGCGCGGTGACGAAGGCGGTGTTGTCGGCGCGCACCGAGTCGGCGACGCCTTCCGCCGAAAGCATCTCGACGCGTTTCGCCACCATCGCGCCGCACTCATCCGGCTTCGCCTCGCACCACTTGAGCGAGGCGGCGTAGGCCTGCTGGAAGCGCTCGACCAGCGCCGGGTCGGCGAGCGCCTGGCCCATGGCGGCGATGCCGGCCTGCGGGATGCGCGCCGGGCGCTGCATCAGCCGGCCCCACTCACGCTGCAGGTCGACGCTGCGATGCAACTCTGGGGCGATGAGACTGACCGGGAAGGACTTGGTCTTGCGCAGGGCCATCGACACTGCCGGCTCGGCAAGCAGGGCGTGGTCGGCGCGGCGCATCACCAGCAACTGCATGGCGTCGAATGGCGTGCCGACGTAGCGCAACTTGAAGTCGCGCTTCGGATCGAGGCCGGCTTTCTCGGCCAAGGTCTGGAAGACGATGTCGGGCATGTCGGCGCGGAAGGGCATCACTACTTCCTTGCCCTTGAAATCGGCCAGCGTCTTCAGCGACGGGTCGCGCGAGACCAGCCAGAGCACGCCCCAGGTCGAGACGTTCACCAGTTGCAGCTTGACGCCGCGGTTGTGCAGGTTGGCGGCGACGTTGGTCGGCATGGCGATGAAGTCGACCCTGGCCCTGCCGTCGACGGCCAGCACGCGCAGCTGGTCGGGATCCTTCCAGGACACGAACTCGACCGACTCGGCGACGTCCTTCAGCGCGCCGCTCTCGGCGATGTGGATGAGCGGATAGGAGACGGCGGCGAAGGGGCCGGAGAGGACGAGCTTGGGCAGGCGCCCGCCGCCGGCCTGCGCGCCGAGAGGCAGCAGCGCCGCAGCCGCCAGCAGGCAACCGCCGAGGACGCGGCGCAGGCCGTGCATCAGAAATCGCCCTTCCAGGTCAGTACCAGGCTGCGGCCGGGCATGTGGATCTCCTGGCCCGAAACGCCCTCGGTGAGGTGCTCGTGGTATTCGCGGTCGAAGAGGTTCTTCACGCCGAAGCGCAGCGACTGACTTTTCGCATAGCGCCAGGTGGCGCCGACGTCGGCGGTGGCGAAGCCGCCGGTCTTGTTCTCGCTGCCGCGCGAGAAGACGGTGGCGACGCGGTTCTGCCGGCGCACGAAGCGGCCGGTGACGTCCATCGTCCAGTTCGCGGCGACGCCGCCTTCCCAGCCCAGGCTGAGTTCGTCGGCCGGCATCTGGAACAACGGCTCATCGAGCGCGTCGTTGGTGCCGCGCACGAGGGAGAAGCCGGCCTTCAGCCAGTGGCCGCGTGAGAATTGCCATTTGCCCTGCGCTTCGAAGCCGTGCAGGGTGACCTGGCTGATGTTCACCGTTTCCTTGCAGGCGGCGGCGTTGGCCGCACCGCAGACGGTGACGGCGCGGGCGGTGCCGGAGATGTCGAGGCCGGACATGTAGTCGGCGATGCGGTTGCGCCACAGCGCCACCTGGTAGCCGGCGCGCTCGCTCTGGCCTTTCAGGCCGATCTCGAACTGCGTGGAAATCTCCGGCTTGATCTGCGGGTTGCCGGCGTAATAGTAGCCGTCGCCGCGCGGCGAGGATTCGTAGCGCTCGCGCATCTCGCCGGCGCGGAAAGCCCGCGAGAGGTTGGCGTAGGGCCGCAGCAGCGGATCGGCCTCGTAGATGGCGCCGAGGCTGCCGGAGAAGGCGCTGTCGCGGCGGTCGAGGTTGTTGGTGATCTTGAGCGCCGGGTTGGCCGGATTGGCCATGGCGGCGGCCTCGCCCTTCACCGTGTCGTGGCGCAGCGCGGCGAGCACGTTCAGCTTGCCGAAACGCATGTCGTCCTGCACGTACACGCCGAAGACGCTCAGGCGGCCGTCGTCGAAGGGGTCGCGGCGCACGGTAGCGAACGTGGGCGGATTGGCGAGGAAGCGCTCGGGGGATGCCCCCATCTTCCAGTAGTTGGCACCGAAGGAGAGCAGGTGTTGCGGATGGACCAGCCAGTCGGCCTTGGCGTCGACGCCATCGGTGGTGAAGAAGACGTGGGTGCGCGAGATGTCGAGCCGGCGCGTATCCGACCAGGCGTAGATGCGGCGCTCCATTTCCTGGCGGTAGGCGCGCACGTCGAAATTGAGCGGCGATTCGCCCGCACCCTTGCGGCTGTAGCCGACCTCGGCCAGCATGCGCGCCTGCTCGGGCGAGCGCACGATAGTGCTGCGAACGAGGGCGCTCGGGTGCGCCTTGGCCGAGCCCGGATACCAGACGTCCTCGTCCTCGTGCCGCTGCAGCGAGAAGCGCAGCTGCTGGGCGTTGTCGATGCGGAAGCGGTACTGGCCGATGAAGCTGTCGGAGTCGTAGCCGGTGCGGTCGACGCGGCCGTCCGGCGCCTTGTAATCATTGATGCGGGCCAGGGAAGCGCCGAGCATCAGGGCGTGGTCGCCGCCCGAGGCGTTGAGGACGCCGGTGCCGCGCACGCCGCGGCTGGCGCTGTCGTAGCTCGCCGCCGCGGAGAATTTCGCGCCGGGCTCGAAGCGCGCCTGCGGCAGCAGCACGTTGATGGCGCCGCCGAGCGCGCCGGTGCCGTAGAGCACCGAGGCCGGGCCCTTGACCACTTCAATGCGGTCGGCGAGCCCGAGCGACATGAAGGAGGCGACGGCGCCGGCCGGCTGCGCGGAGTTGAGGCGCATGCCGTCGACCAGCAGCACCACGCTTTCCTTCTTCAGGCCGCGGATGACCGGGTTCTGTCCCTGGGCGCCGTCGCTGGCGACGGCGAGGCCCGGCTCGCCGCGCAGGGCTTCGCCGGGGTTCTGTGCGTTGCGCCGCAGAATTTCATCGCGGTCGAGCGTAGTGGAGGACACCGGAGTGTCGAGATCTTCCGCGGCGTAGCCCTTGGCGGTGACGGAAACCGGAGTGAGCGTGGTTTCGGCGGCTTGTGCGTGAAGGGCAGTCGGCAAGAATGCAGCCGCGATGGCGGCCGGCAGCAGTGCCGGCGAAGGGGGATATTTCATGCGAAGCAGTCTCCAGTAAGTTTCTTGGCTGGCTGCCTCGGTTGCGCTGGTCGCGAACCTGGGTGGCTGGCGGTCGAGTTGAAAAAGTCATTAGTCCCGGCAGGGCGGCGCGGCAGGATCATCCCTCGCCGATCAGCACCCAGTGGTTGTCGACGGCCATCGGCTGCGGCCAGGCGAGAATCTGCGCCTGGGTTTCGGGGTGCCAGCGCACCAGCCCGAGGGCCGTGGCGACCAGCGCGCCGCCGCCCTGGCCGGGGCCGTGCCAGGGC
>CAUJIV010000064.1 GCA_963205435.1 Pseudomonadota bacterium
CGGGGTTTTTGACGGCGCTGCCTTTGTAGGTCCGCCTTCAGGCGGACAACATCCCAGAGCGCATGCTGCAGCGCCCCATCCGTCATGGATTCCGCGTCTGAGTCGCCCTGAAGGGCGACGGCTCAGCAGTCTCTCCGTGGAAAACAAGCAGGGTTTTCACGGCGCGGGGTTTTTGACGACGCTGCCTTTGTAGGTCCGCCTTCAGGCGGACAACATCCCGGAGCGCATGCTGCAGCGCCCCATCCGTCATGGATTCCGCGTCTGAGTCGCCCTGAAGGGCGACCTACGGCTCAGCAGCCTCTTCGTGGAAAGCACGCCGGATTTTCACGGCGCGAGGTTTTTGATGGCGCTGCCTTTGTAGGTCCGCCTTCAGGCGGACAAGCATCCCAGAGCGTCGGCTATGGCGAGTCTTCTTAGCCCGCCACGTCTGCCATGCAAGCGCACCCGTCGGCCTGAAGGCCGACCTGCATAAACCAACTCCATCTCCTAACGCCCCACGTAACCACAGGCCGGCGCATGGCACCCCGCCAAACCGCAACCCCCCCCTTCTCCCCCGCCTCGCTTTGGCAAAAATGCGACAAATTTCACCCGTTTTCTAGAAATTTTCTAGATAATCAACGTAACCTCCAGTTATTTATCATAATTCTGTTACATTGATAGCATGAGCCATCGTGTCGGCCGTGCGCGGGCCTTGTCGTCCGCCGGCCTCGGCCTCCTCCTGCTGTGCGGCATCCTGCCGCTGGTTCCAGGCTCCTCGCTCGCGGGAGAGGGGGACGTGTTCTCCGCCATCCTCGACACCAGCCTGACGCACGACGACAACGTCTTCCGCGTCCCGGACGACTACAACATGGTCGCCTTCACCGGCGGCAAGGCGCGCAGCGACACCATCCGCGGCACCGGCCTCACCCTGCGCTTCGACAAGCCGATCGGCCGCCAGCGCCTGCTGCTCGAGTTCAAGCCGCAGAAGGTCCGCTTCGACCGCTTCTCCTTCCTCGACCACAACCGCAACGACTACACCGCGCGCCTCGACTGGCAGCTCGGCAACCGCCTGAGCGGCGACCTCCACCGCGTGCGCCGGCAGATGCTCACCGACTTCGGCGACTTCCGCTCCCCGACGCGCAACATCCGCAACCAGATCGACGACGGCCTGAGCGCGCGCTGGTGGCTGCACGCCGAGTGGTACCTCACCGGCCGCCTCGCCCGCATCGAGTCGAAGAACGACACGGCCGTCCGCCGCTGGGACGACAGCACCACCGACATCGCCGAAGCCGGCCTGCTCTACCGCACCGGCTCGGGCAACGACATCGGCCTGCAGCTGAGCGACACCGAGGGCGACTACCCCCTGCAGCCGCGCCTGCTCTATCGCCAGCGCCTCGTGCAGGTCAATGCCAGCTGGCGGCTGACCGGCAAATCCACCCTGCGCGGCTACCTCGGCCGCGTCGAGCGCGAGCAGCCGCGCGACCCGCGGCGCAACTACCGCGGCGCCAACGGCCGCCTGTCGTGGGACTGGGCCATCAGCGGCAAGACGGCGCTCAACGTCAGCGCCCGGCGCGAGGTCTCGGCCTACCAGGATTTCTTCAGCGACTACGCCGTCACCGATTCGCTCAGCGTCGCGCCGATCTGGAAACCCACCGAGAAGCTCGGCCTCTCGCTCAATCTCGAGCACAGCAAGCGCAACTACGTCGGCGAGCTGGGCGCGCTGTTCGGCATGCAGCGCCGCGACACCCTGCGCAGCGCCGGCGTCACGGCGGTGTGGGATCCCTGGCGCTTCCTGCGCCTGTCCGCTGGCCTGCGCCGCGAGCTGCGCGATTCGACCAACAATTTCTACGACTACAAGTCCAGCAGCGCCTTCCTCGGCGCGCAGCTGAGCTTCTGAGGTTCAGGGCGGTTTGGCGGGGCGGGCGCGCAGGCCTTTGCAAGGCGACCCTGTAGGTCGGACTTCAGTCCGACGGCGGCATTTCTTGACCAACCCACGCACCCGTCAGCCTGAAGGCCGACCTGCACAAACCAGCCCCTTACACTCGCCTAGAGCATCCATACGATTTCGCTGCCGCTCACAACCACGCTGCATCCCAATGCGGATAATCGCCGATCGATTCGGCAAGGCCCGCGCGCAGCGGATTGGCGATCACATACCGCGCCGCCTCGCGCAAATTCTCACCCTTGCGAATGGCGCGGTCGTGAAACGCTTCTTGCCATAGCGAACCACGCCGCCCCAGCCGCCGGTTGATGGTCCGGCTGCTGCGACCCTTGAGCGTAGCGACAACCTGGCCCAGATTCATCTCGCCACGGAGCTGGAACAGCCAGTGAAGATGGTCCGGCATGACGACCCAGGCAATCGACGCGACCGCCCCGCAGTCGTGCAGGCCGCGCATAGCGCCAACCAGCAAGCGGCAGGCCTGAAGATCGGTGAATACCGGGTGTCGATGCCGCGTGACGGTGGTGACGAGATAGGCGCGGTTCGTTTCAGAAATCCGACCCTTGCGCAAAGCGTCGTAGGGCATGGAAACCGCCTCCGTTGTGGCGCAGGCCGAGATATGGCTTCAGTCGATCCTCGCGGCCGCAAGGCCCTGGTCATTCTGGGCATCCAGCCTGGCATCGTACGGAATCCGGCAGATTTCTGCAGGTCGGGTTTCAGCCTGATGGCGGCATTTACCATCCGCACATGCCCGCGTCGGCCTGAAGGCCGACCTTGTATTGTTCGCCCCATGAAGAATCAATGGATATCATGTTGAGCGGCTCGCGGCGCAAGGAGCGCGTAGCGCGACTGAAGCGGCGAGCCGCTCAGCAGTATCCGTTGTGGCAGCACACTCGGGGGGCACCCCGAGCCCGAGCGGCTGGATGCCGTGGCCGACCTTGGACTTCGAGCCCGTTTTGTAGATCCTTGCAGCAGCCGCTCACCCTCGCAGACAGATCGGACAGTATCTTTGGCCCGGCTTGCCGGCAGCCCGCATTCACAAGGTAGATCACAAGAGGACATCCCATGCACCCGTTTCATCTCGGTATCGATGTGGCCAAGGCCAAGCTCGACTGCGCCCTGCGCACGTCCGAGGGCAAGCTGCGCCACAAGACGGTGGAGAACACCCCCGGCGGCTTGCACACCCTTGCCGCCTGGCTGGACAAGCAAGCCGCCGGCTCCGTCCATGTCTGCATGGAGGCCACCGGCACCTATTGGGAGGCCGCGGCCGAGTTCTTCGCCGGCTTGCCGACAGCCACCGTCAGCGTCATCAATCCGGCCCAGATCAAGGCCTTCGGTGCCTCCCAGGGGGTGCGCACCAAGACCGACAAGGTCGATGCCGGGCTGATCGCCCAGTTCTGTTTCGAGCGCCGCCCCGAGCCCTGGCAGGCCCCCACGGCGGCCGAGCAGGCCTTGCGGGCCCTGGTCTTGCGTCTGGATGCGCTGCATGTCATGCACACCCAGGAGTCGAATCGGCTGCAGGTGGCCCGCCCGGCCGTCCGGGAGGGGATCATCAAGCATCTGGCCTGGCTCGATCGGGAAATCGAGCAGCTGACCAAGGCGATCCATGACCATATCGATGCCGATCCGGATTTGCGCGACAAGCGGCGCCTGCTCGACAGCGTGCCGGGCCTGGGCGAGCGCACCATCGCGGTGCTGCTCGCCTTCTATGCCAGCCCTCAGCGCTTTGGCAACGCTCGCCAGGCGGTGGCCTTTGCCGGGCTCGATCCGCGTCAGCATGAGTCGGGCGATAGCGTGAGGCTCAGGCCGCGTTTGTCCAAGATGGGCCATGCCTTCTTGCGCAAGGCGCTGTACATGCCGGCCATGGTGACGCTGTATCGCACCGCATGGGGCAAGCGGTTCCGCCAACGCCTGGCCGCCGCCGGAAAGCCTCCCAAGCTGATCATCGGGGCCATGATGCGAAAGCTCATTCATGTGGCATTCGGCATACTCAAGTCCGGCAAATGCTTCGATCCAACCATGCACGCCGCTTGACTTGGATAACAGTATCTACAAGGTGCTTATCGCTGGCCTTCGCGCAACCCCAAACGTCGAATCAACCCAAAGCCCGGCCCACGGCGCCGGTTTTCAATTCGCAATCCGAAACTCAAAACGCGAAACCCCTCAACCGCGCCATCCCTCCTGTACAATTACCCAATAATTCTCAATATTATTGGGTAACCGCCATGGCCTTGCCTCGACTGTTTCGCCAGCACGAGCTCGCCTTTCGCACCCAGTACGCCGAGCTGAAGGAGCGGGTGCTCGCCGCCGGCGATCTGTTGCCGGGCACGCCGGGCACGCTCGCCCTGCGCAAGGGCAGCGGCCACCCCTACTGGTATCGCGTCTACTACCCCGTGCCGGGCAAGCAATCCGAGGACCTGGTTTGCAAGGAGGACGATGCCGCTGCCCTGGAATCCATGCGCGAGCGCATGCGCTTCGCCGGCTGGGTGGCGGACCAGGTCGTCGCGCTGCGCAAGCTCGGCTTCCAGGTCGCCGACAAGGCCACGGCCCGCGTGCTGGTCGAACTGCACAACCGTGGCGCATTCGGCGCCGGACTCGTGCTGGTCGGCACCCTGGCCTGGATGGCGTGGCTGAACGAGTTCGGCGCCATTGCCGTCGCCGCCCGCACGCTGGACATCGACCTCGCCTGCCGGCAGCGGCTCAAGCTGGCGGCGCCACTGCCGTTCCTCGCCACGCTGCAGGCGACGGGACTGCCTTTCGCCACCGTTCCCGGGCTGCGCGCGCCGGAAAGCGCCACCTCGGTCAAGCTACCCGGCATCCAGGGGCTGCGCGTCGACGTCCTGGCGCCCGGCGCCCGACTCGGCGCAGTCGTGCGCCTGCCGGAACTGGCCTGGGCGGCCCAGGCCGTGCCGCATTGCGACTACCTGCTCGAGGCGCCCGAGCCGGCTGCGCTGCTGGCCGGCGGGCATTGCATCCCGCTCCGCCTTCCCCAGGCGGCGCGCCTCGTCTGGCACAAGCTTTACGCCAGCACCCGCCGGCACGGCTTTCGGGAGAAAGCGGCCAAGGACAGGCAGCAGGCTCTCGTGCTCGCCGCCGTCCTCGCCGAGGCCGAGCCGCGCGCCCTGAAGCGCGCTCTCGCCGCCGCGCCCGCCCCCATGGCCAGGGCCATTCGGCCGCTGTTGCCGGACTTGCTGAAAACACCTGGCGTCGACCAGCCCCTCGCAGGCCTGCTGTCGGAATGCCTCGCGCCGGGGAAGGATCGCCGCGCCTGAAACGGCGCGCGTGCTCTCCGTGGAAACACGCCGGATTTTCACGGCATCAGGTTTTCGTAGGTCCGCCTTCAGGCGGACAAGCATCCCAGAGCGTCAGCTACAGCGATTCTCCGTGGATAACGGCGCATGAGTCGCCCTGAAGGGCGACCTACAGAGCTCAGCAGTCTCTCCGTGGCAACGGAGCGGATTTTGCCGCGTGGGTTTTTGACGGCGCTGCCCTTGGAGGTCCGCCTTCAGGCGGACAAGCATCCCAGAGCGTCGGCTATAGCGAGTCATCGTAGCCCGCCACGTCTGCCTGGCAAGCGCACCCGTCGGCCTGAAGGCCGACCGCGCCTGAGTCGCCCTGAAGGGCGACCTACAAAGCTCAGCAGTCTCTCCGTGGAAAGCACGCCAGGTTTTCACGGCGCACGAAGTTGCAGGTCCGCCTTCAGGCGGACAACATCCCAGAGCGCATGCTGCAGCGCCCCATCCGTCATGGATTCCGCGTCTGAGTCGCCCTGAAGGGCGACCTACAAAGCTCAGCAGCCTCTCCGTGGCAAACAAGCGGGATTCTGGCGGCGCCTCTTATCCAACCCACGCCCCCGTCGGCCTGAAGGCCGACCTGCGCGAACCATCTCTTTCAGCGAGCGCCCCATAGTCCAAACGGCTCATTGTCCGGCGCCGGTGTTTCTGCAACCATTTCCCTCCCTCGCGATCTCAAGCTTCACGCATCCTTGCCGTTATCCCTTGACGTTGCCGATCGCCGCAACCCGGCGGCGGCCGCTTTTGGCGCGGCGAATGACCTGCCCGGCGGCGGTCAGCGGGCCGCTCGGCAAGGAAAGAACGCCGTTAAGCGACAAGGCTTCGCCACAGGACGGGATGATTGAATCGGTAACCTGGATGGGCCAAACGCGGCAACCGCTTTTGCTGCGGCGAAACACCCGACTGACAGTGGGCGGCGAGCCACTCGGCAAGGGAAGAACGCCGTGGAACAGCGGCAGGATCCCTGCCCCAGCGGCCGCCACAAAACCAACTTCGCCGTGGCATCGACCCCGGCAAATGCGGCGGGAAGATGAATTGGACGTTAAAATGCCCTGTTTTATATGGGATTCCTCGCCGGCCGAGCGCTTATAATGCACATATTTCAAATAGCGACCCTTTCATGAAGCCCGCCAATCTCCTCGCCATCGCCGTCCTCGCCGCCGCCCTCGCCGCCTGCGGCAAGGGCGACGACAAGAAAGCCGCCACCCAGATCGCCGCCAAGGTGAACAAGAGCGAGATCTCGGTGCACCAGATCAACCAGGCGCTGGCGCGCGCCGGCAACATCCCGCCCGAGCAGGTCAAGGCCGCCACCCGCCAGGCGCTCGACCGGCTGATCGACCAGGAGCTCTTCGTCCAGCAGGCGCACGAGAAGAAGCTCGACCGCGACCCGCGCGTCATGCAGGCGCTGGAAGCGGCCCGCCGCGAGATCCTCGCCCGCGCCTACGCCGACCAGGTGATGGCCAACGCCAGCAAGCCCGGCAGCGACGAGATCCACACCTTCTACACCGGCCACCCCGAGCTGTTCGCCGACCGGCGCATCTACAACCTCGAGGAGCTGGCCGTGCGCGCCAGGGCCGAGCAGCTGCCCGCCCTGCAGCAGGCCATCGCCCGCAGCAAGTCCTTCGCCGAGGTCGCCGCCTGGCTGAAGGAGCAGAACATCCCCTTCGCCGCCAACGCCGGCGTGCGCCCGGCCGAGCAGCTGCCGCTCGAGCTGCTGCCGCGCTACCACGCCATGAAGGACGGCCAGGTGATCCTCATCGGCGGGCCGAACGGCGCCATCGTCGCCCACCTGCTCGGCTCGCAGGCCTCGCCGCGCAGCGAGAAGGACGCCACGCCCTTCATCGAGCAGTTCCTGCAGAACCGCAAGCGCGCCGAGCTGGCCGCCGCCGAGGTCAAGGCGCTCAAGGCCAAGGCGAAAATCGAGTACATGGGCGAGTTCGGCCCGCCCGAGGCGGCCGCCGAGGACGCCGCCCCCGCCGCCCCAGCGCCGGCCGCCCCGGCCGCGGAGGGCAAGCCTGCCGAGGCCGACAGCAAGCACATCGAGACAGGCATCGCCGGGCTGAAATAGCCTGGAGCACAGGAGCCGAGACCACATGCGCGCCATCGCTTTCATCCAATCCCGCGACGCCCTGCCGTCGGCCGCCACGGTTGCCTTCGCCCCAGCGCCGGCCGCCCCCGCCGCGGAGGGCAAGCCCGCCGAGGCCGACAGCAAGCACATCGAGAAGGGCATCGCCGGGCTGAGGTAGCCGGAAGCAAGGGACGACAGGAGCCGAGACCGCGTGCGCGCCACCGCCTTCATCCAATCCCGCGACGCCCTGGCGCCGGCCGCCGCGGCAAGCCTCGCTCTGGCGCCGGCCCCCGCCGCCGGGAGCCAGCCCGCCGCGGCCGGCGGCGCGCGCATCGAAAAAGCATCGCCGCGCTGAAGCAAGCGCTCCCTCACATGCCACACGGACACGGAAACCGCATGCGCCTCCCCGCCTTCCTCCATCTTTTCGCCGCCCTGCTGCTGGCCGCCGGCCTTGCCTTCTGCGGCGGCGCCGCCGCCCAGCAGGACCGCGAGACCACGCTCGGCGCGGGCGACATCGTCCGCATCACCGTCTTCCAGAACCCCGACCTCACCACCGAGACGCGGGTGGCCGAGTCGGGCGCCATCACCTTCCCGCTCATCGGCGCCGTGCCGGTGGGCGGGCTCTCGGCGCCGGCCGCCGAGCGCAAGATCGCCGACATGCTGCGCGAGGGCGGCTTCGTCCTGCAGCCGCAGGTGAACCTCCTCGTCGTGCAGAGCCGCAGCAACCAGGTCTCGGTGCTGGGCATGGTCAACCGCCCCGGCCGCTACCCGCTCGACACCGCCAGCAGTCGGCTCACCGACGTGCTGGCCCAGGCCGGCGGCATCGCGCCGACGGGCGACGACGTGGTGATCCTCAGCGGCCAGCGCGAGGGCAAGCCGCTGCGCCGCGAGATCGACGTCGGCGGCCTCTTCGCCAGGGACGACGACGCACGCAACCTCGTCGTGCAGCCCGGCGACACGATCTACGTCAACCGCGCGCCGATGTTCTACATCTACGGCGAGGTGCAGCGCCCCGGCGGCTACCGCGTCGAGCGCGACATGACGGTGATGCAGGCCCTCGCCCAGGGCGGCGGGCCGACCCTGCGCGGCACCGTGCGCGGCCTGCAGCTGCATCGCAAGACCGCCGGCGGCGCGGTGGAGGTGCTCGAGCCGGCGCTGACCGACCGCATCCGGCCCGAGGACGTGCTCCACGTCCAGGAAAGCCTGTTCTGAGGCCCGCCGCATGAGCCTGCAGCAATTCCTCCTCATCCTGCTGGCGCGCTGGCGCGTCATCGCCTTCACCCTGCTCGCCACCGTCGCCACCACCCTCATCGTCAGCCTGCTGCTGCCGGCGCAATACACGGCCGACACCGCCGTGGTGGTCGACGTCAAGTCGCCCGACCCGATCCTCGGCACGGTGATGCCCGGCCTGATCAGCCCCGGCTACATGGCCACGCAGATCGACATCATCAACAGCGACAAGGTGGCCTACCGCGTCATCCGCATGCTCAAGCTGGCCGACAACCCGACGGTGCAGGAGCAGTGGCGCGACGACACCGACGGCCGCGGCGCGATCGAGCCCTGGCTGGCCAAGCTGCTGAAGAGGAAGCTCGACGTCAAGCCCTCGCGCGAGAGCAACGTCATCGCCATCAGCTACACCGCCGCCGAGCCGAAGTTCGCCCAGGCCATGGCCAACGCCTTCGCCGAGGCCTACATCGAGTCGAGCATCGACCTGCGCGCCGAGCCGGCCAAGCAGTACGCCACCTGGTTCGACGAGCGCACCCGACAGCTGCGCGAGCAGCTCGAGGCGGCGCAGGGCAAGCTCTCCGCCTACCAGCGCGAGAAGGGCATCGTCGCCGGCGAGGGCCGCCTCGACATCGAGAACGCGCGCCTGGCCGAGCTCTCCACCCAGCTCGCCATCGCCCAGGGGCAGAAGGCCGACACCCAGTCGCGCCAGGCGCAGACGCGCGCCTCCAGCGACACCCTGCCCGAGGTGGTGCAGAACTCGCTCATCCAGGGCCTGCGCGCCGACCTCGCCCGGCAGGAGAGCAAGCTGAAGGAAACCGGCGCCCAGCTCGGCCAAAACCACCCGCAGTACAAGCAGCTGCAGGCGCAGATCGAGGAGCTGCGCGCCCGCGTCGCCGCCGAGACCAGCCGCGTCGCCGGCAGCGTCGGCACGGCCAACCTCGCCAGCCGCATGAAGGAATCCGAGCTGAAGGCCGCCATCGAGGCGCAGAAGGCGCGCGTGCTCGAGCTGAAGCAGCAGTACGACGAGCTGGCCGTGCTGCAGCGCGAGGTGGAGAGCGCGCAGCGCGCCTTCGACCTCGTCAGCCAGCGCCTGACGCAGACCAGCCTCGAGAGCCAGGTGAGCCAGACCAACCTCGTCCTGCTCAGCCCGGCGGCCGAGCCGATCGAGCCCTCCAGCCCGAAGATCCTGCTCAACACGCTGATCGCCGTCTTCCTCGGCACGCTGCTCGGCGTCGGCGGCGCGCTGCTGATGGAGCTGCTCGACCGCCGCGTGCGCGCCGCCGAGGACATCGCCGAGGCCCTCGGCCTGCCGCTGCTCGGCGTGCTCGACGCCCGCGCGGAAAGGGGCCGCCGCGGCGGCCTCCTCCGCTTTTTCCGCCTCCTGCCCTTCGGCCGCGGGCGCCGCCGCGCCGCGGCGGCCGCCGCCTGAGCCACACGCATCGAACGGGAACGCGCATGAACCCGCCCGCCGCCATCACCCCCCTGCAGGCGCAAGCGCCGGCGCCGAACGCCGCCAACGTGCAGCCGCTCAACCCGGCCGCGGCCGACCGCTCGATCGGCGCGCTGCTGATCGACGCCGGCCAACTGCGGCCGGAAGACGCCGAGCAGATCCTGCGCCTGCAGAAGGCCGAGGGCATCCGCTTCGGCGAGGCGGCCATCCGCCTCGGCCTCGTCTCCGCCGACGACCTGCAGCACGCCCTCGCCCGCCAGTTCGACTACCCCTACCTCAAGCCGGGCGAGAGCGCCGTCAGCGAAGGCCTCGTCGCCGCCTACCGCCCCTTCGGCCCGCAGGTGGAGGCGCTGCGCGCCCTGCGCGGCCAGCTCATGCTGCGCTGGTTCAACGCCGAGTACGGCCGCAAGGCGCTCGCCCTCGCCAGCCCGGCGCGCGGCGAGGGGCGCAGCTTCCTCGCCGCCAACCTCGCCATCGTCTTCTCGCAGCTGGGCGAGCGCACGCTGCTCATCGACGCCGACATGCGCGCGCCGCGCCAGCACGCCCTGTTCGGCCTCGACGACCGCGCCGGATTGTCCACCTTCCTCTCCGGCCGCGGCGAGACGCCGGTGCTGGCGCGCATCCCCGAGCTGGCCAGCCTCAGCGTGATGCCGGCCGGCCCGGTGCCGCCCAACCCGCAGGAGCTGCTCGGCCGGCCGGCCTTCGCCAACCTGCTGGCGGACCTGGCCGTGGAATACGACGCCATCCTGATCGACACCCCGGCCGCCGAATCCGGCGCCGACGCCCAGGCGATCGCCAGCCACGCCGGCGCCGCCCTGCTGCTGGCGCGCAAGGACCACACCGCCCTTGCCGCCCTGCAAGCCCTCGGCGCAGGATTGACCGACGCCGCCGCCAAAGTCCTCGGCGCCGTGCTGACGGATTTCTAGGCCGCGAGAGGTTTTTGCAGGCCGGCAACGGCGCGGGGAAATGGTTTCACGGCGCCGGAAATGGTTTTACAACGGCGCCAGGTTTTTGTAGGTCGGGCTTCAGGCCGACGGGCATCCCAGAGCGCCTGCTTGAAGAAACGGTTTTTGTAATGGCGCATGAAGGGTAAAGGTTCATGTAGGTCGGGCTTCAGCCCGACGACCTCTTAAATCACACCCTTCGGGAATTGGTTTGTGCAGGTCGGGCTTCAGCCCGACGTGGGCGTGGGTTGGATAAGAGACGCCGTCGTCGGACTAAAGTCCGACCTACAGGGTCACCCATGCGCAGGCCATAGGTGAGGGAAGATGATCGCGTAGGGGATGCGGTTTATGTTGGTCCTCCTTTTGGGCATCTTGGGCGCCCGCGGACGGAATTGGTTTGTGCAGGTCGGCCTTCAGGCCGACGGGTGCGTGGGTTGGGTAGGAGGCGCCGTCGTCGGACTGAAGTCCGACCTACAGGGTCACCCATTCGTACGCCATTGGTTATGCCAGGCGCCAGGCGTTTGCGCAAGATGTTGGTTTGTGTAGCTCACCCCTCAGGCCGACACCCCAAGGCAATCCGTGGCAAGACCGGCACGTCTTGCAATCGGCCGTGCTTCGATGTATATACGCGATATATATTTCCTGACACACCTGCCATGAGCAACCTGCTACTCAAATTCAAGGCGAAGGACTCGCCGTACGGGGTGACGAGAAAGACCCTGAAGGCCATGGCTGCGGAGATGGACGTCAACGAGACCATGGCGATCCATCTGGCCTTGTCGCGGCTGGCGAGGGACATCCTCCCCGCCTACGAGGCGGACGAAGGTCCGCTCACCGCGGGTGACCTCGCCCGCATTCGCAAGGCGGCGCAACCGTTGCTGCCCAAGGGCAAGGTGCGCAGCAAGCGTTCCCTGCTGTAGGCAAGAGCCGTGTGGGAGGCGCCGGAGCCCGGTGACATCGTCTGGTGCCGCTTCCCGCAACGGCCGCGCGACCTTCCCGGCCCGAAACCGCGTCCCGCCCTAGTTCTCGTCGTGACGGAGCGCGAAGACGGGGTCTCGGTGACGGTCGCCTACGGCACGTCGAAGAAGCTGGACCGGCTGGCAGCCGGCGAGTTCGCCATTCGCAAGGACCGGAGCAAGGCCGCCTACGAGATGGCGGGATTGGCATACGACACGAAGTTCGACCTTCGCAACCGGGTCGAGCTGCCGTGGAATGATGCCTTTTTCGCCGTGCCGCCGAATCCGAAGCACGGCCAGACGCCCAAGCTTGGCAGCTTGCACATCGGCATGGAGCGGGCGCTCAAGGCCGCCGCAAAAGCCATCGCAGGATAAGGCAGCCCAGGATCGGACTTGACTTCTGCATATGCCTGTGGCGACGAGTAGCATTTACGGATGAGATGGTTTGTGTAGGTCGGCCTTCAGGCCGACGCAGGAGTGGGCTGGATAAGAAATGCCGCCGTCGGGCTGAAGCCCGACCTACAGGAGGCCCGTGGTTACGGCAGGCATTTGCGCAAGGAGCCGGTTTTGAAGGCTGCTCTTGGTGATGCGTTTGGGTGGGGAGCTGGTTTGTGCTGGTCGGCCTTCAGGCCGACGCGGACGTGGGCTGGATAAGAAATGCCGCCGTCGGACTGAAGTCCGACCTACAGGGGTGCCCGTGGTTACGGCAAGCATTTGCGGAAGGAACCGGTTTTTGAAGGCTGCTCTTGGTGATGCGTTCGGGTGGGGAGCTGGTTTGTGC
>CAUJIV010000065.1 GCA_963205435.1 Pseudomonadota bacterium
GCTGACCGCCCTGTCTCCGCTCGACGGCCGCTATGCCGGCAAGGTGGAGTCGCTGCGCGCGCATTTTTCCGAATTCGGCCTGATCCGCAACCGCGTGCGCGTCGAGCTGGCCTGGCTCAGGGCGCTGGCCGGCGACGCGCACATCGCCGAGATTCCGGTCTTCTCGGCCGACACCGAGGCCGAGCTCGACGAGGTGGCGGCGGCGTTCTCCGCCGCCGACGCCGAGGCCATCAAGGCGATCGAGGCGCGCACCAACCACGACGTCAAGGCCATGGAATACTGGCTGAAGGAGCGCCTCTCCGACAACGCCGAGGTGATGGCGGTGGCGGAGTTCATCCACTTCGGCTGCACTTCGGAAGACATCAACAACCTGGCCCACGCGCTGATGCTGCAGGAGGCGCGCGCCGCCAGCCTGCTGCCGGCGCTGGACGCCGTCGTCGAGCGGCTGGTCGAACTGGCGCACCGGCACGCGGAGCTGCCGATGCTCTCGCGCACCCACGGCCAGCCGGCCAGCCCGACCACGCTGGGCAAGGAGATGGCCAACGTCGCCGCGCGCCTGCGGCGCGCCCGCGCGCGCATCGCGGCGGTGCCGCTCAGCGCCAAGTTCAACGGCGCCGTCGGCAATTACAACGCCCATCTGGCTGCCTATCCGGACTTCGACTGGGAGGGCTTCGCCCGCCGCTTCGTCGAGTCCTTCGACCTCGAGTTCAATCCCTACACCATCCAGATCGAGCCGCACGATGCCATGGCCGAACTGTTCGACGCCGTGGCGCGCGCCAACACCGTCGTGCTCGACCTCGATCGCGACATCTGGCTCTACATCTCCCTCGGCTACTTCCGCCAGAAGCTGCGCGAGGGCGAGGTCGGCTCCTCCACCATGCCGCACAAGGTGAACCCGATCGACTTCGAGAACTCCGAGGGCAACCTCGGCCTGGCCAACGCGCTGCTGCGCCATCTCGCCGACAAGCTGCCGGTGTCGCGCCTGCAGCGCGACCTGAGCGACTCGACCGTGCTGCGCAACATGGGCGTCGCCTTCGGCCACGCGCTGCTGGCCTGGGATTCCTGCCTGAAGGGGCTGGCCAAGCTGGAGGCCGATCCCGTCCGCCTGCAGGCCGACCTCGCCGAGTGCTGGGAGGTGCTGGCCGAGCCGGTGCAGACAGTGATGCGCCGCTACGGCGTCGACAATCCCTACGAGCAGTTGAAGGCACTGACGCGCGGCAAGGGCATTACGCGCGAGGGGCTGCAGGCCTTCATCCGCGGGCTGAAGATTCCGGAAGCCGAAAAGCAGCGCCTGCTCGCCCTGACGCCGTCGGGCTACACCGGCAAGGCGGCGGAACTGGCGAGGAGGATCTGACATGGCCTTCGCCGACAACCTGAAGAAGCTGCCGGGCGTCGCCCACCTCGAGGCGATCCGCCTGCTCGACGGCGAGGAAGTCGTCGCCAGCATCGAGCACAAGCCCGGCCAGGTCGGCTCGCTGGCCCTCTACAACCACCTGGCGCAGACCTGGGGCGCCATCACGCCGGAGGCGGCGCGCGCCGGACTCGAACTGTACGCCGAGCAGGCCGAGGACGCCCGCGCCAATCCGGGCAAGCACCCCAACATCGATCGCCTGCTGGATCTCGCCCGCGACGGCCGCACCCTGCGCGTCAAGCACGTCTTCTTCGCTTGAGTTTTTCCCGCGACATGGAATAATGCGCGCGGCCTCGCCAGAGAGGTCGCCCAACCACCGCCTTTTCCGGAGAAATGAATGAAGACCAGACACTTCCTTGCCGCTGCGGCGGCCGCGACGCTGGCCTCGGCCGCGTTGGCGCAAGCCGTCGGCAAGCCCGAAGACCAGATCCGCTGGCGCCAGTCCCTGTTCCACGTCAATGCCTGGAGCATGGCCCGCATCAAGGCCAATGTCGAAGGCGCCTACAACAAGGAGCAGGTGATCGAGGCGGCCAACGTGCTGCAGGCCCTCGCCAACTCCAAGATGGGCGCCCTGTTCCAGCCCAACACGCAGAGCGGCAAGGGCTGGAAGGAGACCCGCGTCAAGCCGGAATTCTTCCAGCCGGCGCGGCAGGAGGAAGTCGGCCGCATCGCCGGCGCCTACGTCAGGGAGGCCAACGAGATGGCCAGGGTGGCGGCGGTCGGCGACCTCAATGCGATCAAGGCGCAGTTCGGCAAGCTGGGCGAATCGTGCAAGTCCTGCCACGACAAGTTCCGCAAGGACGAATGAGCCCCCGCAATCCGGCAATAGCATGAGAAAAGGCCGCCCACGGGCGGTCTTTCGTTTTGCGCCGCCGACTCAGAACGCCGGCGTGGTGCCGGCGGCAGGCGGCGTGACAGGTTCGGCCAGCCAGGCGCCGCTGGCGGCATAAACGGCTGCGAGTGCCAGCGCCAGCGCGACGAGGAAGGCGGCGGTGCCGCCGCCCGTGGCCGACGGCCCGCGGCCCTGTCGGCGGCCCGTGATCATCGGCCGGATCAGGGTCTCCTTGCGATGCAGCACGTAGTAGGCGATGGCGGCAAGGTGCAGCGCGACGAGCAGCAGGATCACGGGCTCGAAGAAATGGTGCACGCTGCTGATGCGGTCGGACAGCGCCTTGCCGACGAGAGCATAGAGCGGCCCCTCGAAGGCGATGTCGTCGTTGGCGAACGGGCCCGTGGCGGCGAGCATCAGCAGCGTGCCGAGCATGGCGAGGACGGAGAGGGCGCCGAGCGGATTGTGGCCCTCGCCCTGCCATTCGCCGCGCAGGTAGGCGCGGATCGTCGCCGGACCACGCACGAAGTCGGCGAAGCGGGCGTGGGTCGAGCCGATGAAGCCCCAGGCGAGGCGAAACACCAGCAGGCCGAGCACCGCCAGGCCGAAGCGGCCGTGCCAGGGCATGGCGTTGCCGCCGATCTTGGCGCAGGCAATGGCGCCGAAGACGCACAGCGCCAGCGCCCAGTGGAAGATGCGCAGCGGCAAGTCCCAGACGCGCACGGGCGCGGCCGCCGGACCGTCAGACAACCGCTTCCTCCTTGGGCTTCTTCGCCTTGATGAACTGCTCGCGCGAGATGCCGAACCACATCAGCAGCGGGCTGGCCACCAGCACCGAGGAATAGATGCCGAAGAGGATGCCGATGGTCAGCGCCATGGCGAAGTAGTGCAGCACCTCGCCGCCGAAGATCAGCATCGACAGCACCGCCATCTGCGTACTGCCGTGGGTGATGATGGTGCGGCTGATGTTGACCGTGATGGAATGGTCGATGATCTCGGGGATGCTGGCCTTCCTCATCTTGCGCAGGTTCTCGCGCACCCGGTCGAAGATGACGACCGACTCGTTCACCGAGTAGCCGAGCACCGCCAGCACGGCGGCCAGCACCGGCAGCGAGAATTCCCACTGGAAGAAGGCGAAGCAGCCGAGGATGATCACCACGTCGTGCAGGTTGGCGATGATGCCGGAGACGGCGAAGCGCCACTCGAAGCGCAGCGCCAGGTAGACGATGATGCCGAACACCACCAGCAGCAGGGCGATGGCGCCGTTCTCGGCGAGCTCGCGGCCAACCTGCGGTCCGACGAACTCGACGCGCTTCAACTCGGCGCCCGGGTCGGCCTTGTCCAGCGCGCCCATCACCTCGGCGCCGAGCTTGGCCGAGTCCTGGCCGGGCTTGAGCGGCATGCGGATCAGCACGTCACGGCTGCTGCCGAAGTTCGCCACCTGCGTGTCGACGTAGCCGGCGGCGGCCAGCGTGTCGCGGATCTTCTGCGTGTCGGCCGCCTGCGGGTAGCTGACCTCGATCAGCGTGCCGCCGGTGAATTCGACGCTGAAGTGCAGCCCGCGCGTGGCGAGGAAGAACACCGCCAGCAGGAAGGTGATCAGCGAGATGACGTTGAACACCAGCGCATGGCGCATGAAGGGGATGTTCTTGCGGATCTTGAAGAATTCCATGGCCTGCTCCCCTATTTCCAGTGCACCGTGCCGATCGACAGCCGCGCCAGCTTGCGCCGGCCGCCGTAGATCAGGTTGACGATGCCGCGCGAGACCACCACCGCGCTGAACATCGAGGTGAGGATGCCGAGGCAGTGCACCACGGCGAAGCCGCGCACCGGCCCCGAGCCGAAGATCAGCAGCGCCAGGCCGGCGATCAGCGAGGTGACGTTGGAGTCGAGAATGGTGTTCCAGGCGCGCTCGTAGCCGGCGGCGATGGCCGCCTGCGGCGTGGCGCCGTTGCGCAGCTCCTCGCGGATGCGCTCGTTGATCAGCACGTTGGCGTCGATGGCCATGCCGAGGGTCAGGGCGATGGCGGCGATGCCGGGCAGGGTGAGGGTGGCCTGCAGCAGGGACAGCAGGGCGACGAGGAGCAGCAGGTTCACCGTCAGGGCGATCGACGAGATGACGCCGAACAGCATGTAGTAGGCCGACATGAAGACGACGATGGCGATGAAGCCGTAGAGCGTCGACTTGAAGCCGCGCTCGATGTTCTCGGCGCCGAGGCTGGGCCCGATGGTGCGCTCCTCGACGATCTCCATCGGCGCCGCCAGGCTGCCGGCGCGCAGCAGCAGGGCGACGTCGTTGGCCTCGACCGTGCTCATGCGGCCGGAGATCTGCACGCGGCCGCCGCCGATCTCGGTGCGGATCACCGGGGCGGTGATGACTTCGCCCTTGCCCTTCTCGATGAGCAGGATGGCCATGCGCTTGCCGACGTTGTCGCGCGTGATGTCCTTGAAGATGCGCGCGCCGGCGGAGTCGAGGGTGAGGTGCACCGCCGGCTCGTGGGTCTGGCTGTCGAAGCCGGGCTGGGCGTCGGTGAGGCGGTCGCCGGTGAGCACCACCTGCTTCCTCACCAGCAGCGGCGCGCCGTTGCGCTCGACGTAGTATTCGTCGCCGACGGGCGGGTTGCCGCGGGCGGCCTCTTCCATCACCGCCGGGTTCTGGCTGTTCTCGTCGTCGACCAGGCGCACCTCGAGGGTGGCGGTGCGACCGAGGATGTCCTTCGCCTTGGCCGTGTCCTGCACGCCGGGCAGCTGCACGACGATGCGGTCGGCGCCCTGCTGCTGAATCACCGGCTCGGCGACGCCCAGTTCGTTGATGCGGTTGTGCAGGGTGGTGATGTTCTGCTTGATGGCGAATTCCTGGATGCGCTTCTGCGCCTCCGGCTTGAGGCTGGCGGTCAGTTTGAAGTCGCTGCCGTCCTGGCCCTCGACCAGCAGCAGGTCGGGCTGCGCCGCCTCGATGGCGGCGCGCGCCTTGTTGCGCGCCTCGGCGTCGCGGAAGCGGATGGCGAGCTGGTCGCGCTCGCGGGCGATGCCGCCGTGGCGCACGCCCTTGTCGCGCATCAGCGAGCGCAGGTCGGCGGCGGTGGCGTCGAGGCGCTTGGTCAGCGCCCCCTTCATGTCCACCTGCAGGAGGAAATGCACGCCGCCGCGCAGGTCGAGGCCGAGGTACATGGGCAGGGCGTGGATCGCCGTCAGCCAGGCCGGCGAGCGCGACAGCAGGTTGAGCGCCACCACGTAGGCGGCGTTCTCCGGGTCGGGATTGAGCGCGCGCTCGATGGTGTCCTTCGCCTTGATCTGCGTCTCGGTGTCGCCGAAGCGGGCGCGCACGCTGTTCTGGTCGAAGAAGATGCCGTCGACGGTGATGCCGGCCGCCTTCAGGGTTTCGTCGACGCGCTCGAGCAGCCTCGCGTCGACCTTGACCGTCGCCTTGACGCTGGAGACCTGGACCGCCGGCGCCTCGCCATAGAAATTGGGCAGGGTGTACAGCAGGCCGAGACACAGCGTGATGCCGATGAGGGCGTATTTCCAGAGCGGATAGCGGTTCATTGGGCGCGCGATGTGGGTGGCGGGCGAGGAGCGGTGGCGGCAGGCGGCGCTTTACTCGCCAGCGGCCTTCCCCCGCTCACAGGGTTTTCAGGGTGCCCTTCGGCAGGATGGCGGTGACGGCGGTCTTCTGGATCGAGATCTCGACGTTCTCGGCGATTTCCAGCCCGAGGTAGGTCTCGCCCACCTTGGTGATGCGGCCGGCAATGCCGCCATTGGTCAGCACCTCGTCGCCCTTCTGCATCGCCTCGACCATCGCCTTGTGCTCCTTGGCGCGCTTCATCTGCGGCCGGATCATGAGAAACCAGAGGACGACGAACATCAGGAGGATCGGCAGCAGGCTCATCAGGCCGCCTGCCGCGTCCCCGGCGGCGGGGGCGGCTTGCGCCCAAGCGTTGGAAATCAGCACGTTGTGGTCTCCGTTGGCAGAGTATGAAATCGCGGGATTATAGCAGCCCGGCAGCCCGCACCGGCCCTTTATTGGCGCGCCCGGGCGAATGCCTCGGCGTAGTCGGTGAGACGCCCGGCGGCGATCGCCTCGCGCAACCCGGCCATCAGTTGCTGGTAGTAGAAGAGGTTGTGCAGGGTGTTAAGCCGCGCGCCGAGCATCTCGTTGACCCGCTGCAGATGGTGCAGGTAGGCGCGGCTGAAGTTGCGGCAGGTGTGGCAGGGGCAGTCGGCGTCGAGCGGCCGCGTGTCGCCGGCGTGGATGGCGTTGCGGATCTTCACCGTGCCATGGCGGGTGAACAGCCAGCCGTTGCGGGCGTTGCGCGTCGGCAGCACGCAGTCGAACAGGTCGATGCCCTGCTGCACCGCGTGCACCAGGTCTTCCGGCGTGCCGACGCCCATCAGGTAGCGCGGCTGTTCGGCCGGCAGGCGCGGCGCGGCATGGGCGAGGATGCGCCGCATGTCGGCCTTCGGCTCGCCTACCGAGAGCCCGCCGAGGGCGTAGCCGTCGAAGCCGATGCGCGCGAGGCCCGCCAGCGACTCGTCGCGCAGATCCTCGTGCATGCCGCCCTGGACGATGCCGAAGAGGGCGTTCGGATTGCCCTCGTGGGCGCGCTTCGAGCGCTCGGCCCAGCGCAGGGACAGGCGCATCGACCGCGCCGCCTCGTCGTGGCTGGCGGGCCAGGGCGTGCATTCGTCGAAGACCATGGCGATGTCCGAGTCGAGCACGCGCTGGATGCGCATCGACTCCTCCGGCGTGAGGAACAGGCGGTCGCCATTGACGGGCGAGGCGAAGCGCACGCCTTCCTCGGTGATCTTGCGCAGCGCGCCGAGGCTGAAGACCTGGAAGCCGCCGGAGTCGGTGAGGATCGGTCCGTCCCAGCCCATGAAGCGGTGCAGGCCGCCGTGGGCAGCGATGACGTCCAGTCCCGGCCGCAGCCAGAGGTGGAAGGTGTTGCCGAGCACGATCTGCGCGCCGAGCTGGCGCACCTCCGCCGGCGCCATCGCCTTGACCGCGCCGTAGGTGCCGACCGGCATGAAGGCCGGCGTGTCGACGCAGCCGTGGGTCAGCGTCAGGCGGCCGCGCCGGGCGGCGCCGTCGGCGGTGAGCAGCTCGAAAATCATGCCTCGTCGCGCCGCGTGACGAGCATGGCGTCGCCGTAGCTGAAGAAGCGGTATTCTCGCGCCACGGCATGGGCGTAGGCGTGGCGCAGCGGCTCGAGCCCGCCGAAGGCCGAGACCAGCATCAGCAGGGTCGAGCGCGGCAGGTGGAAGTTGCTGAGCAGCGCGTCCGCCGTGCGGAAGCGGTGGCCGGGCAGGATGAAGAGGTCGGGTTCGCCGGCGCCGGCCATGATCTCGCCGCCCTGGGCGGCCGCCTCGAGCGCGCGCAGGCTGGTGCTGCCGACGGCGACGACCCGCCCGCCGCGGGCGCGGGCGGCGGCGAGGGCGGCCACGGTCTGCTCCGGCACCTCGTAGCGCTCGCGGTGCATGCGGTGGTGCGACAGGTCGTCGACCCGCACCGGCTGGAAGGTGCCGGCGCCGACATGCAGGGTGAGCCAGGCGAAGTCGACGCCCTTGTCGCGCAGGGCCTGCAGGAGGGCTTCGTCGAAATGCAGGCCGGCCGTCGGCGCCGCCACCGAGCCGCGATGGCGCGCGAACACCGTCTGGTAGCGAGCCTCGTCGGCGTCTTCGGCCGGGCGCTGGATGTAGGGCGGCAGGGGCAGCTTGCCGTGGCGCTCGAGCAGGTCGAGCGCGTCCTCGGCGCCGGCGAAGCGCAGGAGGAAGAACTCGTCCTGGCGCGCCATCACCTCGACCTCGATCACGCCCTCGAGCAGGAGCCGGCTGCCCGGCCAGGGCGCGTGGCTGGCGCGGATCTGCGCCAGCGCCTCGTGGCGGCCAACGAGGCGCTCGATCAGCACCTCGATGCGCCCGCCAGTGTCCTTGATGCCGTGCAGCCGGGCATGGAGGACGCGGCTGTCGTTGAAGACCAGCAGGTCGCCCGGCCGCAGCAGTTGCGGCAGGTCGGCAAAATGGCGGTCCTCCAGGCGCGGCCCGTCGACGACCAGCAGCCGGCTCGCCGTGCGCTCGACCAGCGGCTCCTGGGCGATCAGATGTGAGGGCAGATCGTAGTCGAAATCGGCGAGGGTCAGCGGCATCCGGGTTTGATCCGATGGGGCAGGATGCGGGATAATGCACCCCTTTCCGGCCCGCATTCTACGCGGGTTGCCCTGGAAGCTGCGCGACATGGGATCCCGTGGTGCCTTCCTGCCGGGATGGTGAAATTGGCAGGATCGGCGGACTCACGATAAATCCGCCGTGAAACGGCGGCCGGAGCCAAAATCCGCCGTCGCAGCAACACATCCCAGCCGGGATGGCGGAATTGGTAGACGCAGCGGACTCACAACATGCCGCGCAGCGGCTTGTTGCGGCGGAGGCTAACATCGCGCAGCGA
>CAUJIV010000066.1 GCA_963205435.1 Pseudomonadota bacterium
ATCAAAATCCCGGCGCTGATCATCATGGCGTCCCGCACCCAGATGCGACCATTGATTGTCACCTGTCTGGGCGTTTCGATGATGCGGTTGCCCATGCGGTTGTCGATCAAGTCTTCGCGCGCCGATTGCTCTATGTCGGCCCTGGTCGGGATCCATGCCTTCTGCCAGCGCGTCATCCATTCGGCCATCCCCTCCGGAGTGGTGATGTCCTTCACCGCTTCGGGCGTGAGGATCTGGTAGCGCATCGAGACCCCGGCCGTGTCGCATCTCTCGCTCAGCCTGGCAAAAAGCCCGCTGGGACAAAGGTCCCAGCCAACGTCCAAAAACTTCAGGGGCCCCTGCGAAAAACGCTTCATCATGTGCAGAAGCCGCTTCATCTCGCGGCTGGGGTTGCGGGTGTTGGTGTACGGAGCCAGGCGGCCTGTAGAGGGGATTTCAGGAAGTTTGACGCTGAGCCGGTATTCGTCCAGCTCGGCATACAGGTGCTCGCCGGGCTGGAACAGGTCATCGACAAATACATCGACATGGGGTTCGATGCGGAAGGGTGGTGTCAGCAGGCCGAGCCGGCCCAGGGCGTCGATGTCCTCGCGGTTGACGCCGTAGCGCTTCATCCGCGCATAGGCGGCTTCCTTCTGTTCCCTGTATTGCTGGCGTTGCTCCTTGGTTGGTAGTGTGGGTGTGGCCTTGCCGGTCACCGGAGCATTGAGGTCGTCGTCCTTGTCGCCAGGCGGATTGGCGGCGTCCTGCGCCCAGGCCGCCGGCGGCAGGCCGCACAGCAGCGCCAGCAGCAGTGGCAGGAGGATTCGGGGTTTCACCGTCCCGCCTGATCGGGCAGGATCCGCGCCCAGTCGAACATCAGCCTTTGGACTTCGGGCTTGGCGATGTAGCGCTCGAAGGGGTGGTAGCGGATGATGCCAATTCCTCCAAGTGCTCCGGGAATACCCCCAACTACACCTCCCATGATTCCAAACATGACACAACCAACGCCACCCCCGCCAATGCCCAATAAACAGCCTTGAGTTACGCCTACGGACAGACCTCCCAGAAAACTCGTGCCCGCAACAGCCACAGCCGTCTTGCCGTAGGTCACCGGATCCCGCCAGTCGCCGACCTGGCCGAGGAAGCTGGCGCCGGCGCCGCTGATGGCTTTCTCCATCGCGCTGGCGGAGACCGGCGAGCCCAGGGAGAGGAAGCTCAGGTTCTCGTAGCGATGGCCATGGAGCGAGCCGGCTTGCAGCGCCTTGCGGGCGTCCTGGTTGCCTTCGCCATGGACGACGACCAGGGTCGGTCCCTGGGCGTTGAGCGCCCGATAGCTCGATTCGATGGCAACCAGCCTCCTGGCCAGGCCGCCGGGCGGGGCTTCGCCAGCCGGGCCCGGCCCTCCTTCGCTCCTGCCGTCGATATGGCCCACCGGCCGGCCGAGGAGGGCCGCCAGGGCGGCGGCGCTTATCGCGGCCTTCTCGGGCGGCATCCGCCCGTGCATCTGCACATGGATGCGCGTGCCCTGGCCGGCGGGCTGGATGCGGTCCATCAGGCTCTCCTCGGCGGTGCGCCTCTGATCGGCGAATTCGGGCGTGAGCAGCCCGTCCCGCATGATGCCAGAGGCGAGGCCCTTTCGCGCTTCGCCCGCCGGGGTTCCGCCTCGGGCGGAACGGCGCTCATCGCCATGCCCGGCGCTGCTCCGTGCGGCAGCGAAGGGGCAACCCGGGCTTCCCGCCACGCTGCCTCGCAGAAAGCCTACCTGCAGCGGTGCGGACTCTCGCCAGCCAGCTCCTGCTTCGTCTCGAGGCTGGTGATGGTCACCGTCGCGCCCGGATAGGCCTTGCAGATGGCGCCGAGGGCCGTGTAGATGCCGCTGCCCTGGGCGATCATCCGCGTGCGCATCTGGATTGGCTGGCCGGCCGCGTCGCGGGCCGTGAGTTCGTAGGTGCCGCTCACCGTCACGCAGCCCGCGACGAGCAGGGCGGCAAGCGGCGCGCAGGCCTTGATGATCCGGATCATGGTTTTCCCTTTCGCAATAAATCTGTTGGTACCGAGGAAGCCTCCACCGCCCTCAGCTTTCGCTGCACTGCCGCTTTTTCGCCAGCACCAGCAGGTGCTCGCGGCGCTCCCGGGCGGCATTGATGGCTTCTTCCGTGTTGGCGTAGGTTCCCAGCAGGGCCGGCCAGAAGAACAGGGCGGCGGCGACATTGGTGCCGGTGACGGTGCGCTCCTTGCGCGCCTCCTTTTCATAGCGGTTGGCCTCCGCCACTTCGAACTTGAGCTGCTCGCAGTCGAGCGTGTCGTCGGCCAGCTTTCGCGTCTCGACCACGGTCGGCGTGGCGCAGCCGGCTGCGGCGAGAACCAGGGTTGCGGCAAGCAGGCCGCGTGCCTTGTCGCGCATGAGACTTCCTTTCAGGCTTGTTGAAGAAATGGGCGGCGCCGGCGACAACCCCGCCCGCGCACGGCCAGGCGCGCCGCGCAGGCGGCCCGCGGCCATGGCGCCGGGCAAACCGGACCGATGATCGGCTGACGTCAGCGGCGGCGACCAGCCGCCGCTCTCGGGCGAGGGAAAGCGCCGGCGACTGAAGGCTTGCGGCTTGCCGCCGCGGCGGGATGAAGATCCTTGGACTGGCGTGCGGCTCCTCTCGTCGAAGGCGCCGCGCGAGCGCGGCGCCGCGCCAGCGCCCTCGCGGGCGGCCTGGCGTGTGGCTTGCGAAAGTGAGCCGTCCCTGCCGCCCTTCTGCGTGGCGGCGAGGTCTTTTTCATGAAACCGGGAGGAATCGTAGGCGCCTGCCTCAAGGCGGGCAATAGTCCGAACGGCTCATTTTGCGGGCCCGTAAAACCATCCAGCCGAGACGCGAAAGGCCGTCACAGCTCGCCGTCAGCCAGGGTGCGCCGACCCGCCGGTCATTCAGGGCTTTCCGGATCCCGCCTTGAAAAGGCCAAGCCTTCAGCCGGCCGGGCGATCCGCCTGCCTACCGACGCCGAGGAAGGCGCGCACTTCGTCCTTGCGCGCCATCGTGTCGGTGTAGCCGAGTTCGATCAGCGCCCGGGTGTAGGGCTTCTCGAACAGCAGGTAGCTGGCCAGCGCCGAACCGGCCTTGCTGGTGGCGCCGATGCCGCGCAGCAGGGCGCGCACCGGCCAGGGCAGGCTCTTCACGTGGCGCGCCGCCATGTAGTCGAGTCGCTGCGAGGGCGAGATCACCAGCGTCTCGATGCGCCGCAGCGGCAGGCCGGCCTTGCTGCGCAGCTCTTCCGGGATGACGGACAAGGTGCTGTTGATGCGCTGCAGGCGCTCGAGGTCGACGTGCAGGCTGTCGAGAAAGATCGACGACAGGGCGTGGCCGGCGATCTGCGCCAGCGGCGGGTAGTGGATGCCGCGCCTCGAGCGCTTCTCGTTTTCCATGCGGCCCGAGCCGATGACGAGGATGCGCTCGGCGCCGAGGTGGATGGCCGGCGACACCGGCGCCAGCTGGCGCATCGAGCCGTCGCCGAAATACTCGCGATGGATGCGGATCGCCGGAAAGATGAAGGGGATGGCGCTCGAGGCAAGCAGGTGCTCGACGCACAGGCGGGTGCGCACGCCGGCGCGGTGGGTGCGCTTCCACGTCAGCGCCGTGTCGACCGACTGGAAGAAGCTGATGCTGTGGCCGGACTGGTAGCCCGACGCCGTGATCGAGACGGCGTACAGGGCGCCGCTTCGGATCGACGCCTCGATGCGGCCGAAGGCGAGGTTGTCTTCCAGCAGGCGGCGCAGCGGCGTGTTGTCGAGCAGCGAGCGCGGGCTGCGCCGGATCAGCCAGCCGAACATGAAGGCGCTCAGCCACTTCAGGCCGCTGGCGCCGATGCCCAACGCATCGGCGCGATAGACCTGCGCCGCGTGGAAGTTGCGCCAGACATCTTCGAGGTAATCGACCCCGGCGCCAAAATCCTCGGCCAGGCTCGCCAGCGAGGCGGCATTGATGGCGCCGGCCGAGGTGCCGCAGATGATCGGGAAGGGGTTGCGGCGCGGCTGCGGCAGGAGCTCGCGGATGGCGCCGAGCACGCCGACCTGGTAGGCGGCGCGCGCGCCGCCTCCGGTCAGGACCAGCGCCGTCATGTCGCGTTTCTCTTGCATGCCTCCGCCTGGCACTCCTCCCCCTGCCTGGCCGCGCCGCGCTCGCTCCCCCGTCGCGCGCTCAGCCCATCGCGGCGGCCTCCACCGCCGTCACCGCCGTCAGGTTGATGATACGCCGCACCGTGGCCGTCGGCGTCAGGATGGTCACCGGCGCCCGCGTGCCGAGCAGGATCGGGCCGATGGTGACGCCGTCCCCGGCCGCCTGCTTGAGCAGGTTGAAGGCGATGTTGGCGGCGTCGAGCGAGGGCATGACGAGCAGGTTGGCCTCGCCCTTCAGGCGCGAGTTGGGAAAGACCTGGCCGCGCACGTCGCCGGAAAGCGCCGCGTCGCCGTGCATCTCGCCCTCGACCTCCAGCTCGGGCGCGCGCTCGGCGAGCAGCGCAGTGGCGCGACGCATCTTCTCCGCGCTCGGCGTGTCGTAGCTGCCGAAGCTCGAGTGCGACAGCAGCGCCACCTTCGGCGTCAGGCCGAAGCGGCGCACCTGCTCGGCCGCCAGCAGCGTCATCTCGACCAGCTGCTCGGCGGTCGGGTCGTAATTGACGTAGGTGTCGCAGAGGAACACCGTCTGCTTCGGCAGCATCAGCCCGTTCATGGCGTAATAGGCCGAGACGCCCTTGCGCCGGCCGATGACCTGGTCGATGTAGTGCAGGTGCAGGGCGTAGGAGCCGAAGGTGCCGCAGACCATGCCGTCGGCGTCGCCCTTGTGGATCATCATGGCGCCGATCAGGGTGTGGCGGCGGCGCGTCTCGATCTGCGCGTAGTCGGGCGAGACGCCGCGCCGCTCGGTGAGCTGGTAGTAGGTCTGCCAGTAGTCGCGGTAGCGCGGGTCGTTCTGCGGGTTGCACAGCTCGAAATGCGCGCCCGGGCGGATGCGCAGGCCGAAGCGGCGGATGCGCTCCTCGATCACCTCGGGCCGGCCGATCAGGATCGGCTGCGCCAGCTGCTCGTCGACCACCACCTGCACGGCGCGCAGCACGCGCTCGTCCTCCCCCTCGGCATAGACGATGCGCTTGCCGACCTGCCGCGCCGCGGCGATGACCGGCTTCATCATCAGGCCGGAGTGATAGACGAAGTGCTGCAGCTGGTCGCGGTAGGCGTCGAAGTCGGCGATCGGCCGCGTCGCCACGCCGGAGTCCATCGCCGCGCGCGCCACGGCCGGCGCGATCTTGACGATCAGGCGCGGGTCGAAGGGCTTCGGGATCAGGTATTCCGGCCCGAAATTCAGCTCCGAGCCGGCGTAGGCGGCCGCCACCTCGTCGGACTGCTCGGCATGCGCCAGCTCGGCGATGGCGCGCACCGTCGCCAGCTCCATCTCCTGCGTGATGGTGGTGGCGCCGACGTCGAGCGCGCCGCGGAAGATGAAGGGAAAGCAGAGCACGTTGTTGACCTGGTTCGGGTAGTCCGAGCGGCCGGTGGCGATGACGCAGTCGGGCCGCGCCGCCTTCGCCTCCTCCGGCAGGATCTCCGGCACCGGATTGGCCAGCGCCAGGATCAGCGGCTTGCCGGCCATGGTCATCAGCATCTCCGGCTTCAGCACGCCGGCCGTGGACAGGCCGAGGAAGATGTCGGCGCCGGCGACGATCTCGGCCAGCGTGGTGGCCTCCGTCTCCTGGGCGAACTGCGCCTTGCTCGGGTCGAGCCCGGCCAGGCGTTTCGTGCTCAGCACGCCCTTGGAGTCGGCCATCCAGACGTTCTCGCGGCGCAGGCCGAGGGCGATCATCAGCTCGACGCAGGCGACCGCCGCGGCGCCGGCGCCCGAGCAGACCAGCTTGACCTGGTCGATCTGCTTGCCGACGACGCGCAGGCCGTTGAGCAGCGCCGCCGTCGAAATGATCGCCGTGCCGTGCTGGTCGTCGTGGAAGACCGGGATGCGCATGCGCTCGCGCAGCTTCCTCTCGATGGCGAAGCACTCCGGCGCCTTGATGTCCTCGAGGTTGATGCCGCCGAAGGTCGGCTCCAGCGCGGCGATGATGTCGACCAGCCTGTCCGGGTCGGACTCGTTCACCTCGATGTCGAAGACGTCGACGCCGGCGAACTTCTTGAACAGCACGCCCTTGCCCTCCATCACCGGCTTGCTGGCGAGCGGGCCGATGTTGCCCAGCCCCAGCACCGCCGTGCCGTTGGTGATGACCGCCACCAGGTTGCCGCGCGAGGTCAGGCTGAACGCCTCGGCGGGATTGGCGACGATTTCCGCGCAGGCCGCCGCCACGCCGGGCGAGTAGGCCAGCGCCAGGTCGCGCTGGGTGACCAGCTCCTTGGTCGACGTGACGGTGATCTTGCCGGGACGGGGGTGGCGGTGGTAGTCGAGCGCTGCGCAGCGGGTTGCCTCATCCATCTTGCGGTCCTTGGTTTCGCCCCGCCGGGCGGGCAGCGGGCTTGTCCGGCCATCGTTTGAAGTGTGGCATAATACCCAACTGCACCTTTGTCGCAAATTGCCCGCGCAAGAAAAATTTTCAGCCGTCCGTCCTGGCCGGCCGCGCCGCCCGTTCCTCGAAGATCCGCCCTGGAGACTCGCACCATGAACCAGCGCCTTTCCGACCCGGCTCCGCTCGATGCCCCGGCCCATGTCCGCCATGCCCGGCTCAAGGCCTGGGTCGCCGAGGTGGCCGCGCTGACCCGGCCCGATCGCATCGTCTGGGCCGACGGCTCCGCGGAGGAATACGACCGGCTCTGCGCGGAAATGGTGGCCGCCGGCAGCCTGATAAGGCTCAACCCGGAGAAGCGGCCGAATTCCTACCTGGCCTGGTCCGACCCGTCGGACGTCGCCCGCGTCGAGGACCGCACCTTCATCTGCTCACGGCACAAGGAAGACGCCGGCCCCAACAACAACTGGGAGGAGCCGGCGAAGATGAAGTCGACGCTGACCGGCCTCTTCAGCGGCTGCATGCGCGGCCGCACCATGTACGTCATTCCCTTCAGCATGGGCCCGCTCGGCTCGCCCATCGCCCACATCGGCGTCGAGATCTCGGATTCGCCCTACGTCGTCGCCAACATGAAGATCATGACGCGCATGGGCCGCGCGGTCTATGACGTGCTCGGCGAGGACGGCGAGTTCGTGCCCTGCCTGCACAGTGTCGGCCATCCGCTGCAGCCGGGCCAGCAGGACGTGCGCTGGCCGTGCAACCGCGAGACGAAATACATCGTCCATTTCCCCGAGACGCGCGAGATCTGGTCCTACGGCTCGGGCTACGGCGGCAACGCCCTGCTCGGCAAGAAGTGCTTCGCCCTGCGCATCGCCTCGACCATGGCGCGCGACCAGGGCTGGCTCGCCGAGCACATGCTGATCCTCGGCGTCGAGTCGCCCGAGGGCGAGAAGAGCTACGTCGCCGCCGCCTTCCCCAGCGCCTGCGGCAAGACCAATTTCGCCATGCTGATCCCGCCGCGCAGCCTCGACGGCTGGAAGGTCACCACCGTCGGCGACGACATCGCATGGATCAAGCCGGGCAGCGACGGCCGCTTCTATGCCATCAACCCGGAGGCCGGCTACTTCGGCGTCGCCCCCGGCACCTCGGAGAAGTCCAACTTCAACGCCATGGCGACGCTGCGCGCCAACGTCATCTTCACCAACGTCGCCCTGACGCCCAACGGCGACGTCTGGTGGGAGGGCATGAGCAAGCAGCCGCCGGAAAAACTCACCGACTGGACCGGCAAGGAATGGACGCCGGGCTGCGGCCGGCCGGCGGCGCACCCGAACGCCCGCTTCACGGCGCCGGCCAGCCAGTGCCCCTCGCTCGATCCGAACTGGGAAGACCCGGCCGGCGTGCCCATTTCCGCCTTCATCTTCGGCGGGCGCCGTTCCACCACCGTGCCGCTGGTCTACGAGGCCTTCAACTGGAACTACGGCGTCTACATGGCGGCCACCCTCGGCTCGGAGACCACCGCCGCCGCAGCCGGCAAGGTCGGCCAGGTGCGCCGCGACCCCTTCGCCATGCTGCCCTTCTGCGGCTACCACATGGGCGACTACTTCAACCACTGGCTGCACATGGGCCACGCCATCGCCAATCCGCCGCGCATCTTCACCGTCAACTGGTTCCGCCAGGATGAAAAGGGCAATTTCATGTGGCCCGGCTTCGGCGAGAACATGCGCGTGCTGAAATGGATCGTCGATCGCGTCAAGGGGCGCGTCGGCGCGCGGCAGACGCCGCTCGGCTGGATGCCGCTCTTCGAGGACCTCGACTGGTCCGGCCTCGGGGAGGTCAGCAAGGCGCAGTTCGACGAGCTGACCCGCGTCGACACCCGCATGTGGCAGGACGAGCTCGACCTGCACGGCGAGCTCTTCGACAAGCTGCGGGAGCGCCTGCCGCAGCAGCTGGTGCTCAAGCGCGAGCTGTTCCGCATGAACTTCGCCGGGCTGGAGTGAGGCGGCGCGCCGCCGTCCGGCTCGCCGCCCTCTTCCGGGCATGAGCGGATCGGGGCGGCTGCCGGGCATCGCCCGCCGCATGGGCGACATCGCGCCCTTCCACGTCATGGAGCTGATGGCGCGCGCCCGCCGGCTCGAGGAGGCCGGCCGCGACATCGTGCACATGGAGGTGGGCGAGCCGGACTTCCCGACGCCGCCGCAGGTGGCCGAGGCGGCGACCGCCTTCATCCGCGAGGGGCGGGTCTTCTACACGCCGGCGCTCGGCATCCCGGAGCTGCGCGAGGCCATCTCGCGCTTCTACGCCGAGCGCCAGGGCGTCGATGTGCCGCCCGAGCGCATCGCCGTCACCGCCGGCTCCTCGGCCGCCCTGCTGCTCGCCCTCGGCGTGCTGCTGGATCCGGGCGACGAGCTGCTGCTGCCTGATCCCGGCTATCCCTGCAACCGCCACTTCGCGCGCGCTCTCGGCGCCGTGCCCCGACCGCTCTTCGTCGATGCGGAGAACGGCTTCCAGCCGGCGCCCGACCAGGTCCGCGCGTGCTGGACGGAGCGCACGAAGGGGCTGCTGCTCGCCTCGCCGTCCAACCCGACCGGCGCCCTCGCCTCGCCGCGGCGAATCAAGGCGCTGGCCGAATGCCTCGCTGAGCGCGGCGGCGCCCTGATCGCCGACGAGATCTACCACGGCCTCACCTACGGCTGCGAGGCGCGAACCGCCCTGGCGCTGAGCGACGAGGCCTTCGTCATCAACAGCTTCTCGAAGTATTTCGGCATGACCGGCTGGCGCCTCGGCTGGCTGGTGGCGCCGCCGCGCTTCATGCGCGACATCGAGAAGCTGGCGCAGAACCTCTTCATCTCGCCCTCGGCGCCGGCCCAGCACGCCGCGCTCGCCGCCTTCCGGCCGGACACCCTCGCTCTGCTCGAGGCGCGGCGCGCCGAATTCCAGGCGCGGCGCGACTATCTCCTGCCGCAGCTGCGCGCCCTCGGCTTTCGCGTCGCCGCCGAGCCGCGCGGCGCCTTCTATCTCTATGCCGACTGCTCGGCGCTGGCGCCGGACAGCGAGGCCTTCGCCGGCAGGCTCTTGCAGGAGTCCGGCGTCGCCGTCACGCCGGGACTGGATTTCGGTGAGAACGCCCCGCAGCGCCACCTGCGTTTCGCCTACACGGTGGCGCGGGACAGGCTGGAGGAAGGCGTGGCGCGGCTGGCGCGCCACCTCGGGAAATAGGGCGGCTCAGGCGGCGCTGTTCTGCCGGCCGCGGCTGGCGGCCGATTCGATGCGCTGCTTCTCGGCCAGCACCTTCGCCGCGTACACGCCGCTGTCGTCATTGGCCGCGCCGGCGTATTGCTGCAGGCCGGCCTCGAGCGAGCCGGCGCGGCGGATGTACTCCTTCAGCACCAGCGTGCCGACGCGGATGTTGGCCACCGGATCGAGCAGGCTGCCGTTTTCCCCGACGGCCTCCAGCTTGTCCTGATGGAAGCGCGGGATCACCTGCATCAGTCCCTGCGCGCCCATCGGGCTTTCGGCGATCGGATTGAAGCCCGACTCGACCGCCATGACGGCGACGATCAGCATGGGATCCACGCGGAAATGCTCGCCCGCCTCGAGCGCCGACCGGATCAGCGGTTCGATCGCCGCGGCGGCGACGCGGTACTTGCGCGACAGATAGTCGACAACGGCGCGGGTGTCGCCAGCGGGCACGGCTGAGGCCGCCGGCGCGGCAACGTCCTGCTGTCCGGCCGTCCGGCCGAACAGCGCGGCCGCGATGTTCGTGCCGTCATGCTCCTGGCTGACGGCGATGCCGGCGCGCGCCAACAGGAAAGCCGTGGCCAGAATGCCCAGTGCCAGCAGACTGCCACGCGCGAAATGCGCCAGCAGGGGCGCCGCGAATTTCCCGGCGGGGTTTTTCGATGTCAAGTCGTTCATGCTCGCTCCATCCATGTTCGACCGGTCTTGTCAGCCGGCCCCCGTAGCGTATGCCGCTGGCAAGACTTGCTTTGGGGGAGGAGGGCACGATCCGCAATTGGCGCGGATCGTCGAAGACAGGTCGAATACTGATCGGACACTGACCGTTTCAGTTCCGGACCGATTGGCTACTACCTGTCGATACCCCGGAATTAATGCGGTGCAGCACGAGTATTCTATTGATTCAGATATGCATTGTCAATAATTTTGTGCAACGCATACTCAATAACCGACCTCGAGGGTTATTGATTGATCAAACAAGGACCGCAGATGGTCGGCCGTGTCGAAAATGACTCAGCCGACCATCCGCGCGGTCCGTCCGTGCTCAGGAAGGACGCGAGCCGGTCGGGAAGGGCCAGGCCGCCGCCGGATTGAGCGACGACTTCAGGCCCGGAGTTGCAGCAGTGGAGGGCGCTGCCGCTGGCGCTGCGGCAGGTTTCGCCGCTTTCTTTGCCGCAGGCTTTTTCGCAGCCTTTTTCTTGGCCGCGGGCTTTTTCGCCGCTTTCTTTGCCGCAGGCTTTTTCGCAGCCTTTTTCTTGGCCGCGGGCTTCTTCGCCGCTTTTCTTGCCGCAGGCTTTTTCGCCGCCTTCTTCTTCGCGGCGGGCTTCTTGGCGGCGGCCTTCTTCACCGCCGGCTTCTTGGCGGCAGCCTTCTTCTTCGCAGCGGGCTTCTTGGCGGCGGCCTTCTTCACCGCCGGCTTCTTGGCGGCAGCCTTCTTCTTCGCGGCGGGCTTCTTGGCGGCGGCCTTCTTCACCGCCGGCTTCTTGGCGGCAGCCTTCTTCTTCGCGGCGGGCTTCTTGGCGGCGGCCTTCTTCGCCGCCGGTTTCTTGGCTGCCGGCTTCTTCTTGGCAGCGGGCTTCTTGGCAGTAGCCATCTCAAACCTCCTATGTTGAAAAACAGGGATGGAACGACATCAACTGCAGTCCGTCCTTGCGGGCACGGACCATCCAACGGCGCAACAACCAGGCGCCGATTGAATTCCTCTTCGCCCCGCCACCGTGGCGATGGCCGGCGTCGCCGTCGGGCGTCGCTTCTTCAGCAGGTCGAATTCGGAACGGGGGTTGCCGGCGGCGATGCTGCCGCGGCGGGCGAAGGAAACGGGAGCGGAAGAGAAAAGGGAAGCGCCGCTGATCGATGGAGGTCGTGGCCTGTGACGGACGAATTTGGCGATTTGCACCAAGCGGACTCCGATCCTCTCCTGTTGTCGGGCCGCCCGGTGGCGGCCTTGCACGACTGCACAACCTACTAGATCTAGTGCTCAAGCAAATGATTCGAACTAATTCTAGTAGCTTGACTTTTGCGATGCAAGCGTTTTTTGCGATTTTGCCGCAACCAGCAAAAAAACTTTCGCAAAAAACCACACGCGCTGCTCGCACGCCATGCTTTTAGCACGCGGCGAACGATCGTCGCAGGAATTTTTTCACGCTTTGGCGGAGTCGAGCAGATGGCGCAGCCGCGCCCAGTCGAAATGCGGCCCGGGATCCGTCTTGCGGCCCGGCGCGACGTCGGCGTGGCCGACGATGTCCTCGACCGGATAGCGCTGGCGCAGCGTCGCGATGAGCCGCGCCAGCGCCGGGTATTGCCGCGCGCCGAAGGGCCGCTCGTCGCAGCCCTCCAGCTCGATGCCGATGGAAAAGTCGTTGCAGTTGTCGGCGCCGCGCCAGCTCGAGGCGCCGGCATGCCAGGCGCGCAGGCCGCAGGGGACGAACTGCACGAGGCTGCCGTCGCGGCGGATGAGGAAGTGGGCGGACACGCGCAGTCCGGCGATGTCGCGGTAGTAGGGGTGGGCCTGCGGATCGAGCGTGTTGCCGAACAGCCGCTCGATGGCGTCGCCGCCGAACTGGCCCGGCGGCAGGGAGATGGCATGGATGACGATCAGGCGCGGCGTCGCGCCGTCCGGCCGCGCGTCGCAGTTCGGCGAGGGCGCGCGCCGGGCGCCGGCGAGCCAGCCCTCGCCGTCGAGTCCGTCCGTCACTCGTTCAGCCCGAGGCGCTCCATGCGGTAGCGCAGGGAGCGGAAGGTCACGCCGAGCAGCCGCGCCGCCGCCGTGCGGTTGTAGCGCGTCTTTTGCAGGGCCTCGAGGATGGCCTGACGCTCGACCTTGTCGAGATAATCCTGCAGCGGCATGCCGCCCTCGGCCGCCAGGGCGGGCGCCGCCTCGTCCGCCTGCTGCGCCGGCGTCAGCTGCAAGTCCTCGGCATCGATCTCGCTGCCGCCGATCAGGGCGAGGGCGCGCTCGAGGATGTTTTCCAGTTCGCGCACGTTGCCCGGGAACGGGTATTCGCCGAGCAGGCGCAGCGCCGCCGGCGTCAGCCGCGGCGCCGGCAGGCCGGACTCCCGCGCCAGCCGCTCGAGGATGCTCTGCGCCAGCGAGGGGATGTCCTCGCGCCGCTCGCGCAGCGAGGGCATCCTCAGCTCGATCACGTCGAGGCGGTAGAACAGGTCCTGGCGGAAGCGGCCGGCGGCGACCAGCGCCTTCAGGTCCTGGTGGGTGGCGCTGATGACGCGCACGTCGACGGCATCCTCGGACTGCGCGCCTACCTTGCGCACCCGCTTCTCCTGGATGGCGCGCAGCAGCTTGACCTGCATCGCCAGCGGCAGGTCGGCCACTTCGTCGAGGAACAGGGTGCCGCCCTGGGCCGCCTGGAAGAAGCCGTCGCGGTCGGACTCGGCGCCGGTGAACGCGCCCTTGCGATAGCCGAAGAACTCGCTCTCCATCAGGTTCTCCGGGATGGCGCCGCAATTGACGGCGATGAAGGGCTGCTCGCGCCGCGGGCCCTGCTCGTGGATCAGGCGGGCCGCGAGTTCCTTGCCGCTGCCGGATTCTCCGCCGATGTAGACCGGCGCCTGGCTGCGCGCCGTCTTGCCGATCATGGCGCGCGCCTGCTCGATGGCCTGCGACTCCCCCAGCAGCGCGCGCCCGGCTGGCTCCGCGCCGGCCCCGGCCTGGCCGGGCAGGTTGAGCACCGAGCGGATCAGCGCCCGCAGCTGCTCGAGCGAGACCGGCTTGGCGACGTAATCGAAGGCGCCCGCCTTCAGCGCCTGGACGGCGTTGTCCATGCTGCCATGAGCGGTGATCACCGCCACCGGCAGGTCGCGGCACTGCTCGCCGATGTGGCGCACCAGGTCGAGGCCGTCGCCGTCGGGCAGCCGCATGTCGGTCAGGCACAGCTGGTAGCTGTTTTCAGCGAGAAAGCGGCGCGCCTCGGCCACGCTCGCCGCGCAGTCGGCATCCAGCCCCATGCGCACCAGCGTCATGTCGAGCAGCTCGCGGATGTCGTCCTCGTCATCGACGACGAGAACCCGCCCTAGGCCCGGTCGCCCTCTTCGTTCCTGTTTTCCAGCCACTGCCGGCTCCTCCCGGTTATCCGGAAATGCGCCCCCGGCGCATTGCCCGCCCACTCGAGGAAGGCGTCGTTCGCCTCGCACAGCTCGCGCGCGATGTACAGGCCAAGCCCCGTTCCCTTGCTGTGCCGCGTGAAGAAAGGCTCGAAGATCTTGGCCGACTCCTCCTCCTCGATGCCGGCCCCGTCGTCGCTGACGTTGAGCTCGACCTGCCTCGTCGCCGGCCGCTCGCGCACCTCGATTCTGACCGAGCCGGGCTGGCCGCTGCAATAGCGCCGCGCGTTGGTCAGCAGGTTCCACAGCACCTGGTTGAGGTGGCCGCGGTCGAACAGCAGCTGCGCCTGCGCATCGGCCGCCAGCGAGAAGATCGAGCGGTCGTATTCCTCGTGCAGCGCCAGCTCGTCGAGGAAGTTCTCGAGGAAGCCGCGCAGCGGGATCGTCTCGGTCGCCACCTGGTCGCGCCGTCCCAGCTCGAGCACGTTGCGCACCAGCCGCTCGAGCCGCTGGGCATTGTCGTTGATGATGCGCGACAGGCGCGCCTGGCCGTCGCTGCGCTTCTCCTCGCGCAGCAGTTCGGCGGCGTGGCTGATGGCGGACAGCGGGTTGCGGATCTCGTGGGCGATGCTGGCGGTCAGCCGGCCGAGCGCCGCCAGCTTCATCTGCTGCGCCTGCTGGCGGATGCGCCCGGCGTCCTCGATGTAGATGAGGATGTCGCCGCTCTCGCCGGCGTGAACGAAGCGCAGGCGCAGCAGGCCGCCGCCGGGCAGGCGCAGGATGCCGCCCTCCTCCTTGCGGCCGTCCCGGAAGGCGCGGTATTTTTCTGCCAGCGCCTGCGAGAAGGAGGCAAGGTCGGCATGCTCCGGCGCGCGCATGCCGAACAGCGCCTCCGCCTGCGGGTTCCACTGCCGCACCCTTTCCCGGGCATCGACGACCATGACGCCGTCCTGCATGTCGCGGATCACCCGCTCGCTGACGGAGAGCTGGTTGGCCAGGTCGATGCCGCGCTGGCGCGCCAGGTCCTCGTTGGCGATGATGCGCCGCGCCAGCAGCCGGGCGGTGATGGCCGTGGCGAAGAAGCCCATGCAGAGGATGCCGGTCTGCACGAAGTCGGCCAGGTCGGCGCCCGTCTCCAGCACCCTCCAGGCCTGCTCCAGCAGCACGGCCAGGGTCGCCATCGCGGCATAGAACAGCGCCAGCCGTCCCTGGCCGACCAGGCCGGCGCCGGCCAGGGAAACCAGCAGCATGATGGCCAGCCCGCTCTTGCTGCCGCCGCTGGCATACATCATCAGGGTGATGGCGAGGATGTCGACCGCCATTTCCAGGCCGAGCAGCCGGTCGAAGCGGCCGCGCAGGCGCTTCAGCGCGGCGTAGAAGAAGACGGCCAGCAGCCAGTAGGCCAGGTTGGTCCAGACGAACAGCGCCAGGTTCTGCGAGCCGAGGCCGCTGGTGCGCGGGTAGAAGGCCACCGCCAGCAGGAACAGGCTGGCGACGATCAGGCGGTAGATGTTGAAGTAATGGAGCGAGGTCCACACCGAGACCGGGCGGCCGGCCTTGTGGGGCGCGGCGCTCATGTCGAGCCGAGCCGGCGATGCTCCTCGCTGCAGAAGCGGCCGCCCTCGCCCGCCAGCGACTCGCTCTCCGGCACGAAGACGCCGCAGCGGGCGCAGGCCACCATGCGCTCGGCCTGCGGCGGCCCGCCCCGCGGCTTGTCCGCGTCGCGCCGCTTCGCAGCGGGCCCGAGCGCCCGCAGGAGGAGGTAGGCGAGGATTCCGAGTGTCAGCAGCAGGATCAGCTTGGGCATGCCCGGCTCCGTCGCCGCCCGTTGCGGAGGCTGTGGGAATGGTCGGGGTGAGAGGATTTGAACCTCCGACTCCTGCGTCCCGAACGCAGTACTCTACCAGGCTGAGCTACACCCCGACGTGACGGCCGGGCGTCCTGGACAAGCGCCCGCCCAAACCGACTGCAGCCGCGAGCGCGCCCCCCGGAATCAGAAGTCGCGTGCGACTGCAAACGCCGTCAATTGTAGCAAAGAATCCTTGAACGGCGAAGCCGCCAGGGGCGCCAGCGCGGCCAGCGCCAGCGCCGATTCGGCCTCGGCGCTGCGCCGCGTCGCCTCCAGCGCGCCGGTGTCGCGGATCGCCGCCAGTACGCCGGGCAGCGCCTCGCGTCCGCCCGCCTCGATCGCCTGCCTGACGCAGGCGGCCTGCGCGGCGTCGCCGTGTCTCATGGCATGGATCAGCGGCAGCGTCGGCTTGCCTTCGACGAGGTCGTCGCCGAGGCGCTTGCCGGTGGCCTGCTCGTCGCCGGAATAGTCGAGCACGTCGTCGATCAGCTGGAAGGCGGTGCCCAGGTGCATGCCGTAGGCGGCCAGCCCCTCCTCGATTTCCGCCGGAGCCGCGGCGACCACCGCGCCCAGCCGCGCCGCCGCCTCGAACAGCTTGGCCGTCTTGTAGCGGATCACGCGCAGGTAGTTCGCCTCGTCGACGTCGGCATTGCGGCAGTTGAGCAGCTGCATCACCTCGCCCTCGGCGATGGTGTTGGTGGCGTCGGCCAGCACCTGCTGCACGCGCATGCTGCCCACCGAGACCATCATCTGGAAGGCGCGCGAGTAAAGAAAGTCACCCACCAGCACCGCGGCGGCGTTGCCGAACAGCGCGTTCGCCGTGCGGCTGCCGCGGCGCAGCGCCGACTCGTCCACCACGTCGTCGTGCAGCAGGGTGGCGGTATGGATGAACTCCACCACCGCCGCCAGCTCGCGGTGGTGGCCGCCGCGATAGCCGAGCGCGCCGGCCGAGAGCAGCACCAGCGCCGGACGCAGCCGCTTGCCGCCGGCGCCGATGATGTATTCGGCGACCTGGCGGATCAGCGCCACGTCGGAATGCAGCCGCCGGCGGATGACCTCGTCCAGCGCCCGCATGTCGGCGGCGATCGGCGCGTAAAAGTCGGCGGGGCTCAAGGCGGGGGACGGGAAAGGCGGCGGCGAAAACGGCATGTTAGGGGGGGCGCTCCGGGCCGTCAACAAGGCTTTGACCGGAGGGCGTCATTTGTATAGAATGCGCGGTTCGGTTGCAATGCCACTGATGGAGTCCGACATGTATGCGGTCATAAAAACCGGCGGCAAGCAGTATCGCGTCAGCGCCGGCGAAAAACTGAAAATAGAACAGATACCGGCAGAAGTGGGCGCGGAAATCACCCTCGACCAGGTCCTCATGGTCGGCGAAGGCGAATCGGTCAGGATTGGCGCGCCGCTGGTGCCGGGCGCCAGCGTCACGGCCACCGTCCTTGCCCAGGGCCGCCACGACAAGATCAAGATCTTCAAGATGCGCCGGCGCAAGCACTACCAGAAGCACCAGGGCCACCGGCAGAATTACACCGAGATTCGCATCTCGGGCATTTCCGCCTGAGCAAGGAGAGCAGACATGGCACACAAGAAAGCAGGCGGCAGCTCGCGCAACGGCCGCGACTCGCAGGCCAAGCGGCTCGGCGTCAAGCGCTACGGCGGCCAGAGCGTCAATGCCGGCAGCATCATCGTCCGCCAGCGCGGCACGCAGTTCCATCCCGGCGACAACGTCGGCATCGGCCGCGACCACACCCTGTTCGCCAAGGTGGGCGGCACGGTCGAGTTCACCATCCGCGGCGCCCACAAGCGCCGGACGGTCAACATCGTCCCGGCGGCCTGAGTCCCGCCGCCGCGGCCCGAAGCCCTGCCGTCGCGGCAGGGCTTTTTTGTTAACCTCCTAACCTCCTTCAACGCTAAGGGCGCAAAGGCGCAAAGATCGCGAAGAAAACCGGGATTCTTAATCTCTTCAAACACAGAGGTCACGGAGGCACAGAGGACACAGAGAGAAAAGCATTCCGGTCTAATTCTCTCTGTGCCCTCGCTGTCGAAAGCGGTTTGTTCGTATTCTCAGGCTGAACCGCTTCATACGCAAAGACCGCAAAGGCGCAAAGAGCACCAAGAAAAATATACTGGACTTCCAAATCTTTGCGTCTTGGCGTCTTTGCGTTCTCTGCGTCGTAGGCGGTTCGCTTTTCATGAACACAAGTTGCAGTTCAGGCAGACAACGGCATCGGCAAAAATTGAAGGCACGATGAGCAAATTTCAAAATCTTTGCGCCCTTTGCGCCTTTGCGCCCTCTGCGTTGAAGGCGGCATGCGCGGCCTGCTTGCCATGAAATTCTTCGACGAGGCGAAAATCGAGGTCATCGCCGGCGACGGCGCAATGCACGATTGCCACCGTTGCGCCGGCATGGCCGCGCGAACGCCATGAAATTCTTCGACGAGGCGAAAATCGAGGTCATCGCCGGCGACGGCGGCAATGGCGCCGCCACCTTCCGCCGCGAGAAATACGTGCCGAAAGGCGGCCCCTCGGGCGGCGACGGCGGCCGCGGCGGCAGCATCTGGGCCGTCGCCGACCGCAACCTCAACACCCTCATCGACTACCGCTACCAGCGCATCTTCCGCGCCGAGCGCGGCGAGAACGGCATGAGCGCGGACTGCTACGGCCGCGGCGGCGAAGACCTCGTCCTGCGCATGCCGGTCGGCACGGTGATCAGCGATCTCGACAGCGGCGAGACGCTGGCCGACCTCGACCGCGACGGCCTGCGCGCTCTGGTCGCCGCCGGTGGCAAGGGCGGGCTCGGCAACATCCACTTCAAGTCGAGCACCAACCGCGCGCCGCGGCAATGCACGCCCGGCGAGCCGGGCGAGCGGCGGCAGTTGCGCCTGGAACTCAAGGTGCTCGCCGACGTCGGCCTGCTCGGCCTGCCCAATGCCGGCAAATCGACCCTGATCCGCGCCGTCTCGGCGGCGCGGCCGAAGGTGGCCGACTACCCCTTCACCACCCTCCATCCCAACCTCGGCGTGGTGCGCGTCGATGAAAGCCGCAGCTTCGTCATCGCCGACATCCCCGGCCTGATCGAGGGCGCGGCCGAGGGCGCCGGACTCGGCCACCGCTTCCTGCGCCACCTCGCCCGCACCCATCTGCTGCTGCATATCGTCGACATCGCCCCGTTCGACCCGGCGGCCGATCCGCTGCGCGACGCCCGCGTCATCCTCGAGGAGCTGAGGAAATACGACCCGGCCCTTTACGCCAAGCCGCGCTGGCTGGTCGCCAACAAGATCGACCTCGTGCCGGAAGCGGAGCGCGCGGCGCGCTTGGCCGCGCTCGTCGCCGGCTACGGCCCGGTCGAGCGCCATTTCGCCGTCTCGGCCATCAGCGGCGCCGGCTGCCGCGAGCTGGTTTTCGCTATCATGGAGCGCATCGAACGGGAGAGGCGCGGCGCGGGCCTCGCGGCCGAACAGCGGGAGGACAATGAGAAGCGAGATTAGCCGGGCGCGCCGACTGGTGGTCAAGGTCGGCAGCGCCCTGGTCACGGACAACGGCAACGGCCTCGACCGCGGCTTCCTCGCCGAGCTGGCGCGGCAGATCGCCGCCCTGCGCGAGGACGGCCGCGAAGTGCTGCTGGTCTCCAGCGGCGCCATCGCCGCCGGCATGCAGCGCCTCGGCTGGACGGCGCGGCCGCGCGCCATGCACGCCCTGCAGGCGGCCGCCGCCGTCGGCCAGATGGGCCTCGCCCAGGCCTACGAGAGCTGCTTCTCGCAATACGGCCTGAAGACCGCCCAGATCCTGCTCACCCATGACGACCTGTCCGACCGGCTGCGCTACCTCAACGCCCGCTCGACCCTCGCCGCCCTGCTCGAGCTGGGCGTGGTGCCGGTGATCAACGAGAACGACACCGTCGTCACCGACGAGATCCGCTTCGGCGACAACGACACCCTCGGCGCCCTCGTCGCCAATCTGGTCGAGGCCGACGCCCTGCTCATCCTCACCGACCAGGCAGGGCTGTTCACCGCCGACCCGCGCAAGGAGCCGGCGGCGACCCTGGTCGCCGAGCGCCGCGCCGACGATCCCTCCCTGGAGGCCATGGCCGGCGGCGCCGGCTCGGGCATCGCCCGCGGCGGCATGCTCACCAAGGTGCGCGCGGCGCAGCGCGCGGCGCGCAGCGGCGCCCACACCCTGATCGCCAGCGGGCGCGAGACTGACGCCCTGCCGCGCCTGGCCCGGGGCGAGGCGCTCGGCACCCTGCTCTTCGCCGCCGCCACCCCGCTCGCCGCGCGCAAGCAGTGGCTGGCCGACCACCTGCAGCTCGCCGGCAGCCTGATCCTCGACGCCGGCGCGGTCCAGGCCCTGGCCTCGGGCAAAAGCCTGCTGCCCATCGGCGTCACCGCCGTCGAGGGGGAATTCGGCCGCGGCGAGGCCGTCGCCTGCCGCGGACCGGACGGCCGCGAAATCGCGCGCGGCCTCGTCAACTACTCCAGCGCCGAAGCGCGCCGCATCGCCCGCCAGCCGAGCAGCGAAATCGAAACCCTCCTCGGCCACCTCGACGAGCCCGAGCTGATCCACCGGAACAACCTGGTTCTGCTCTGAAACCCGAGATCCCGGCTCAAGCCCTCATCGGCTTGAAGCGGCCTCGGCGCGCGCAGGACAGGATTTGCGCGTCTCGCGTCATCAGCGTTGCCGAGGATGCCATGGCCGAGGCGACGATAATCCTGTCCGCCGGGTCGCCCTGAAAGCCGTCGGGCAGGAAACTGCTGCTCACCGCAATCTGCGCCGAGATCGGCAGCAGCCGGGTACCCGTTTGGGCGAGCGCCGTCGTCACCCAAGTGATGCAGTCCGGCTGGACGGCAATTCTCCCCTTTGCCGACAGCATGCCCACTTCCCACAGGCTGATGGGCGACAGCATCAATCCGTCCTCACCGGCCGCCTGCTCGATAAGCCGCCGGGCGGCAGGCGCAATCCGCTCTCCGCCAGCCATCCACAGCCAGACATACGTGTCGAGCAGAACGCCTTCAGGCATCGGCGTTCCAGGCCTCCCCGACGGGGGAAATCACATCGCCGACAAAACGGATCGTTCCACGCATGCAGCCGAAAGCCGACGCACCGGGCTTGCGGCCGACCGCGACCAGCTTCACCGTCGGCCGGTTGGCCCGGGCGATCACCACCTCCTCCCCAGCCTCGGCAGCGGCTATCAGTTCGGAGAGATGAGTCTTTGCTTCGTGGATATTCACCTGTTTCATGGCTGCGTCTAAGTTAGCTAATTACATGGCTAATACTATGAGCTTACACCGATGTCTGTCAAGTGAAACCAGAGCACCTCCAGCCGTCTTCGGCGCAGAAAAAGCAAAGACGCCTCCAACCGCTTCCGACGCAGAGAGCGCAAAGACGCCAAGACGCAAAAACTTGGAAATCCAGTATGTTCTTCTTCGTGCTCTTTGCGCCTTTGCGACCTTCGCGTTGGAAGAGGTTGAAGCGTTCTAGTACCAATCCGCCAAGCACAGGCCTTTGACGCGGGAAAATTCTCTGGTGTTATGTGTCACCAGCACGCCACGAGCCGCCAGCGCGGTGCCGGCAATCAGGGTATCCATTGGGCCGATCGGCCTGCCATCGGTTTCAAGCACCGCACGCAAATCCGCCGCATGCCTGGCGGCGGATTTGTCAAACGGCAAAACGGATGCGGCGCTCAGCAAGGCATCGAGTTGACCGCGACGCTTGCGCGGCTGGCCGGAGCGGGCAATGCCCAATTCCAGTTCATACAGCACTACTGCTGGAATGCCGATATCTCCCGGCGGCACGTCCAGCAGGCGCTCCGCTACCCGGCCTTGCCCCTTGAAAAAGTAGATCAGGGTATTGGTGTCGAGAACGAAATTCACAACGATTCACGCTTCGCATCAACGGCATAGCTCGCCCGGATCTCCTCCGCTGTCAGCGCATCCGGCCAAGCCCCGGCCAGCGCCGCCACGTCAGCCGGCCACTCGCCATGGACTTTTTCGCGAATCACTTGGGCGATCCAGCGGCTTTGAGAAATACCGGCGTTGCGCACAGCCCGCTTCATCAGCGATTGCGTCTCCTCGTCGAGGTATATCGTCACCTGACCCATCTCAGCCTCCAGTCCGTTCACCTATACTTCCACATATATTGTAGTGAATATGTCCAAGCGTCACAAGAAAACGCGGTCAAGCGCACGATGCGACGCGGCATGAGCGGAGACAGACGCCCTGGGAGGATGTCCGTCTGTAGGCGCCTCCCACCGCCTTTGATGCCGAGAGCGCAAAGACGCCAAGACGCAAACCGCTTTTGACACCGAGGACACAGAGGCACAGAGAACACAGAGAGAACCCGACCGGGATGCTTTTCTCTCTGTGACCTCTGTGTCTCCGTGACCTCTTTGCGGGAAGCGGTTTGAAATCTCGGTTTTCTTCGCGCTCTTGGCGCCTTTGCGGCCTTCGCGTTGGAGGAGGTTGAAGGAACCAAACCGCTTTCGCCGCCGAGGACACAGAGAGAATCTTGCCGGAATGCTTTTCTCCGTGCCCTCTGTGTCTCCGTGGTCTCTGTGTTGGAAGAGGTTCGTTTATCGTAGCTGTTTTGCGTTCTTGGCGTCTTTGCGGCCTTGGCGTTGGAAGCGGTTCGGCCTGACAACGCAGCGGGACAAGGCTGCGGGATGCAAATTGATGCGGCATGATGGAAAGGGGGAATCACGCCTCTGCCCCCCATCTGGCACGGCGATAGCCGAAAAAAAACGGCCGCCCGAAGGCGGCCGTTGAGCTTCATGCCAGGCGGCTTGCGCCGCGAGGATCAGAAGTTGTGGGCGATGCCGATGTACAGCTGGCGGGCATCTTCGCCGGCGTTCGTCGCCGTCGCACCGTTGGCGCCGAGGCCGAACATGTCGTACGAGCCACCTTTGTCGTTGCTGACCTTGGTGTAGTAGACGCCCATCGAGGTACGGTTGGAGAAGCCATAGTCGTAGCCCAGGCCCCACTGCTTGCCCTTGCTGTTGACCACGTTGCTGGTCTTGCCGGCGCGGGCGTAGTTGAAATACACCTTGTGCGGGCCGAAGGCATAGCTGACCGGGATCATCCAGGCGCTGCGGGTGTTGTTGCCGGCGGCTCCGCTGTTCTTCAGCGAGCTGCGGTCATACTCGAGGCCCAGCTTCAGGCCCATGGCGAAGTTGTAGCCGAACCACAGGCGGGTGCTGCGCTGATCGGTGGTGGCGGCAACGCGGTTTTCCTGGTTGCCGTTCCAGTAGCTCAGGCCAGCCATGATCGGGCCGTTGTTGTAGCGCACGGCACCGGTCCAGGCGCGGCCGGCGCCCGGGTCACCCGCGGCGCGGTTGGTTTGACCTTCCTGCGCGTTTGCCACCCATGCGGTAGAGTAGCCGAGGCGGGCGGTCAGGCCGTTCCAGTTCGGGCTGTCCCACAGGATGAAGTTGTTGCTGCGGGTGCCGTTGGCGATTGTCACGCCATTGACCTGGGACATCAGGCCGAAGCTGACGATCGACTGCAGGGAGCCGGCGCGGTTGGCCTCGAGGCCGATCATCTCGCTGTAGTGCACGTCCCAGCGGCCGAAGCCGATCTTGCCGAAGCCGCCCATCAGGCCGACGCCGGAGTTGCCGGCCGCCCAGCCCGTGCCGCCGCCCACAGCGCCGGAGTCGTTGGCGAAGCGGGAATCCACCTGGCCCCAGGCCTTCAGGCCGCCGCCGAGGTCCTCGACGACGCTGAAGATGATGCGCGACGACTGGTCGGAAACTTTCGACTCGGTGTCATACCCGGTCGCCGGGCCGCTCAGCTTGTAGCTTTCCCAGCCGGTTGCGAAGCGGCCGGAGATCGTCACGTTGGTCTGCGCCATGGCCGGCACGGCGAGCAGGCCGGCGACAGCGGCAGCGATGAGTTTCTTTTGCATTGAGTTTCTCCTTTTATTGAAGGTTCGGCGCGACCGTTTTTGCGATGCCATGTGCACATCATGTACTGCATCGCATCCACCGACTTCGCCTGCCATGCTTCCCGAAAACCTGAGAAGTCAGGGGCAATTCTGACGCTACGCCCCGGCACGGGCAAGCAAAAACGCTGAAAGAGGCTGAATTCACGCCTGATTTGTTGTGTTTTTGCAACATCTAAAAATCAATTGATTTTCAATAACTTTCAGAATTTCAGGTGTGAGCGAAAAGACTCGATAGGGCCACACCCGGATCAGCCGCCCGCATGAACGCCTCGCCAACAAGAAACGCTTTGACATCATTGGCTTGCATCATGAAAACGGCATCCGTCGTACTGATCCCGCTCTCGCTGACGACGATGCGGCCAGCGGGAATCCGTCCGAGCTGCGACAGCGTCGTTTCCAAGGAGACCTCGAGAAAGGCGAAAGACAAAGGATTCTTGTTTTCCTCTGTGTCTCCGTGCCTCTGTGGTGAATGGTTCCAGGAAACTTGGGCAGACCACGGCTTCCGTGTTCAGAAATGCTTGGGCAGGCCGGCCTGCTTGAGCACCGCGTTGGCGGTATGGCGCGACTTGATTTTGTTGTCGACGGGGAAACGCACTCCGTTATTCGGACTAAACCAAATTCGTGGTCGCCCTTGCCGGCCCTCTCGAACCGGCAGCCGGCATCGCGCAACAGGCGTTTGAGTTCGGGGCCCATCAGGCCGCGCGGCGGGTCGTTTCAAATCGGCGTGTCAGCAACTCGAAGGGAATTTCTCCGCCATCTGGACAGCCGTTCGCATCGAGCAGTTCTGGAATCAGGATCTTGAGCTTTTCGACAAGCAGTTCGGCGGTGACAGCCTCGGTAGCCAGCCCCGGCACATCATCGCTCGTAGCCACCCATACCATGGCTTCCTCATCCCACTCCGCGCGTACGAAATAAATCTTCGGCATTTGGACCGTCCTTTCGGGTCTCAGCCTATCGCAAAACCGGGAACGGACCGCGGTTTTGAAAACCCTTGGCCACAAAGACGCAGAGGCACAGAGAGAGGCGAAAGGCGAAAGACTCTTGTTTTCCTCTGCATCTCCCTGCCTCTGTGGTGAAGGGTTCCAAGAAGGAAAACTGGGACAGACACGGTTTCGCAGGGCGAGCCACAAGCGCTACGACGCCAGAAATCGATGCAACGCGCTCAGCACGCGCAGCCGGTCGGCCTTGGGCAGCGTGCCGATTCGCTTGCGGAAAGCGGATCGCTCGACCATCGCGAGCTTGCTTGGCCGCACGCGAGAATCGACAGGCAGCCCTGCTGTCTCGATGTCGCTGATGCCGACATCTCCTTCGACCGGCGCATGTCCGGCGGAGGTGATCATGGCCAGAAAGTACTTGCCTGCGCGGCCGTGCAGCGCTTCGGACGAAACCACCACGGCCGGCCTCACCTTGACGGCATTCCGATCGGTGAAGGGAAAAGGCAGGATCACCACATCCCATGACCGGATGCGCTCATCATCCGAGTTGGTCATAAACCGAGTCCGCTTCGGATGCCCACTCGGTGAAGCCCTGGAAGGGGTCGTCGACCGCTTCCTCTCCCTCACGGGGAAACACCAGCCTCGACTGCGCCGGCCCGGCGGCGCGCATCGTGAAATAAGCCCGTACGGCCTCACGGAAAAACTCGGAGCGGCTGCGCCCTTCGCGCAGGCAAACCTGTTCGATTTTTTCCGCCATCGCCGGCGGCATGCTGATGGCGAAGCGCTGAAATGTCTTGTTCGTCATGACCTTCCTTTGGTATTACTAAATGATACGAAGTATTACGCAATAAACACTATCAGTCAAGGAAGCCGGTTTTGAAAACCCTTGACCACAGAGACACGGAGGCACAGAGAAAGACGAAAGGTTCTTGTTTTCCTCTGTGTCTCCGTGCCTCAGTGGTGAATGGTTCCAGGTGCTTTCGAGCCACGGAAACCAGAGCCGCCCCCTACCCGAAAAGGGCCTGCAAGGCCAGTCCCGGCTCGGGCGCCCGCATGAAGGCTTCGCCAACGAGAAAGGCATTGACGCCCCGGCTGCGCATCAGAGCAACGTCTGCCGGGGCCTGGATGCCGCTTTCGCTGACGACGATGCGCCCGGCCGGAATCCGCCCGAGCTGCGACAGCGTCGTTTCCAGGGAGACCTCGAAAGTGCGCAGGTCGCGGTTGTTGATGCCGATCAGCGGCGTCTCCAGTTGCAGGGCGAGATCCAGTTCGGCGGCATCGTGCGACTCGACCAGCACCGCCATGCCCAGTTCATGGGCGAGGGTTTCGAGTTCGCGCATGGCGGCGACTGCCCCCCTCTCCCCAGCCCTCTCCCCGAGGGGAGAGGGGGCTCCCCCGCGGGGGAGAGGGGGCAGGAAGGCGGCGACGATGAGCAGGATGCAGTCCGCGCCCATGGCGCGCGCCTCGAGCACCTGGCAGGGGTCGATGACGAAATCCTTGCGCAGCACCGGCAGGTCGCAGGCGGCGCGCGCTTCAAGCAGATGCTGCGGCGCGCCCTGGAAGAAGCGCCGGTCGGTCAGCACCGAGAGGCAGGCGGCGCCGTGGGCGGCGTAGCTGCGGGCGATCTCCGCCGGGCGAAAATCGGCGCGAATGACGCCCTGCGAGGGGCTGGCGCGCTTGATCTCGGCGATCACCGCCGGCTTGCCGAGGCTGATCTTCGCGCGGATGGCGCCGATGAAGTCGCGCGGCGGCGCCGCGGCCCGCGCTTCGGCGCGAAGCACCGCCAGCGGCTTCGCCGCCAGCAGGGCGGCGACTTCCTCGCGCTTGACGGCGAGGATCTTCTGCAGGATGTCAGACATGCGCCTCCTCAACCGCCTTCAACGCAAAGGTCGCAAAGACGCAAAGAAGTGCAATATTTTCATCTCGATTGCGGAAACTGGGGGACAGAATTCGATTTTGATTTTTTCATCTCGATCGTCTTTGCGTCCTTTGCGCCTTCGCGCTCTTGGCGTCGAAAGCGCTTCAAGCAAGTCGCTGCGTGAAGCTGACGAACGCGTCGAGCTTGGCCCGCGCCGCGCCGCTGGTGATCGTCTCGCGCGCCAGCGCGATGCCCGCGCCGATCGAGGCGGCGATATTGGCCGCGTAGAGCGCGGCGCCGGCGTTGAGCGCGACGATCTCGCGCGGCGTGCCCGGCTTATTGTCGAGCGCCTCGAGCACCATCGCCTTCGACTCGGCGGCGTCGGCGACGCGCAGGCCGCGGTTGGAGACCATCTGCAGGCCGTAGTCTTCCGGGTGGATCTCGTACTCGCGGATCTCGCCGTCCTTCAACTCGCCGACCATGGTGGCGGCGCCGAGCGAGATCTCGTCCATGCCGTCCTTGCCCCATACCACCAGCACGTGCCCGGCGCCGAGCTCGCGCATGACGCGCACCTGGATGCCGACGAGGTCGGGGTGGAAGACGCCCATCAGGGTGTTCGGCGCGCCGGCCGGGTTGGTCAGCGGGCCGAGGATGTTGAACAGGGTGCGCACGCCCATCTCGCGCCGCACCGGGGCGACGTTCTTCATCGCCGGATGGTGGTTGGGCGCGAACATGAAGCCCATGCCGGTGGCGGCGATGCACTCGGCCACCTGCGGCGCGCTCAGGTCGATTCGGGCGCCGAGCGCCTCGAGCACGTCGGCCGCGCCGGACTTCGAGGAGACGCCGCGGTTGCCGTGCTTGGCCACCGTGGCGCCGGCGGCCGCGGCGACGAAGGCGGCGGCGGTGGAGATGTTGAAGGTGTGCGAGGCGTCGCCGCCGGTGCCGACGACATCGACGAAATGCGGGCCGTGCGGGGCGTCCACCCGGGCGCACAGTTCGCGCATCACCTTGGCGGCGGCGGAGATCTCGCCGATGGTCTCCTTCTTCACGCGCAGGCCGGTAAGCAGGGCGGCCGTCATCACCGGCGAGAGCTCGCCGCGCATGATCTGGCGCATCAGGTAGAGCATCTCGTCGTGGAAAATCTCGCGGTGCTCGATGGTTCGCTGCAGGGCTTCCTGGGGGGTGATCATGACGTTGCCTGTTTGTCCATGAACCAATTCAAAATCTTGAGCCCGGAAAAATGCCTGAAATCGCTCGTGTTCCGGGTCACCAGCGTCAGTCCGTGAGTCTGCGCAATCGCGGCAATCTGCCCATCGACAAACGGCGGCGTGCGGCCGGCCACCACAAGCCGGGCGCGCTCGCGCGCATGCCACTCGGCGGCTTCGGCGGCATAGGGCAGCACCGGCAGCTCGGCGCGTGCCAGCGCTTCGAGATAGGCGGCCACGGCCGTGCGCTTGCGCGAGGGCGGCATCAGGAACAGGCCATGATGCAGTTCATGCCAGCTGATCGCCGAGGTGGCGATACGATCCGCGTGGCGCCGTAACTGTCTCATCACCCTGTCATCTGGCGTCGCGCGGGTCGGCTCGGACAGAATATTGGTGTCGAGCAGATAGCGCAGATTCACGGTCGCCACGCCCGTCTGCCCTGCGAAGCGTCGCGCGGCGGCAGCCAGTCGCTATCATCGAGACTGGCGGCGAAATCCCGCCGGAATGCGTCGATGGCAGCGGCCAAGGCCCGGCGCCGGGGCGCCAGCCGGGCAAATTCGCTGGCGGAAACGATGACGGCCACCGGCTTGCCGCGGCGCGACAGAGTCACCGGCCTGCCGGCTTCCGCCTCGCGCACCACTCCCGAAAGGTCATTGCGGGCCTCGGCAATCGAATAGGTTTTGTCCATGACAAGGACTCCAGGGAATGTTCGCGCCCAACGCCTGGGCGAGAACAGGCTCCATCAAATGTCTATCTAGATAGCCATATTATCCGGCCTGTTCCTCAGCCTTGCAAGAAATTCCCGAGCAGGTGGTGGCCGTGCTCGCTGCGGATCGACTCGGGATGGAACTGCACGCCCTCGACCGGGCACTCCGCCGGAAAGCCGCGATGGCGCACGCCCATGATCTCGCCGTCCTCGGCCCACGCCGTCACCTCGAGGCAGTCCGGCAGCGAGTCGCGCTCGATGGCGAGCGAGTGGTAGCGCACGGCAGCGAAGGGATCCGGTAGCCCGCGGAAGACGCCGGCGCCGCCATGGCGCACCGGCGACACCTTGCCGTGCATCAGTCGGCGGGCGGGCACGACCCTGCCGCCGAAGGCGGCGCCGATCGCCTGGTGGCCGAGGCAGACACCGAGCAGCGGCAGCTTGCCGGCGAAGGCGCGGATCGCCGCCAGCGAGACGCCGGCCTCGGCCGGCGTGCACGGGCCGGGGGAGATGACGAGACGGTGCGGCCTCAATGCGGCGATCTCCTCAACCGTGATCTCGTCGTTGCGGAAGACGCGCACCGTCTCGCCGAGCTCGCCGAAGTACTGCACCAGGTTCCAGGTGAAGGAGTCGTAGTTGTCGACCATCAGGAGTCTCATGATTCTAAGTCCTTGATTTCATTAATGTTTTCCATTACACACAACCTCCATTACCCACTTTATTACACACATCGACAGTTGATTGCGATGGACGAAGCGCGAGCATGTGCTGGCTCAAGGTAGCAAGGGCTCCTGAGAGATGTCTTGGCGTGCGCCAGTGCGGTGTACTGACGCAGCGACGGCGCCCGCATGCCAGGGCCAAGTGCTGAGACTGGGCGGACAGACCTACCCCTCGCGGCGACACAGCGCGCGGGGCATCAGTTCTACGACGGGGCTGGGGTGCCAAGGGCATCGGGCAATCTCCTCAAATCTTGGAGCCGCCGTGCCGGGGAGCCTTCTTGAAACCTTGCCTGCCGGTACGGCGGCAAGGTGCGGTCAAGACCGCAACGACATGCCGCTTCCTATTGGAAGCGCCACCACAGAGCGATGTTGGTCGAAGCGGTACGGGTCATGGACAGACCAAAGTGTTGAATTTAAAAGCCAGAACTCGGCCCGAGTACACCCGAACGGAATTCCAAAGTAAGCCTGGGGAATTTTACCATGAGCATGTTAGGCAAAGCCACTTCCTGGAATGCCAGGGCATTCATCACCCCGCCCATCTACCTCGGACCGGACGACAACACTTCCAGTCTCGAAACCAGAGAGCAAGTAGACCAACTGCTACGGACTTGTGAGCATCGAATCTCAGGTTGGCAGTCATCTGGACCTGCGCGGGTGATGCTATATCGCTATATCAGCATCCGGGGCAGATATGACACCGCCGGATTTTCTCTGCCGACCCTAGGTCCCGGAGAACAGAAGCCGTTGATCGCAGCTTCTGAAACCATCGCCGTATCAGACCATACCAAATCGGTTTTGCGGGGAACAGCGCAGCGCATGACGCTGGTACCGTGAGCGCCAATATCGAGCTTTCGTCCTCATCGCTCGATGGGCCGGCAACCGATCGATTCTTGCACAACGAGCAAGACGAGGCCACCTACAGCGGACGCCAAACCAATCACCTCGCCCGTCTACGTTCAGGGCATCTTCCCAGGCACCCGCGGAAGGTCATAACGACACAGCAGCCCTTGGCAGGGCAAGAAAGGAGCCGGTGATGTAGCGCTTCCGAAAGGAGACGAAGACATGCACAAGGACATTCCAACATCGAAGGTGTTCTATCGTCCCATCGAGGCTGCCATACGGTGGGCCGGGTTGCTGCGGTACCTGCCGATGATCCTGGCTGCGATCGCGTCACCGCGCTTCCTGCCTCCATCGTTGAATTGCCCGCGATGGAATGAGTGCCGGCTGTACTCGGAGCGTATCTATGACGGCATCCTCAACGGGGAGCTGCCCTACGGCCAGAACGGCATCACGCTCAATGATCCGAAGCTGCTGCAGTCGCCGGATCTGACCGTTCGCCATGTCGATCTGAAGCGCTGGATGCGCAACCACTATCCCGAGCACCGGCCAGGATTCCTGTTCAGCCGTGGCGAACGCATGGCGCATCCTTTTATCACCTTGGAAACAGGACAGGCGATCCTGATCGAGCGACTGGCCCTTCAGGCGGCCCTGGAGCATGCGCGTCGCCAGATGCAGGAATTGCAGGAGCAGCGCGACACCTTGCTCAAGCAGTCCACCGCGCTGCTGGCTTCCAAGCAATGCGAGATCAGCGAGCGAGCGGAGACGACGTATCTCAACATCATCGGCGGGATGCTGACGCTGATGCTGGGCCAGTCCCCTTCGGGTGTGCCCTATTCCAGCTTCAAAACACAGGAGGCACTCGTCTCGGCATTGGTCGCCCACTTCGGCGGCACCATGGGCATCACGGAGCGAACCTTGAACGGCAAGTTCGCCAACGCCAGGAAGTACGTCCGTAGCGCAAGCGCATGAGGTTTTTCCAGCTTGTATGTGCAACCGCGGAGATTGCATTTGCAATGTCTTTCCGCAGCCAGGTCTATTGAATAAAGGTCACGCCAACAAACGCCACCGAGCGTTCAGGAGTGACCGCCATGTCGCAGCCCCCTGTACTCCCGCCGAACGAGCGCCGCATCCTGCGGCTCGATGAAGTCGAAGCCAAGTCCGGCTTCAAACGCGCCCACATTTACAACCTGATGAAGAAGCGCCAGTTTCCCCAGGCGCTGCGCCTGGGCGTGCGCGCCGTCGGCTGGGATTCGATCGAAATCGACCAGTGGATCGCCGAGCGCCTCAACCACCGGACCTGACCCGTTCTCCCGCGGACTTCCCATTCCCAGCCGGAGAGCGCCATGCAGGTCGTATCCATCATTTCAACGAAGGGCGGCGTCGGCAAGACCACGACGGCCGCCAACCTGGGCGGGCTCGCCGCGGACGCGGGCCTGCGCGTGCTGCTGCTCGATCTCGACGTGCAGCCCACCTTGTCCTCCTACTACGAACTGACCCAGCGCGCGCCGGGCGGCATCTATGAGCTGTTGGCCTTCAACGAGCGCGACCTTGGCCAGCTCGTGTCCCGCACGATCATCGCGGGCCTGGACCTGGTGCTGTCCAACGACCACCGGGGCGAGCTGAACACCTTATTGCTGCATGCGCCGGATGGCCGCCTGCGGCTGCGGCATCTGCTGCCAGCACTTGCTCCCCTCTACGACCTGGTGCTGATCGACACCCAGGGCGCGCGTTCCGTGCTGCTGGAGATGGCGGTGCTCGCCTCCGACCTTGCGCTGTCGCCCGTCACGCCGGAAATCCTCGCGGCCCGGGAGCTTCGACGCGGCACCATGCAGTTGCTCGAAGACATCGCGCCGTACCGGCACCTGGGCATCGAACCGCCGCCGCTGCACCTGCTCATCAACCGCGTCCACCCGGTGTCGGCGAACGCCCGACTGATCCAGCAGGCCCTGCGCGACCTGTTCCAAGACCATGCCGGCATCCGCGTGCTCGCCACCGACGTGCCAGCCATCGAAGCCTATCCGCGCGCCGCGACGCGCGGCCTGCCGGTGCATCGGGTCGAGCACCGCCAGCCGCCCGGCAGGGTCGCGCCGGCCTCGCTCGACACGATGCGCGCGCTCGCAAGCGAGCTGTTCCCGCAATGGCAGGACAGATTTGCCGCAATGTCCGGTCGCCCGCCACGTCCTCTTGATGCCGGGAGGTCCCATGGCGAACGCACATGAACTGGCCCGCGGCCACAAGCGGCTGCGCGCGCTGATCGAGTTCGCGGTCGGTGAAGGCTGGCACGTCAAGCGCACGCCGGGCGGGCACCTCAAGTTCACCAAGGCCGGCTGCGCGGCGATCTACACCAGTTCGACCGCGAGCGACCACCGGGCCGAATTGAACGCCCGTGCGCAGATCCGCCGCGCCGAGCGAGAGGCCCGCATGGCGCCGGCCGGCGGTCGTGGGGACTGCGAGGGGTGCGGCCATGGCTGACATGACCTCGCAGGACATGGCCGGCAAGCTGCTCGCGGCCGGCTTCGAGCGCAGCGGCCCAGCGGCTACGGCCTTGAGCGACCCGATCGCGGACACGCCCATGGTCGTGACGCTGGACCAGCTGCGGCCCTACGACCATGACCCGCGCATGAAGCGCAACCCCGCCTACGAGGAAATCAAGGCGTCCATCCGCGAGCGCGGCCTGGACGCGGCGCCAGCCATCACCCGCCGGCCCGGCGAGGACCACTACATCATCCGCAACGGCGGCAACACGCGGCTGGCGATCCTGCGCGAACTCTGGTCGGAGACCAAGGACGAACGCTTCTTCCGCATATCGTGCCTGTTTCGGCCATGGCCGGAGCGCGGTGAAATCGTCGCGCTGACCGGGCATCTTGCCGAGAACGAACTGCGCGGTGGCCTCACGTTCATCGAGCGCGCGCTCGGCGTCGAGAAAGCACGCGAGTTCTACGAGCAGGAGAGTAGCGCCGCCCTGAGCCAGTCGGAACTGGCCCGCCGCCTGGCGGCCGATGGGTTCCCCGTCCAGCGGTCGCACATCACCCGCATGGCCGACGCGGTGCGCTACCTGCTGCCCGCCATTCCCACTGTGCTCTATGGCGGCCTGGGGCGCCACCAGGTCGAGCGGCTGTCGGTCATGCGGACGGCCTGCAAGCGCACCTGGGAGCACTATGCCAAGGACCGCACGCTGCCGCTGGACTTCGACAGCTTCTTTCAGGAGGTGCTGGCGCAGTTCGACACGCAGGGCGACGAGTTCGCGCCGCAGCGCGTGCAGGACGAGCTGATCGGCCAGATGTCCGAGCTGCTGGGCATCGGCTACGACGTGTTGGCGCTGGACCTGACCGAATCGGAAAGCCGCCACCGGGCGCTGGTCAGTGACCCGACGCCACCTGCGGCGCCGCCGGCGTTGCCTTCGCCCACCGCCGGCACGCCGCCTCCCCCGGGCGTAGCATCGTCCATCGCCAAGCCTGCAGCGGCGGCCAGTCCTCCACCCGCCAGCCCTCCGGCGTCCGAGCCCACCTTGCGCGAGGATACGGCCCGAGAGACGACAACGGAAAGCCCCACGGCCGCACCAGGCGATCTGCTTCTCGAGCACATCGTCTCGCCGGCACCGACGACCGAACGGCTGCAGTCGATCCAGCGCATGGTTGCCGACCAGTTGGGCGATGCGCTGCCGCCCGACTTCTCGGCGAGCGTGCTGCAGTCCATCCCGGTGCAAGCCGGCGGGCTCTATCCGATCTCCGACGTCTGGTACATCGACGCCGGCCTGGACACGCCCGATCGGCTGCGCATCCACATCGCGCAGTTCGCGCGCGAGATCGCCGGGGAGGCAGCCCTGGACGAGTGCATCGAGGATCGCTCCGATGGCATCGGCTTCGTTTGCTGCGCGCCCGCCCATGCACCATCGCCGCTCGGCCGGGCGGTGCTGGCGCTGCTCATCACTCTGACGGGTCAGCCCACTGCTGAAGCGGGCGTGGATGGCGCGCAGCTCGCCGCCGACTTGCCAGCACTGCTGCACGGCCAGGGTCAACACCACGGCGACTGCACAAGGCGCTTGAGCGACACGGCGTTGGTCAAGCTATTTCGGCTGCTCCGCCTGGCCCGGCGTCTGCTGGACCTGGAAGCCGGCACCACGGCGCCCGGGACGTGAGCGAGGGAGGCCGCATGTCCACATCGCATCCGCTCAACCAGGCCGTGATTGCCCAGGCGCTGTATGACCTTCGCAACGGCCAACTGCGCCGCTGCAAGGCCATGGGCTTCGGCGAGGCCGAGCTGGATGCGCTCAAGCACCCCGCGCTGATCAGCGTGCTGGCCAACGCCAGCGTCTCGTGGTGCTCGGTCACGGTCAACCGCGAAGTGCTGCAGCGCCTGCTCAACCAGGCACAGGACGTGGAGAAGGAAATCGCCACGGTCGATCGCATGCTGCGGCTGGGGGCCAGCACGGAGATGGTCAGCCGCTTCTATGGCCTGACCCATCAGGAAGTCGCCCTGCGGCGGGAGATCCTCGGCCTGCCCAAGCGCAAGGGGCGCCACCCCGTCCTGGACGAGACCCAGGACACCGAACTTTGGCGGCAATGGAAAGCCGTGACCAGCAGCAGGAACGTCGATCTGGAGGATGAGACCTCGATTCTCGATGCGGCCATGGACCTGGCCGAGGGCATGTCACTGCCGCTCTCGGTGGTCTGGGCCGCGATCAGGAACTGGGTCGATCAGGGATTGGACTAGGCCATGGCCGTGGACGACACCGCCCCACGAGCCCCGCGTCAAGGCCCCATCGCACTCGCCGACCTGTTCGACGCTGCGCTGAAGGACCTCACGCCCAATCCAAATCCCCGCGCGCCAGCGCCCATGGCAGTGCCCACGCCTGCGGCGTCCGGCGACGCCTTCCTATTCAGTGGCAATCGGCACGAGAGCGTGCCGCGGCGGCTGTTCGTCGACCGCCGCCTGACACCGCTGGAGCGCAACGCCTGGCAGGTGTTCCGGCTGATGCTCAACGACGACGGCGTCACGACGTTCCCGACCTATGAGCAGTTGCGCCCATGGCTGGCGTCCATGCCCTGCGCGGGACAAGCCTCCCACGAGACCGTCGCGCGGGCGCTGACGCTGCTGCGCCTGACGCGCTGGCTGAGCCTCGTGCGACGACGGCGCGACCCCAAGACCGGCCGCATCCTCGGAAACCTCTACGTCCTGCACGACGAACCCCTGACACTGTTCGAGGCCATGCAGCTCGACGCCGACTACCTGGCCCTGGTCAGCCAGTCGCTGGGGCATTCCGCCAAGGCCGTCCAGGTGGTGGGACTCAACACCCTCCAGGAGATCGCGGACGACCCGATGTTGTCCGGACGCACCTTGCCGTCGCGGCTGCAAGTGCTCGCCGAGCGCCTGGCCGACCAGGGCATCACCGCCACCGCAAGTTATCCACAGGAGGATGCGATCCACGATTCCGAAGAAGGGCCCGCCAGCCTTCTTCGGAATGGCGAACGCCCTTCTTCGGAATCCGAAGCAGGGCCGAAACCCGCGCCAGACGGCGCTCTTCGGAATCCGAAGCAGGACCGTACAGTACGTAGTAGTCGTATTGATGAAGTACGTACTACCGCGCAGGCGCGCGCGCTGGGCGACCTGCAATGGCCCAAGCGTTTCGCGGAACTGAAGGCGGAACAGCAAGCCGGCGCCAGGATGGCGTTGCAGCAAGTGGACGCTGCCCTGCGGCAGGCTGTGCTGGACGAGTGGGCCGCACGGTGCGGCAAGCATGGCATCCGCAACCCCGCCGGGTACCTGTTCGGCATCATCCAGCGCGCCATGCGCGGCGAGTTCAATGCGTGGGCCAAGCAGACCAGCCCGGCAGCGCCAACACCATCGGCGGCGCGAGCGCCACCGCCCGAGCCGCCGCGCAACGTCGTGCCGCCCGCGGTGGCCCGGCAGCACATCGAGCGCCTGCGCGATCTGCTGCGCAAATCCTGAGCGCAGGGCCTGGCAAGGCCATGAAGCAGACCTCCTTGGCGGTCGGCAGAAACGGTCCCCAGGGGACGGCTGTGTGGTGAAACGCCGGACGACGGCGCGACATGCTGCGCAAAACCTGAGTAGAGCGCCTGCAAGACCATGAAGCAGACCTCCATGGCGCTCAACGGAACGGTCCACTGGGGACGGCTGCGCGGCGAAGGATCGTGTCGAACGGCAGCGCGACGTGCGGTGCAGTACGCATACCGTCAACGACCGAGGCACGGAGCGCCAACGTGAATGCTCCGGCCTCCAAGGGACCGTTGCGCGCTGCGCCGCCAGCGCGCATAGAACCGGGGGCCGGCTCATTTCGGTTTGTTGACTGACTGCCTTCCGCTGCATGCGGATGCTGGCGGCTCCCTGTCCAACTGCGAGCGCTCACCATGGCAACCAGCAACGAACCATTGCAACTCAACCTCGGCTCCCTGCGCAGCGCGATGTCGCTGACGCTGCACACGCATCACGCTTCCCGCATCTGGCACGGCCGCGCCGCCGCCGAAGGGCGACCCGGCATCGTCGGCCTGAACGGCTACATCGCGGTGATGAATAAGATGAAGCGCGGCTCGGAGCAGGACGACCCCTACAGCGACTGGTGGATGCTGCGCATCGAGGACAAGCTCGACCAGACCAGGACCACGCTGCAGACCTTGCGCAAACAAGTGGACCAGGCACTGGCGGGCGTGCCTGCGGCATTGAGCCTGGGCGAGAACCTCAACGTGCAGCCCGTCAAGCTGCCGCTGTTCGTCAATGCGCAGTTGGGCTTTGCCGCCGTCTATCTCCTGGCCGACTACGACGACATCGCGCGCAAGCTGATCCTCGCCCACCACACCGCGCTGATCGACCGCAGCACTTTGGAGCGCTGGCTCAACGAGGGCGCGCACGCGCTGCGCAGCCTGTTCTCGCTGGCCCAGCAGTACCGCTACTCGGGCTGCACCCGCGACGATTTCGCGGCGAAGAATGCCGCAGCGCGGGTCGCGCTGGAGAAGTTCGGCGAGTTGCCGCAGGACGTCCTCGAAGGCACGCGCCGCTCGACGTTTGCGCCACCCATGGTGCGCCGTGGTCTGCAACAGCGCGGTGAGAATCCTGCCGCAGCCGCTACCAGCGTCGATGGTGATGCGGCCGCTGCTGCCGACCCGTCCGAAGGCGCAGCCACTGCCGGCGAGGACGAATCCGCATGAGCGATCTGAACCAGCCGACCCGCTACTTCCGGGGCCTGCAACAGGGAGCCTTCATGCGCCTGGAACACGCGGCCTCTCTAAAAGGCCTTTTAAAGCCTTTTAAAGGTAAAGGGGACTTGGAGGCCTGGGCCAGCCAGTGCTTCGCCATGCGCGACGAGTTGATCGGCCTGGCGCAGCGACAAGTGCTGCAACAGGCCGGTGGGCATCCCTTCCATCTGCTGCCCGTGGAACTGGCCCAGCAGACCACTGGCGCGGGAACGACGTTCCTGCGCTGGCGCAGGAACGACCGCTCGGCCATGGGCGTGGCCCTGTGGCAGGAGCTGATGGCGAGCACCAGCACGCCGGTCAACCTGCTGGCCGACCTGCACGCGATCGAGCTGCAGCGCATCACGCTGAACATGCAGATCAGCCTGTTGCACACCCTGGGTAGGCAGGCCCAGGAGTGCGCCAGCAAGGCCGCCGAGGCGGAAGACGCCTACCTGCGCCGGCTCGCGTCCATACCCCCCGGAGTGCGCGATCGGTGATCGCGTCGGGCACCCCAGCACGCGCCCGACGCCGACATGGCACGGGTATTTCAACCACCAAGGAGATTGCACCATGAGCACGCATTTTTCGGGCGAAGGCAACATCGGCTCGCCCCCCGAGTACCGGGAGTTCCCCAACGGCAACGACGAACCGCGGCGCTTGTTGCGGCTGAACGTGTATTTCGACAACCCCGTTCCCACCAAGGGCGGTGACTTCGAGGACCGCGGCGGCTTCTGGGCGCCGGTGGAAATCTGGCACCGCGACGCCGCACACTGGAAGGACCTTTACCAGAAGGGCATGCGCGTGCTGGTCGTCGGCCGCATGGAGCGCGAACCCTGGACCGACAACGAGGATCAGCCGCGCGAGACCTGGCAGATCAACGCGCGCAGCGTCGGCATCCTGCCGTTCCGCATCGAGTCCGTCGTTCTGAGCCCCAAATCGCAGGAGACCGCACAGGACGCGCAGCCCAAGCCCCAGGCCGCCCAGGAACCGGCAGCGTCGAAGGAGCCCAAGCGCAGGAAGTGATCCGGCGTGGGGGCGGCCGCAGTACGTTGCCGCCCCCCATGTCCTCGCGAGCTATCCCCAGGGGATAGCTCCATCAGCGTCCACCGGCTTCCGCGCGCTCCCGAACATCGCGGCTCCCGGCTCGCACACCGCCGGCCGCACGCCATCCCGCCCAAGCCGTTCCATCGGCGTGAAAGCGGTCGCTGCCGCATGCAGCTTGTTTGCTGCTGCCCCAACAGGCGCTCGGCATCCTCGATCCCAGCAACTCCATGAACAACGGGAAGCGGATGGACGGACATGCGGCTGTTTCTGTGCGAGAAGCCCTCCCAGGGCAAAGACATCGGCCGGATTCTCGGCGCCACGCAGCGCGGTGAAGGCTGCCTCAACGCCTCCGGTGTCACGGTCACCTGGTGCATCGGCCATCTCGTCGAAGCGGCAGCACCCGAGGTCTATGACGCGGCGCTCAAGCGCTGGTCGCTGGAACAGCTGCCCATCATTCCCCAGCAGTGGCGGGTCGAGGTCAAGCCGAAGACCGCCACGCAATTCAAGGTCGTCAAAGCGCTTCTGGCGAAGGCGACCCAGCTTGTCATCGCCACTGACGCCGACCGCGAAGGCGAACTGATCGCACGCGAGATCATCGACCTGTGCGGCTACCGCGGTCCCATCGAACGCCTGTGGCTGTCGGCGCTCAACGATGCGTCCATCCGCACCGCGCTCGCCAAGCTGCGGCCCTCGGCCGAGACGCTGCCGATGTATTACTCGGCGCTGGCGCGCTCGCGCGCCGACTGGCTCGTGGGCATGAACCTCAGCCGGCTGTTCACCGTGCTCGGGCGGCAGGCCGGCTACGATGGCGTGCTGTCGGTCGGGCGTGTACAGACCCCGACGCTCAAACTCGTGGTGGACCGCGACCGAGAGATCGCGGCCTTCGTGTCCGTGCCGTACTGGGCCATCGACGTGTCGCTGTCCGCAGGCGGTCAGACGTTCACCGCGCAGTGGGTGGCACCCGATGCCAGCACCGACGACGCCGGCCGCTGCCTGCGGCAGCCCGTCGCACAGCAGGCCGCGCAGCAGATCCGCGCCGCGGGCAGTGCCCAGGTGGTGTCGGTCGAGACCGAGCGCGTGCGCGAAGGCCCGCCGCTGCTGTTCGACCTGGGCACCTTGCAGGAAGTCTGTTCCAAGCAGCTTGGGCTGGACGTGCAGGAAACCTTGGAGATCGCCCAGGCCCTGTACGAGACGCACAAGGCCACGACGTACCCGCGCTCGGATTCGGGCTACCTGCCCGAAAGCATGTTCGCCGAAGTGCCCACGGTCCTGGACAGCCTGCTCAAGACCGATCCCACGCTGGCCCAGATCATGGGCCAGCTCGACCGCACCCAGCGCTCGCGCGCCTGGAACGACGGCAAGGTGACGGCGCACCACGGCATCATCCCGACGCTCGAACCCGCGAATCTCTCCGCCATGAGCGAGAAGGAACGGGCGTTGTACCGGCTGATCCGGGCACATTACCTGGCCCAGTTCCTCCCGCACCACGAGTTCGACCGCACCGTGGCGGATCTCTCCTGCGGCCAGCAGAAGCTGGTGGCTACGGGCAAGCAGGTCGTCGCCCGCGGCTGGCGCCTGGTGCTGGCCGAGTCCGAACGTGAAGGCAGCGCCGATGAGGATGGCGACGCCCCCGTGCGCACCCAGGTGCTGCCTGCGCTGCGTGACGGGATGGCATGCCAGGTCGCCGGGGCCGACATCAAGGCCCTCAAGACGATGCCGCCCAAGCCCTATACCCAGGGCGAACTGGTCAAGGCGATGAAGGGCGTTGCGCGTTTCGTGACCGACCCGCGCCTGAAGCAGAAGCTCAAGGACACGACGGGCATCGGCACCGAGGCGACGCGGGCCAACATCATCAGCGGGCTGATCGCCCGCGGCTATATCGTGAAGAAGGGGCGCTCCATCCGCGCATCGGATGCGGCGTTCACGCTGATCGACGCCGTGCCCGCGGCGATTGCCGACCCCGGCACCACCGCCGTCTGGGAACAGGCGCTGGACATGATCGAGGGCGGACAACTCACCCTGGATGTGTTCATCGGCAAGCAGGCCGCCTGGATTTCGCAGTTGATCGCGCAATACGGCAGCACGTCCCTGTCCATCAAGGTTCCCCAAGGACCGGCTTGTCCGCAGTGCGGCGCACCCACGCGCCAGCGAACCGGCAAGAGCGGCCCGTTCTGGTCGTGCAGTCGCTACCCCGACTGCAAAGGCACGCTGCCGGTGGCAACCGGCACGTCCAGGCGTGGTGCCTCGCGTCCACGCCGTACCAGTGGCGGTGGCCGCAAAGGCGCCTGACCGCCCCCGTTCCCCGTGAGCCATGCCCGCCATCGGCGGCGTGGCCCGTGTCCCGCATGCCCTGCGGGACGC
>CAUJIV010000067.1 GCA_963205435.1 Pseudomonadota bacterium
GGATGGCCTGAAGGCGCATCGCTCGCGTCTTGTGCGGGAGTACGTCGATGGGCTGGAGGGGAAGATTGCCCTGGCGTTTCTGCCGCCTTATGCCCCCGATCTGAACCCGGTCGAGTATCTGTGGGCCTGGCTCAAGCGCCATGCCTTGGCGAACTACTGCCCGGGTTCCATCGCCGAGCTCTCCGACACGGCGCGCGGCAAGCTCAAATCCGAGCAGCGGCACACGACACTCATCGCCGCGTTCTGGAAACAGGCAGAGCTGGTCTGATGTCACGAGATTACGTAATTCTCAATAGGTTGCGGACTAGCGTTTGGCTACGCCGACAATTTCCGCTATCGACAATACCTGGGCGTGGATCTCGCGCCCCATCTCACCGGGTGGTGCCGAAAGCATCGACCACGAGACGGCCATCGATTCATTACGAAGAATGTATTGGATGGCGATTACAGCGAGACAGCCGATCTCGTCTTTTCTCAGGGCACTATCGACAATGTTCCGGACATGGACGCATTACTGCGGGCAGCGGTTCGTGCTTCCAGGAAGTTGATTTACGTTACAGCATATCGCGGCTACTTCCCCCGAACTTACAAACCACCGTGTGCATTGCAGCAATGCGGATGGCGTGAACTACAACGATATCAACCCTGACCGCGTCATGGCAGTGCAGGAAGAAGGGGGCAGTATAGACATTCACGTAGGTCCCCAGGCGACAGGCCGCGATGACATCCCGTACGAAATACTCATCGTGGCGCGTAAAGGAGACAGGTGTTGTCGGTAGTCGATATGGAAGGATCGCAGGTGACCAAGCAATCGGGAGAGACTAGCATCTTGGGCTGCTATCGGGTTTCAGAGGAGGGATTTGAATTTCAAGAAGCGGCGAACACGCTGGCTACGGCACGACGCCTTTATTCCGAATGGGGACGGATGGACGATTTTGAGACATTCGAGCACCTCCTCGAATACCTCAGATCCAATCCAAGATTTTCGGTCGTCCCTCTCGGGAATCTGCTTGACAAGCCCAAGCCTGGTCGCGTCACGTTATCAATCAGGTTCGATATTGACGTTGATCCCTTTGCCGCCCTCGAGCTTGCACGGATAGCTGCGCGCTACTCCGTGCCTTCGACCTTTTACGTACTACACACCGCTTCGTATTACCTGCAGGCCGTACAATCCGAGACTGGGCGGCGGGAGTTCAGACGCAATCCTTGGCTCAGTACCTGGCTCGAAGCAATGATCGTGGCCGGACCGGAAATTGGTCTGCATATCGATCCGTTTCTCTTCACTAAGATGTACGGCGTCGACGGTGCTAGTGCCGTCAAGACAGAAATCAATTACATTCGTAGCAACGGGCTGCCCATGCGCTCGGTCACGGCTCACAACAGCGCACCCGCATATGGCGCAGAGAACTTCGAAATCTTCCGAGAGTTCTGTTTCCGCTCCGATGGCACGCCTGAGTTGGCTACTGACGAATTGCCCTTAGGCAGCCTTACACTAGCAGATGTTGGCATTGACTTCGAGGCGAATTATCCTATGCCCGTGCCTGTATACGATCCAAAGGCTTTCAGGGAATGGGTAAGCAGCATCGTAGAACATCCAGTGGAAAATGAGCTTTGGATGCGACGTAATCTGCTGCACAACCCGGGGTATCGGCACCGCTATAACTACGAAATATGGCATCTCGGGCCGGGCCGCTGGGTACTTGCCGGAAAACATGGAGAGCAAGGCGAAAAGTGGCTATTCAATTGTTCTTTCAAGAAAATTCTCCATGCACTGGCAGCGTTGCCAACTGGAGCAACGGTGGTGTTCGTGCTCCATCCTGAATACTTTGCTGCCTCATTTCTCCGCAAACAAGACCAGACTAGTTTTCAGATACCGCTTCAAAAACCAGTTTTAGACGAGTCCTCGCTTTCCAGGCTACGTACCGTGATTCAAAGCGACTCGAAACATGTTTTGGGAGAGCGCAAGTATGATGCTGATAATGTGAGGGAGCCAAGACATTCCTCAGTAACAATTAACCGGATAGATCACGAGATTAGCCTGCTACGCTCGCAAGTTTATAACCTGGTAATCAACACTGATACACTCAAGCGCGAGCTGGATGTAGCCCGACTAAAGCACGAGTCAGATCTGGCTGATTACAGGCGCGAGCTGAATGCAGCCCGACTAAAGCACGAGTCAGATCTGGCTGATTACAGGCGCGAGCTGGATGCAGCACAGCTAAAGCGCGAGACAGATCTGAATAATCTCAGGCGCGAGCTGGATGTAGCCTATACTCCCGCTCCCGAGTTAAAACACTTGGCGGCGGTGCTGCGAGCAAGCAGACCACTGTTGGCGCCTCTCTTCCATTTGACGAAATTCATTGTTCGTGGCCTAAGAGCCTGCATCAGATTACCGCGAACCGCACTGTACCTGAGCAAGCGCACAGTCGCTAAGTTGCTTGGCTCGTTACGTCCGATCCTGCGGCCCGCGAAGCGTTCGTACCTCGAAGTCTATAAAGTTGCGATTATTACAAGGGCGCTCATGTCAGGTGCTATCCGTCCTTCCAGCAGGAAGAAGGTGCTCGGAAAACGCGTGCTGATGCTGACGACTTCCCAGCTCGCGATTGATCCACGCATTCCAAAAGTAGCTTTTACGCTGTCGGACGCTGGCTATGAAGTGGACATCATGGCGTACACGACAAACCCTGAACAGACGGTAGCGCTCGTGACTGAAGAAGTGCGGCCGCGAGTGCGCTATCTCTGGCTTCGCCACATAAATGTTTATGACGGTATTTGGAGAGTCTACCAACGGGAGTTCGTGGAATTTGGCATGAATCGCGTTTATGACATTGTCCATGCCAACGATCTTACAACGCTGCTGGCAGCCTGGTTTATAGCAAGGAAAAGAGGCCGGATGCTGGTCTATGATGCGCATGAAATGTGGGCTGAAAACGTCATTTTGCGCAACGCAGAATATGTTCCAATAGAAGGATGGCGGCGATGGTTGGCGAACTTTGCCGAGCGTTTCCTCGTTCGGCGCGTCGAACTGTTCTCATCGGTAAGCGGCGAGATATGCCGCGAGTACAAGCGCCGGTTTCATTTGCCCGCCGAGCCCTTCCTTCTGCCCAATTATCCCTTGAAGAGGAGCTTGACCGCGAGCGAGCCTGATCAGGCAACAGTTCCGGAGTTGATCCGGGCGCAAAAGGGTGATACGGCTCTGCCCGATGGAGCATTCATTACAATCTACTTGGGCGGTGTTAATCCGCTCAGGAATATAGAGAACGTTATAAGAGCGCATGGCCTGTTGTCGAACGAATTCCACTTTGTAATTCGGGGCCCCTATGTTAATTACTATGCCCCGAGCTACCTTGCCTTGGCCGAGCAGTGTGGGGCGGCAGGCCGCGTCCACCTGCTTGAAGGAGTTACTCAACAGCAGTTAATGGGAGCGGCCAAGGGTTGCGACTGCGGGATCGTGATGCTTAAGAATCTATGCAAGAACTTCTACTGGTTCTATCCGAACAAGTTTTTCGAATACATGTTCATGCGGCTGCCCGTTGCCTGCTCGGATTTTCCCGAAGTATCGGCTCATGTTAGGCGCGAAAAGTGCGGTGTCGTGTTCGATCCGGAAGATCCGGCTAGCATCGCAGCAGCGCTGAGGCGACTGGCCGCGGACAGGGATGAGGCGCGTGCGATGGGGGAGCGAGGTTATACGTCTGCTATGGAAAGGTACTCTTGGGAAAGTATCGAACCTGCCTACGTGGCGGCATATGAGGCGGCCCGCGCCAAGCAGCCATGATTCGTTTTCTCTTTTGGCTCAACGCCGGACCATTAGCGCCGGGCAAGCGGTGGCATGATGCCTTACTTCGTCGGGCGGGTCGGCTACGGCGAATTTTCTTCGTGGCAACGATGATGGTGCTCCCGCTGCTCATGGCCGCATCGTGGCTCAGGGTGTTTGTTCTCAAGCTGAGTGGCGGCAAGCCGCGACTGGTGTGGGCCCCCACCCCGATCATCAACATCGTCGACCAATCGGAATTGATGCGGCGGCAGGGGTATGAGAGCACTACTGTCGTCTACGCTGTCTATCACATCACTAACAAGTTCGACCACGACCTGACGCCGCTGATCCGCAATCAAGCGATCGCATGGTGGCTGCCAAACGTGGTCTTTCTATGGAGCCTTCTCAAGTTCGACGTCTTCCACTACTTTTTCGATGGCGGACTGTGGTCCGGAATGAAAATTATCCCGGAGGCCAAATGGCTCGAACTGCCGATACTGCGTCTCGCGGGCAAGCGCATTGTCGCAATGGCCTATGGCTCCGATGTCCGTGTTCAGCATCTCAACCGGATGTGGGAAACTCCTAACAGTTGCGAGGAATGTCCAGAACCCGGGCGGCACTGCATATGCGATCTGGGGCCGGCGCAGGTCAACACCAAGTACTATCGGGAATGGGTCAATGAATCCATCGCGATGGGCGACATGGCGAATTATGTTTTCGGCGCGAACCGACGCTTCTTTCATTGGCCTATTGATACCGAAGCCGTAAAGTATGTAGGCAGCAAAGGAACAGACGAAGAGATTGTCGTTGCCCACTCGCCCAATCACCGGTATTTCAAGGGCACACGCTATTTCGAAAGCGCGGTTTACAATTTGCGAGAGCGCGGATACAAGATCAGGCTGGACTTGATCGAAGGGGTTTCGAACGACGAGGCCAAGCGCCGCTACGCAGCAGCGGATATCATCGCCGCGCAGTGTGTCTACGGTTGGATGGGATTTACGGAAGTCGAAGGGATGGCAGCCGGCAAGCCCGTGATAACCTTTATTCGCGACTGGGACTACCTTGCGCACATGCCCGGTTGCCCCTTGATCAGTTGCCGTCCCGAAGAGGTGGAAGCCACCCTCGAGAGATTATGCCAGCATCCCGAGGATCGGGCTCGTATTGGGGGGGAATCACGCGCGTGGGCCGAACGCTATTGCTCGTTTGAAGCAAGGGCGCCGGACTATGTTGAGCTTCACGAGCGGATTTGGAAACGGAACCCGGTGCTGCCTACGCTCCTGACCAAAGCCAGAGACATCATCAGCGGCGATAGCGGATATCGCCCGGCACGTGATTTCACCGGCCCGGTTCTTGGCGAGTGGGCGATATGGTCCGATCCCTTTCTGAACTTGCAGCGGATTCGGGAGGGGTGTTATGGACAGCCACCCTTCGATGCGCAAGGCATGATCCGGATGTTCTATAACGGAGCATATGTCGAACACCCTGGTGTTGTCGCGCTGTATGCGCTCAATCACTTCCATGCCTTGTTGCAGAAACCATCGGAGGAGGGCCATCGTGCGGAGTTCCTGAAGGCTGCTCGCTGGCTGCAGCAGCGATTGGTGATTGGACCAGACGGGACCGGGCGCTGGTTCTACCCCTTCGAATGTCCGAGCCGTCCCACAATGTCAGCGCCTTGGTTCTCGTGCTTTTCACAGAGTCTGGATCTCTCCATTCTCATGCGAGCACATCAGCTTTCGCCGGACGAGGGATTCGATCGGAATCTCGATCGTGCCGCGCAACTGTTCTGGACTGACATGCAGCACGGCGGCGTGCGACACGTAGATGACGGGCTCGTCTTCCTGGAAGAGTATCCAGAGGAGCCGGCGTCGCACGTGCTAAACGGGTTCATCACAGGCCTGTTCGGCCTTCATGAGTACTATCGCTTCAGTGGGGACCGGCGGGCCATCGAACTGTTCTGGCATGGGACCGAAACAGTCAAGCTTGCGGTCGCGCGGTATGAAGCGCCTGATGGCCTGCGCTACGATTTGCTCAACCAGTTCGTCGTCAATACAGATTATTATTATTTTATTGTCCAGCAGTTCCTGGCCCTTTACCAGATCACCGGAGAGCGCTTCTTTAAAACGTACGCCCGCAAACTACAGCGGAGAATGTACAGGCAACGTCTGTCGGCTGCCATGCGTCTCAGGGCGCCAATCTGAATAGCGGTGCAATGATATGCGCGTGCTCCATGGACCAGTGAACATTGCCAATCAGCCATGGGTTCTGTCCCGTGCGGAGCGCGAAATCGGGCTTCGGAGCAAGCTAGTGGTGAATTATGGCACGGCCTTCGGCTACCCGGCCGATGTAGTGCTGAGCGGCCACGCTGACAGGGGCATGAAGGCTCGCGCACGCCGCTGGCTCAATACTTTGACGGCGCCCTTGCGTAGTCGTGTGCAGCACTATTATTTTGGGCGTACGTTTGGTTGCTGGGACGATTATGGCGAACCGAATCGCACTTGGTTCCTGGATCTCCGATTGGCTAAATTATTGGGTTGCAGGACTTTCATGACCTTGCAGGGCTGTGATGCTCGGCTCTCTGACCTGTCCGCTAAGCGCAATCCGATTACACCATGTTCAATCGGACGGTGCAGGGCTGCCGAGTACTGCCGGAGCTACATGGATCGGCAGCGCCGCAACCTGATCGATGAGGTGTTACCCCAGATCGATCGTGTGTTCTACTTGAATCCGGAACTTGGCCATTATGTGCCACAAGGCACCTTTCTGCCGTATGCCTGTGTAGACATCCATTCGCTCGAGCCGGTGACGCCGAACGTTGATGGCCCCATTCGGATCCTGCATGCGCCAAGCGACGAGTCAACCAAAGGTAGTGACTATGTGTACAAGGCTATCGAGACGCTCAAGCAGCGGTATCCGATCGAGTTCCTGGTCGTCAAGGGAGTTAGTCACGAGGTGGCGATGAAGATGTATCGCGACGCGGACCTCGTATTAGACCAATTGCTCTACGGTTGGTACGGCGGATTTGCCGTCGAAGTCATGGCCCTGGGCAAACCGGTTGGCGTCTATATTCGCGACGAGGACATGAAATTCGTTCCGGTTAGGATGCTCGAAGAACTACCAGTATTTAGGATGAACCCGGAAACGCTTACTGACGATCTTGAAAACGCAATCCGGGTTCGGGCGCAATGGCCTGCACTTGGCCGAAAAGCGCGCAAGTTTGTCGAGGACTGGCACGACCCTGTGCGAATTGCCAAGGCGATCGCGCGAATTTACCGGGACCCGTCCGCACCTCTCGACCTGGAAGCTGCGTAAAGGCATGGCGAAAGCCGCTCGCCTTTCCAAGGCAATTGCTGCACTAATACACAAATTTTGAAATGAAATGCAAATGCCGATGACAAATCCGTTTTCCTATGCATATTTGAAAGAGATGCTCGAACGAACGATCGCCTCAGGGTATCGCATCTCGTCGTTCAAGGACTTTGATCCGGCGAAGGAGAAGACAGTGATCCTTCGTCACGACGTCGATTACACTCTAGATGGTTTGCTCGTGGCCGCCGCTATTGAGCGGGAACTTGGTTGTACAGCGAGCTATCTCTTCCGTGTCCATGCTGACGAGTATAACTTGTTCAGTTGCGTGAGCTGGAACGTGGTTCAGCAGATTCGTGATATGGGCCATGAGATAGGGCTGCACTTCGAAGGAATGAATGCGGGCCGCGCACTGGAAATTGACCCTCAGGAACTCGTGCTGAAGGAGAAGAGGGTTCTCGAAGCAATGCTCGGCGAACCGGTACTTACTGCTGCAGAGCATCGCGAATTGAGTGGCTCCATCCATGGCACCCCCCTGTTCGACTCGATCTACGACCCATACGAACTGGGCTTCAAGTTCTATGCGATGGATCCGCGATTCTGCCGCGATATGAAATACCTCTCTGATTCCAATGCTAACTGGCGTGAAGGCGATCTGCTTCAGCATCTCTTAAAGCATCAGCGCTTCCAGGTCCTGATCCACCTCGACTGGTGGTTCGAGAAGGACCTTTTGCTCAAGGGGCCTTACTACCATCCCCGCGGTACTCATGTCTGAATACCTTATGCCTCATCCGGAAATTGTCTACGTCACCTGCTGCGACAATGGTGTCTTTGGGTTGGAATATCTGCTTGCGTGCGGGGTTTCGATTCGACGTGTGATCACGATTCCGCCTGAAGTTGCGAGGCAGGCCAATGTATCGGGATATTGCGATGTAGTGCCAGTGTGCCGGAAGTACGGAATCGAGGTAGTTGTGCTTGAGCGCTACAATATCGAGGTCGGACATCTTGGCGGTGAGCCACTTGATTTGCTAATCGTAAACGGCTGGAATCGCCTGATTGCGGGCTCGGTAATCGCGCAGTTTCGGTACGGCGGCCTCGGCGTTCATGCGGGACATCCGCCTATCGGCCTCGGGCGTGCGCCTCTGCCCTGGAACATCATCAAGGGGCACGAGGACTTGGAGGTCTATGTCTTTAGGCTCACCGCCCAGGCTGATGACGGGGACATCGTTGCACGCTTCCCGGTCGAGATCACGGTACTTGACACGGCTGCCACGCTCTACGAAAAGGTGATGTGGCGCACGGCCACTCTGTTCGAAACAGCGCTTAAGGAATTTCCGCGAGCCTTGCTTGAGGCGCAAGCACAGGATCTGCGCTTTGCTGTCCACTACGAAAAGCGGGAACCCAAAGACGGCGCTATCGACTTCAAGTGGAGTCATCGCCGGATCCACGATTTCGTTCGTGCGCAGACGCACCCCTATCCCGGCGCATACTGCTATCTGGATGGCGTAAGCTGGACTATCTGGGATTGCGCACCATTCGACAGATTCAGCTTCCGAGAGCAGCAGCGAGTGCCAGGTGAAGTGCTTCTTGCGCTTCCGCACGGTCTAGTCGTCGCAACCGGTACCTCGCCGATCTGGCTGACCGAAGCCGAAGCTGGTGGCAAGGCAGTCATCCCTGGAGACCTTGAGGCGCTACGCTCATTTGTTGGGAGGTGCTTTACTACGGCAATAGACAAAGCGGACGGTACTATTGTGCCCGTATCGGGTTAGAGGAATGTGCGGATTTGCAGGCATAGTAGGTGAGTTGCCCGACAGGGCCATGCTCAAGCGCATGGGCGATGCGATCGCGCATCGTGGGCCAGACGATGAAGGCTACCACTTGGACGCGAATGCCGGTCTTGCATTCCGGCGACTTGCGATCGTGGATATCGACACTGGCAGGCAACCGATGGCAAACGAAACCGGCGACGTTGTCGTGGTTTTCAACGGCGAGATCTACAATCACCGGGAATTGCGCAAGGAGCTTACGGCCAAGGGACATCGTTTCGCCACAGACCATGCCGATACCGAGGTGCTCGTGCACGGCTGGGAAGAATGGGGCTACTCTCTGTTTTCGCGTCTCAACGGCATGTTCGCCCTTGCAATTCGTGACCTGCGCGACGATTCGCTTGTGCTCGCTCGCGACCGCTATGGTATCAAGCCGCTATATTGGTCCAGACTCGCTGGTGGCGAACTAGCCTTTGGTTCTGAAATCAGGGCGCTCCATGCATCCGGCAGGACTGCCGTGGCGCCGGACCCGTACGGGGTCATGGAGTATTTAGCGTTCCAGAACCTGTGGTTCGAGCGCACGATGTTCGCCGGCGTTGAGCAGTTCCCGCCAGCCACCGCAATCCGATGGCAGGGTGGCATGCTTGAGCAACGAACGTACTGGGACATCAGTTTCCCGCGTACGCGCCGTGGGAGCACCAAGGATTTGGCAGCGGAACATCGCACGCTGCTGCTCGATGTGTTACGCCGTCAAATCGCAGCCGATGTGCCCGTCAAGGCCTACCTGTCAGGTGGAATCGATTCAACCGCCATCACCATCGGTGCGCACATGCTCGATAAGTCTGTGCAGGCCTACAGTTGCATCTTTGATCTTTCTGGCGTAACTGATGGTGCAGATGCAGATGAACGCGAATACTCCCGCCTCGTCGAATCCGTATGCGGGATATCACGCGTCGAGTTGGAACTCGCCCAGGACACCATGCGCAATACGCTCGACGCCTATGTGGGCGCGCTTGAAGACCTGCGCATGGGTATGGGATATCCCGTCTATGTGATTGCACAGCGAGTCGCGCGTGACGCGAAGGTGGTCTTGTCGGGAACCGGGGGCGACGAGTTCCACGGCGGTTATGTTGGCAGGTATATCGCCACAGGGGCAGTGCCGCCCGCTGACGCCGCGCAGCCACCACCGAGCCTCTTTGAGCGGGTAGCGTCGCTGTTCGGAATCACGTGCTCCAGCAAGCGCACACCTTCCTGGAATGACGCGGACATCGAAGCCCGCTATCGCGGCATTCTTAATTCAATCCTGAAGCCCGACATGGCGCAGGAGGCATTGACACCAGAATTCCGCGCCACCGTTCTAGACTTCGACGTCAATGCCAGCATTGACCGGGCGCTGCTGAGTTGCCCCAGCAAGGACTGGCGCGATCGCGTCCTTTACGTAGATATGAAGACCTACCTACATGGCCTTCTTGTTCTTGAGGACAAACTCTCTATGGCACACTCGCTCGAAACCCGCGTGCCCCTGCTTGATAATGAATTGGTCGATTTTGTTCTGGACGTGCCGTGGGAGCATTTGATCAACAACGGCGTTGGCAAGGTGCTATTCCGCGAATCAGTGCGACCTTGGGTACCGGAGCAGATTTACAGCAAGCCCAAGATGGGGTTCGGGCCGCCCGACGCATCCTGGTATCGCCACGCGCTTCGTGACTGGATCTCGGAGCGGCTTTCCCCGAGCAAGATCAGGCGCCGGGGAGTGCTCGACGATGGCTTCGTGCAGCGGACCCTCGTTGAGCACTTTACTGGCCAAAGGAACAACACCTACCTGATCTGGACCTTTCTGAATTTCGAGGCGTGGTGCGACCATTATGGATTCTACGGGTAACTAGGGATGATCGATTGCATCGAGGTAAGAGCGTGAAAATTGTAACGGTAGTTGGGGCGCGCCCCCAGTTCATAAAGGCATCGGTGCTATCGCGTGCGTTTGCGGAAGATAATGCGGTGGATGAATTGCTCGTCAACACAGGTCAGCATTATGACGATAATATGGCCGGGATATTCTTCGAGCAGCTTGGCTTGCCTGTACCGCACGTGAACCTAGGAATCGGTTCGGGCCCACACGGTCGGCAGACTGGCGAAATGCTCAGCGCTGTCGAAAAAATTCTGCTAGAGAGCCGTCCGGACGCCATGCTCGTCTACGGCGACACTAATTCGACGCTGGCAGGTGCGCTGGCGGCGGCCAAGCTCAACATTCCCATCGCCCACGTTGAAGCTGGTCTGCGATCGTTCAACCGGCGCATGCCTGAAGAAATTAACCGGGTACTGACCGATCACAGTTCGCACTGGCTTTTCACACCGACAGCCACGGCTCGCGACAATCTCCTGCGTGAGGGCTTACCCGCTGAGCGAATCTTCGAGGTAGGTGACATCATGCTCGATGTCGCAAGGGCATTCGAGGCGGGCGCCGCACGCGCAAGCACGATTCTCGAGAGCGTTGGTCTCGTGGCAGGTCAGTACGTGCTAGCCACAATCCATCGGGCGGAGAATACGGACAGCACAGAACGCCTCCAAATTATCTTGCGGGCGCTGGCCGCTACCGCCCGGAGTGTACCAGTTGTGCTACCTATCCACCCGCGGACGCGCGCAGCGCTGCGCGCTTCCGCTGAAACGGAAGCATCCCTGCGCGAACTCCGTGTAATCGACCCCGTTGGCTTCCTTGATATGCTCGTACTGGAGAGCAATGCCGCGCTAGTCGCGACGGATTCCGGCGGTGTGCAAAAAGAGGCGTTTTTCCACGGGGTGCCGTGCGTGACCCTGCGCGAAGAGACCGAATGGGTCGAGTTAGTTGAACTCGGCTGGAATCGGCTTGCCCCCCCAACTAGCGAGAAGTCGATCCGAGAAACCATTAACGCGGCCTTGGGCTCGCGCGGGGTAGAAGCTGCGCCATATGGCGACGGCACAACCGCACAACAGATCAAGCGCACATTGCTTGCACACCATGTTGGGTGAGCCTAACTGCACGGGCAGGCTTTTCAGACAAATTCCGTAGTGAAGCAAACAATGTTACAGATCGATCAAAACAACCCGGAAGCGAGGTTTGCGAAGGATTTCGACGCTGTCGCGTGGGCAGCCCGTTTCCGTAAACGTACTGGCCGTGCTCCACGGATTTTGCATGTAGGCAACATTGCCAACAACGCGTATATCAACGCGAAACTGCTAAATGAGGCAGGGCTCGACTGCGATGTGATCTGCTACGGCTACTATCACATTATGAGCTGTCCCGAATGGGAAGACGCCGATTTCTCCAGCAATTATGGTGACCAGTTCAGGCCAGACTGGGAGGCAGCCGGCGTAAAGAACTTCCTACGACCGCGCTGGTTCGCACAAGGACCAATGGAGAATTGCGTTAAATATCTTATTGCTAAACGTGAAGGACGTTTACGAGAAGCTGATAGATTATGGCGCAAGCTTGGAATATTGAATCAGAGTTATTCCAGCACGATTCCAACAGACACGAAAAATATCCATCGACGTTGGACCTGGTTTCAGCACAGGGCAGCAAGAATAAAACGAGGTTTGGCGTATGTGTCTACAGCCAATGGCGTCGCATCTAGGATCGCGGGGAGTTGTGAATCAGGCCTTATTGCCTCAAAGACAAAGAGCGAAATTGCGCGCCTGTTTGCGGCTTGGGGTTTGATTTCAACTGCTCTTATTATAAGAATGGCTTGCTTGCCATTTCGACATTTCACAAAAGCACAAAAGAATCAAATATACTCATTTGATAATAAGGCTGCCGAACTCATAGACAAATATGCTGAGCTATTTCCGTCGCGACGAGATCCACTTACTCTCATTGATCTTGAAAGCTATCGACTTAAAGTGCCGCAATGGCGCCGGTTGTTTCAATTTTATGATTTGGTGCAGGCATATGCAACAGATCCTGTTTTACCGTTACTGACAGGTCATCCGTATATCGCATTTGAACATGGAACTATCCGCAACATTCCTTACGAAGATTCCACCCAGGGGCGTTTGTGCGCATTGAGTTATCGACTATCCGACTGGACTGTAGTTACTAACGCAGACAATATGAACTCGGCCAGATGTATTGGAATTCCAAATTATACATTTGCCCCCCACCCCATTAACGAGGACGGAGTCAGCGACGCAAATTGCGACACATCTTTGCGCAAGGAGCTGTTGTCGAAACTAAATTCTACTTACCTTGTATTTCATCCAGCAAGGCAGCATTGGTCGGAGGATCGGCACCCAGATTGGGAAAAGGGCAATGATATTTTTCTGAAAGGCTTTGCACGTTTTGTGCACGAGGTGGAAAAGCGGGCAGCGGTTGTCCTTGTTGAGTGGGGGGCTTCCGTTGAGGATAGCCGGGCACTAATTGAACGCCTCGATATAACAGACCAGGTCTTATGGGTGCCTCCGATGCCTCACAGAAGAATGGTGGAGTATATCCGGGCATGTGACTTGGTTGCAGATCAATTCTTTCTTGGTGCTTTCGGGAGCACCTTGCCGAAAGCGCTTGCGTGCGGTCGTGCTTCCATGCTTTATTTAGATCCTGAAATTCATCGCGAATGCTTTCATGAAATGCCGCCTGTGTTGAATGCTAAGACATCAGACGAGGTTTTCCTCCAACTTTCTTTTGCACGCGGAAGCAAAAAGGAGATTGAGGAGATTCAGGATCAAGGAAAGCAATGGTATCAAAGGTACCATTCAAATAAGGCTATCGCAGACAGGTTGATGTCAATCTACTCTTGCGTCCTAGATAAATCCCGTGAGCTGTCGGAATAGGCTCATGCGACTTTTTGCAATCACAGTGTTCGATGGGTTGGTTGTTGCTTTATTGCCTTTCTTTTGGCTTGGCAGGCTAATAATGCTGGGATTGATGCTGGGTTTAAGGATGCGGCCAATTTCGATATGGACCGGCGCCCCGATCATATGCATGGCTAAAAACTGCAAGGCGGAGCGGTCGCTTGGCTTCAACTCCCGATCTCTGGTTAGATGTACTTATTACATTACCGACGAATTCGATTTTGACCTTTCACGATTGTCCAGAAGGAGCAGATTACTCTCGTTAGGATTGACATACTTTTTTTTCCTGATGGTTTGCGCGGTCGCCAAGCAGGTGCATGCCTATGTTGACGGGGGAATCCTTCCTTCGCGGGCTCGACGGCATTTCAATCCATTGGAATTATTTATCTATCGCTTATTAGGTATTCGTCTGTTTATTTGGACTTACGGCGCAGACGTCCGTACGCGTAATGCGACGATGGACCTCGGTCAGCCGAATTGCTGTACGGACTGCACGCAAATTGGCATAGCGTGTATCTGCGATACCTCACAGGGGAAAGAAAATTATGCTCGGGTTTACAAAACTGCTGCAGCAGTGTTCTCGATGGGAGACATGATTGAGTACACACCAGGCAGCCGCAATGATCTTTTTTTCTGGCCAATTGATCTTGCAGCACAAAGTGGGAAACGCTACCAACCTGCGTATCCCACTGCCGACCGCATTCAGCCACTCCGTGTAGTCCATGCACCCAATCATCGTGAGTTCAAGGGCTCGCGCTACCTGGAACAGGCAGTAGCCAGCCTGCAAAATGAAGGTCAGGAAATTGAGCTGATATTGGTTGAGCGCCTTACCAATGATCAGGCATTGGAGATCTATAAATCTGCAGATCTAATATTTGATCAATGCCTTATCGGTTTTCACGGTTATTTTGCCCTGGAGGCGATGGCTCTAGGTAAGCCGGTCATGTGCTTCATCAGGAAACCGGATGAATATCTTTTGCATCCTGAGGAATGCCCGATTATCAATACCCACGTGACGACCTTGAAGGAGGACCTTCGCCGGATCGTGGCCCGGCGGGGCGAGCTGGGGGAGATTGGCCGTCGCGGACGCCGCTACATCGAAAAGCACTTCTCGCTTGAGGCGTTTGCGGGCCGTCTGGAGCGTGCATATCGTGAACTGGGAGTGGTTGCATGACAGTATTGGTGATCGGCAGCGGCGGCTACATGGGCCGCCACTTGATGGCCGGGCTGCCGCGGTCAGGCCTTAATGCCATAGGAATCAGTTCGTCCGACGGAACTGGTATCGACCCTGAAAGCGGTCTGTTGCCCGCAACATTCGCCATCACTTCAGGCACCTCGGCCGTGGTGTACATGGCCCAGTCGCCTCGCTACCGGGAAGTACCCGAACAGGCGGCGCACGTGCTTTCCGTAAACACCCTATCCGCCGTTCAGGCAGCGACCCTGGCCCGTGCCGCAGGTGTCCGGCGCTTCATATATATATCGACTGGAACGGTGTATGCCCCGTCATTTGCCCCTCTCTCCGAGGAAGCGCCAGTGCGACGCGATAGCTGGTATGTGCTCAGCAAATTGCACGGGGAGGAGGCCCTGGCCTTGTTTCGACCGGAAATGGAAGTGATTATCGTGCGGCCGTTCGGAATCTATGGTCCGCTGCAGAGCGGCCGACTGGTGCCGAACCTGATTCAGTCGGTGAAGACCGGCCGGCCGATAACGCTGCATGCCAGGCCGGATGCGGCCGATGACAAGGACGGCCTCAGAATTTCGCTTTGCTATATCGAAGATGCAATCGAAATACTCATCGGCTTGCTGCGCAACGGTGGGCCTGCGTGCTTGAATTTGGCTGGCGCTGAGTCCCTTTCCATCCGGGCCATGGCGGAAACAATCGGATCCCGCGTTGGGCGTGAGCCGGTCTTCGAATTGTCCGCATCGCCGCGGGATTCTGATCTGATTGCCGACACGAGCATTTTGATCAAGACGATGGCGCCCCGGTTTACCTCGTTTTCCGATGGGGTGGAGCGAACGCTCTATGAGGGCGCCGATGCCGCTTGCGCGAAGGCAAGATGAATTTCCAGTGCATCCAGTGCGGCATGGAGCTTGGCCTTCCGCTCACGCTGCAGAGATTCACGTGCCCATCATGTGCCTTGGGCTATACCGGGGGCGCCAGTTACCTTCGCTGCGAAATCCATGCAAAATTATTGGCCGAATTCGGTGAACAATATTTGCGCAATAGGGTACTCAACAATAATGCCGATCTTGTTTACAGCCGGGTCGAAGGCGGGTCGCTGTCTACGGATAATCGCGAGGATGTGCGTGCCTTTTCTGGATTCGTGGGCGCTCACGCGCGTTCCGGAACGGTTCTCGATGTTGGTTGCGGACCCTTGCGCCTGCCGGCCTACTTGCAGCACCTGAAGGCGGCCGGCGCCGAGATCATTGGGCTAGACCCGATCGATTCGCACGATTTCGACGGCTTCAGGATCGTGGGCAATAGCGAATTCATGCCGTTGCCTGCGGCGTCGATCGATACGATCATATTTGCGACCAGCCTTGACCATGTGGTCGACCTTGGGACGACACTATCCGAAGCCAGGAGGGTCATCCGCCCTGGCGGAGTGTTGATCGTTTGGATGAGCGACCAGAGAAGGCCACGGTGGAGGAAGCTGCTCAGCGGTCTTCGGCTTCGGTGGAAGAGCTTGCAGGCGGGATATCCCCTGTACCGTTATCGCATCTATCCCCCGAACGTGGTGGTTTATATCCCGTCGTGGGCTGTCGATCCTTTCCACTGCTATCACGAAAACCCAGACGACTTGACCAGGCAGATGGCGCATGCCGGTTTCAGGCGGGCGGTTCAGGACTATCGAGGTCGGGACGAAGTCTTTCTTTGTTTCGAGGCGGCCTAAGCATCCATGGCCACACTGATTCGGTGGTCTGTGGTGCCCATGCTGGCCTACGGATTGGCCGAGGGGCTGTCGCGCAGCCTCAACTTGCTGGCGCTGCCCCTGATGACCAGGCTGTTCTCCACGCAGGAGTTCGGACGAATCGCACTGATCACCAGCCTGATCGGCTTTGTCGGGTTGCTCGCCAATTGCGGTCTGGGGAACGCAGCCCACCGCTATTATTTCGACCGCAACGCTACGTCAGCAACACGCGCATCCACGATCTCAACGGGATTTTGGAGTTTGTCCGCACTGTCGCTACTATGCGTTGCAGTGGCGGTAGCCCTGACGGCAGGCGCCGTGTTTCTTGGCGAATGGGTGGGCGGTGATCTGCTGTGGCCTGTCATCATCGGCCTGGCTGCGGTGATACCCATACAGTTACTGCAGTATGGGCAGGATGTGCTCAGGCTTTATTCGGCACACTGGCAATATTTCTTCATCGCCGTCCTGAAGACACTAACTGCTTACGCAATCGGCTTGTCGCTGGTGTACTGGTTCGATGCCGGACTGCAGGGATATTTCACCGGCCTGCTGTTTGGTTATCTTGCGCTGGTTCCATGGGCGATAGCGGCGATACGGCGCGATCTCACTTTTCGACTGGAGCGTGCCGATGCGAAAAGATTGCTTGTATATGGCTATCCATTTGTAATTGCCGGATTTGCGCAATGGCTGACTTCTTCGATCGATCTTTGGGTTCTGGGGTTGTTGCGGGATCCGGAGGAGGTAGGTATCTATTCGCTGAGCCTGAAGCTGGCGGCGATTGTGACGCTGTGTACAAGCGCATTCGGGCTGGCATGGTCGCCCCTGATACTCCGCCTGCACGCGGAACATCCCGATTACAGGCGGATTGCAGGGCTCATGCTGACCAGGCTTGCCACGGTGCTGTTTTTATTCGCTGCAGCGGTTGCCGCCCTTGTACCCCACCTGTTCGACTGGTTCATTCCTGCCGAATACGGCCGCCCATCGGTTCTGGTGGCCATACTCTCGCTGTCCGTCGCCGTAGCGGGCACGGCCCAGATTACCATCCTGGGCATGGTCTTTGAAAAACGGTCGGACCTGATCGCTAAGATGGCCTGGTTTGTTGCTGTATTTTCGGTTATATCATGCACTGGGCTAGTTGCCTGGCAGGGCCTGATCGGTGCGGCAATTTCGAATCTGCTGGTTTCCATAATGCTTACGGCAGGCTATTTGCTGCTGACGCAGAAAATCCATGCGATCGAAGTGAGCAGGCAAGATATTGTAAAGCTGGTAGGCTTGGGGGGGCTGGCCGCTTTGCTTACGGTCGGAATGGCGCAAACTGCCTCGTCGATCGAGTGGGCGATAGCAAAAGCCGCCTTTCTGTTATTCATGTTCATGCTGGTTTGGCGAAGGGGGTATTTTTCCAACCCTTTGACGCAGAGCGGCGCGAACTGATGAACCAGACCAGCGGAAAAGCCGGCAAACCAAACCAATTGCGCATCTTGCACTGTCCCACCACCACTGGGGGCAGCCCACAGGGATTGGCAAGAGCCGAACGCGAGATAGGTCTCGATAGCCGCTCTGTCGCATTCACCCAAAACTATATCGCCTACCGCAGCGACGAAGTGCTCTGGGAGGAAGGGGCTTCGTTGTGGGTGCAGCAGTGGCGCTGCTGGCTACTCTTGAAGCGCGCCTGCCGTGAGTTTGATGTCGTGCACTATAACGCGGGCAGCTCGATATTGCCATGGAGCTTTTCCAGCCGCTGGGCATCGCGGGGTTCGCCGAAATGGATGCTCTACACCGCGTATGCGAATATCTGCAGGCGGGTCGAACGTGCGTTGCTCCGGAACAAGGTGATCGCTGTAACTTTTCAGGGAGACGATGCTCGGCAAGGCGACTATAGCCGGCAGCATTTCGACATTTCGATCGCTCATGAAACCGGTGACAGCTATTACACGGCCGCATCCGACGTGCGAACCCGCCAGCGCATTGCCTGGTTCGACGAATATGCGGACCTGGTTTATGCGGTGAATCCGGATTTGCTGTGGGTACTGCCGAAGCGGGCGAGGTTCGTGCCTTACGCGCACCTGGATATCGCAGACTGGCTGCCGGTGGGCAAGGCGCCGGCGGATACGCCGCTCGTGATCCATGCGCCGAGCCACCGAGGCGCCAAGGGCACGGCGCACATTCTCGAGGCCGTCGATCGCCTGAAGGCGGAAGGCGTCGCGTTTGAGTTTATTCTGGTTGAGAAGCTTTCCAACGCCGAAGCGCGCAAGCTCTATGAGCGCGCTGACCTGGTTATCGATCAATTGCTCGCCGGCTGGTACGGCGGATTCGCGGTGGAGGCCATGGCGCTCGGCAAGCCGGTCATATGCTATCTGCGCGAATCGGACTTCGGATTTCTGCCGGAGGCCATGCGCTCGGCGCTGCCGCTGATCAATGCCAGGCCCGAGAATATTTGCACTGTGTTGCGCGAATGGCTGACTGAGCGGCGCGGAGAGCTTTCGGCGAGAGGCATGGCCTGTCGGCAATATGTCGAGCGTTGGCATGATCCCGTTCACATCGCGCGAAACATCAGGGTCGACTACGAACGCATTGCGCGGGCAAAGGGTTTGCCCGTTGCGGCAGGATAAGGCCGGAACATGTGCGGACTTGCAGCGCTGGTTGGCGTGAATTCGGTTCCTGCGGCGCCCCTCGCAGCGATGCTTGACACGATCCGCCATCGCGGCCCCGATGACGAGGGATGGGCGGCCTTTGGCGGCACGGAACTGGCCGTCACGCGCGGCGGCGGCGCGGATACTCCCGATGCCTGCTTTTCGTCCGGGCTGCCCTATGCCCCGCTGGCGGGCGCCGGGCAGCCGCCGGATGCGCGCGTGGCGCTCGGTCACCGTCGTCTGGCGGTCCTCGATGTCTCGCCGACGGGGCACCAGCCGATGTCCTATGGGAACGGGCGCTACTGGATCGTCTTCAATGGCGAGATCTACAACCATGCCGAGCTGAGGCGCGAACTGGCGGCGGCGGGGCATCGCTTTGTCTCCCGTTCGGACACGGAAGTCCTGCTCGCCGCCTATGCGGAATGGGGAGAGGCGTGCCTAGGGAAGCTCGACGGCATGTTCGCGTTCGTGCTGCTCGACCGCGCCGAGGCGACGCTGTTCGTGGCGCGCGACCGCTTCGGCATCAAGCCCCTCTACTACTGGGTGGCGCCGGATCGCTGCCTGGCCTTCGCCTCGGAGATCAAGCAGTTCACCGCGCTGCCCGGCTGGCGGGCGGAAATCAACGGCCAGCGCGCCTATGATTTCCTGGTCTGGGGAGTCCTCGACCATACCGACGAGACGATGTTCCGCGGCGTGCATCAGTTGCCGCCGGGGGCATCGCTGAAGATCGGCCTGAGAGAGGCGATCGATGCGCTCCCGGGAGGCCGCCTGGAGTCGCGAGCCTGGTATCGCCTCGCCGGCAGTCCATTCACGGGCGGCCTGGCCGAGGCCGCGGCGGGATTTCGCGAGCGCTTCGAGGCTTCCGTGCGGAGCCACCTGCGGGCGGACGTGCCCGTCGGCTCGTGCCTGTCGGGCGGCCTCGATTCGTCCTCCATCGTCTGCGTCGCGAACGGACTGCTGCGGCGGGAGGGCGTGCAGGAGCGGCAGCATGCGTTCTCCTCGTGCTCCGTCATCCCGCGCTTCGACGAGCGCGAATACGTCAAGGTGGTCGTCCGGCATACCGGTGTCGAGGCGCATTACGTCTACCCCGATCTCGCCCGCCTGTTCGACCAGCTCGACCGCATCACCTGGCACCAGGACGAGCCGTTCGGCTCGACCAGCATCTTCGCGCAGTGGTCGGTGTTCGCCCTCGCGGCGGAGAGCGGCGTGAAGGTCATGCTCGACGGGCAGGGCGCGGACGAGCAGCTGGCCGGCTACCAGGGCTATCATGGCGCGCTGTATGCCAGCCTGTTCCGCCGCCTGCGCTGGCTGGAACTCTGGCGCGAAATACACGCCGCCCGGCAGGCACACGGCCACGGCTCCCTGTGGGCGATCAAGTACCTGGCGGACGCCCTGCTGCCGGCTGCGCTGCGCTATCCTCTGCGGGCGATGGTTGGCAAGGAAACGGCTTCGCCGCCCTGGCTCGATCTGCGGCGGCTGGGCGCGACGCCATGCGATCCGCTGCGCGGCGAGGCGGGGGCGGCGCTGTCGATTGGCGAACTCTCCCACCGGCAACTGACGCGCAGCAACCTGCAGATGTTGCTGCATTGGGAGGATCGCGATTCCATGGCGCATTCCATCGAGGCGCGTGTGCCGTTCCTCGACCACCGGCTGGTGGAGTTCGTGCTCGGCCTGCCCGACGACTGCAAGATCCATCGGGGAGTGACCAAGCGCGTCCTGCGCGAGGGCCTGCGCGGCGTGCTGCCCGAAGCGATCCGCACCCGGATGAGCAAGCTGGGGTTCGTGACACCGGAAGAGCACTGGGTGCGCGAGGAGGCGCCCGGACAATTCAGGCGGGCGGTCGATGAGGCGGTGGCGGTCTCGCGGGGAGCGCTGCGGCCGGAAGCCCTGCAACTGGTTGACGACGTGATCGCCGGCAGGCGCCCCTTCGACTTCACGATCTGGCGCATGATCAGCTTTGCCGCCTGGCTGAAGCGCTTCCAGGTGGCGCTGCCTTGAGCGGATGAGCCTGCCGCAAGCCTGTCCGGGCCGTCCCGTCGCGGTGCTCTATGTGCACCATGCCGCGCCGTTCGGCGGGGCTTCGCGCAGCCTGCTGGAGATGATCCAGAGCTTTCCGGCGGGCGCCGTGCTGCCCCGTGTGCTGACGCGGCGGGGGCAGTTCCGGGAAATTCTGGAGTCGGCCGGCGTGGCGGTGCTGGGCTGTGGCGGCGTCTCGCAGTTCGACAACACCCGCTACAGCCATTACCGGGGCTGGCGCTGGCTCGTCCTGTTGCGCGAGCTGGCCTACCTGCCCTCGACGCTGGCCGGCCTGCTGGCGGCGAGGCGGAAATGGGGGCGCGTCGACATCGTCCACATCAACGATTTGACCCTGCTGCCGGCGATCTGGCTGGCGCGGCGCCTGTTCAACTGCCCGGTGATCGTCCATGTCCGCTCGGTGCAGCAGCCGCTGCTGGGCTGGCGCGGCCGGTTGGTTTGCTCGGTGTTGCGAAACAATGCCGCGCGGCTTATAGCCATCGACGAAACGGTCAGGGCTAGCCTCGATCCGTCGCTGGATGCGGTGGTGATCCACAACGGCCTGCGCGTTCCGCGGGGCGAGCCCTCTGGCGTGGAGCCGCATGAAAGATTCACCGTCGGCATGGTGGGCGGCCTGTCCCGCGCCAAGGGCTGCCTGGAGTTCGTCGAGGCGGCCGCGCTGTGCCGGGAACAGGGGGCCGACATCCGCTTCGCATTCGTCGGCCAGAGCATGCGCCGCCGCGCTCCCCTGCGCGACTTCCTGCTGCGCCGCCTGGGGCTTTCGCAGGAGGTCGAAGAGGAGCTGAAGGCGAGGATCGCCGCCCTGTCCCTCGAAGATGCGGTGGAGTTCTGGCCGTTTACGACGGACCTGGCGAGTGTTTATCCGCGCTTCGACGTGCTGTGCTTCCCCAGCCATTTCGACGCGCCCGGCCGGCCGATTTTCGAGGCGGCGCTCTTCGGCGTGCCGAGCATCGCGGCCGTGACGCAGCCCATGAGCGACACCCTCATCGACGGCGTGACGGGACTGGCGGTTCCCCCGCGGCAGCCGCGCCGATTGGCCGAGGCGATCCTGGCACTTCACGCCGATCCGCAGAAGCGGGCCGAACTCGGCCGTAATGCGGCGCAACTGGCGCAGGCGCACTTCGATGCCGGCGGCAATGCGCTGAAGGTGCTCGCCGTCTACCGGGAAGCCCTGGCTGCGGCCGCGGCAGGGGCTCGGCCGTGATCGCGGTCTCGATCGTCAGCCACGGCCACGGCCGCATGGTCGAGGCGCTGCTGGGCGATCTCGCCGCCTGCCCGGAGGTGGCCCGCGTCATCCTGACGCTCAACGTGCCCGAACCGGAACCGGCGATGCCGGCCGCGCTGGCAGGCCGCGTCGAGGTGCTGCGCAACGCGGCGCCGAAGGGATTCGGCGCCAATCACAATGCCGCCTTCGCGCGCAGCGATGCGCCGTATTTCTGCGTCCTCAACCCCGACGTGCGCCTCGGAGAGAATCCCTTTCCGGCGCTGCTCGGCTGCCTGAAGGACGGTGCCGCCCTGGCCGCCCCCCTGGTGGCGAACCCGGACGGCGCGACCGAGGACAGCGCGCGGCGCTTCCCCGGCTTTGCGAGCCTGCTCGCCAAGGCGCTCGGCCTGGCGGACGGCGCCTATCGCTTTGGCCGGAACGACCCGCCCTTCCACCCCGACTGGGTGGCCGGGATGTTCATGCTGTTCGCCGCCGCCGACTATGCCGCGCTGGGCGGCTTCGACGAGGGCTACTTCCTCTATTACGAGGACGTCGATGTCTGCGTGCGCCTGTGGCGCTCGGGACGCAAGATCACGCTCTGCCCGCAGGCCGCGGTGATGCACGCGGCGCAGCGCGCCAGCCATCGCCATCTGCGGCATCTGGCCTGGCACCTGCGCAGCATGGGCCGCTATTTCATCCGGCATTGGGGCAGACTGCCGGCGGCCGGGGCAGGCAGGTGAACGCGCCGGACGCGGGGCAAGCGCAAGCCTGGCTGGCGAAGAACAACTTCGATCTGCTGCGCCTGCTGTTCGCCGGCACCGTCTGCATGGTGCATGCCTGCGAGCTTTCCGGCTTCCGCGAGCTGGCGTGGATCGCCTCGTTCCTGTCGACGGCCGTGGCGGTGAAGGCCTTCTTCGTCGTCAGCGGCTTCCTGATCTTCATGAGTTACGAGCGCTCCAGTTCGCTGGCCTCGTACGCGAACAAGCGTGTCCGCCGCATCTGCCCGGCATATTTCACCGTGGTGCTGCTGTGCGCTTTCGGCCTGGCCTTCGCCAGCGCGCGCCCGCCGAACGAGTATTTCTCGCCCGCCTGGCTCAAGTACGTCCTGGCGAACCTGGCGTTCCTCAACTTCCTGCAGCCGACCCTTCCCGGCGTGTTCGAGGCGAACCTCGTGCCCGCGGTCAATGGCGCCTTGTGGACCCTGAAGATCGAGGTCATGTTCTACGCCTCTGTTCCGCTGTTCGCCTGCCTGTTCCGCAAGGCGCCGCGCCTGCCGGCGATGGTTCTCGTCTATGGCGCCTCGGTGGCCTACCATGCCCTGCTGACCGCGGCGGCCGAGCGCACGGGCAACGGGCTGTACCACGAACTCGCGCGGCAGCTGCCCGGGCAGCTTTCCTATTTCATGTCCGGAGCCTTGCTCTATTTTTACTTGCCGTTTTTCGCCCGCCACAGGGCGCGCTTTCTGGTGGCGGCGCTGGCGGTGCTGGCGGTGGACCGGTCTGTCCCGCTGCCGGCGCTGGAGCCCTTCGCGCTGGCGGCAGTCGTGGTGTTCTTCGGCCTGTTTCCCTATCTCGGCAATTTCGGCAAGCATGGCGATTTTTCATATGGCGTCTATATCCTGCATTTCCCGATCATCCAGCTGTTCGTGCAGGGCGGCTGGCTCGGCGACAGGCCCGCGCTGTTCCTGGCAGTGGTGGTCGCCACCGTCGCCGTCGCGGCCATCCTGATGTGGCACGGGGTGGAAAAGCGCTTCCTCTTTCGCAGCAGCCATTACATCTCGGCCAGCGGCGCAACGGCCGGCCGCGGCGAGGCTTGAATGACGGCACTGGTCACGGGAGCGAACGGGTTCATCGGCGGCCGGCTGGCCGATGCCCTCGGTCGTGACGGGGCTGTCCGGGCACTGGTCCGCCGCGCCGACCCGGCGCCGGGCGCGGCGACGGGGGATCTGCTCGATCCGGCCTCGCTGCGGGCAGCCTGCGCAGGCATTGAGCGCGTCTTCCATTGCGCCGGTTACGCCCATGCCTTCTCTTCTTCGGATCCTGACATCCACCGGCGCGTCAATTTCGAAGGCACGCGCAACCTGCTCGCGGCGGCGGGCGAGGCGGGGGTGCGCCGCTTCGTGTTCCTTTCCAGCGTCAAGGCGATGGCCGAGCCGGGAAGCGCCTGTGCCGACGAGGACTGGCCGGGCGAGCCGGCAACGCCCTATGGCCGCGCCAAGCGCGCGGCGGAGGCGGCGGTGCTGGAGACCGGCGCGAAGTACGGCATGCATGTGGTGAACCTGCGGCTGGCCATGGTGTATGGCCGAGGAGGACGAGGCAACCTGGAGCGCATGGCGCGCGGCATCCGCGCCGGCTGGTTTCCGCCGCTGCCGGAAACCGGCAACCGCCGCTCGCTGGTGCATGTGGACGACGTGGTGGCCGCCATGCGGCTGGCTGCGCAGGCGCCGGCGGCCAACGGGCGAACCTATGTCGTTGCCCATCCCGACGCGCATTCGGGCCGCGCGATCTACGATGCGCTGCGCGCCGTGCTCGGGATGCCGCCCGCGCGCTGGCGCATGCCCGCGGCCTTGCTGCGCTTCGGCGCCAGACTGGGCGACGTGGCGGAGCGCCTGGCTGGCCGGGCCATGCCACTGGATTCGCAAGCGGTCGAACGGTTGCTCGGCCCCGCCTGGTATTCGCCGGCCAGGATCGAGCGGGAACTCGGCTGGCGGGCCGGGACTGGCCTCGAGGCGGGCCTGCGCGAGATGTTCGCCGGCGATCGCTGTGGCGCGGACAGCGAATGTCCGCGATAATCGCGGCCAAATGAGGATGGCCCTGGCCGCGCTGGCGGCATTCGCGATTTCCTGGGCGGTGATCAGGTTGCGCCTGCGCTTCGCCGACCGCGGACTCGACCAGCCCAATCAGCGCTCTCTGCACGAGCGACCGACGCCGCATGGCGGCGGCCTGGGCATCGTCCTGGCGCTGCTGGCGGCCGGCGCCTGGCTCGGGGCGCCGCTGCTGCTGCTGGCAATGGTGCTGGCCCTGGCCCTGCTTTCGCTGGCCGATGACCTGTGGCACCTGCCGTTCTGGCTGCGGCTGGCCGCGCATCTGGGCGCGGCGGCGGCGGCGTGCCATTTGATCGCGCTGCCGGTCCCGTGGTGGCCAGCGGCCATGCTGGCGCTTGGCTGGATGACGAATCTCTACAACTTCATGGATGGCGCGGACGGCCTTGCCGGCAGCCAGGGCGTGGCCGGATTCGCCGCCTATGCCGCGGGATTCGCCATGGCTGGCGATGCCGCGCTCGCCGCCTGGTGCGCGGCGACGGCGACGGCGTGCGCCGGTTTCTTGTGCTTCAATTGGCCGCCGGCAAGGATATTCATGGGCGATGCCGGTTCGATTCCCCTCGGCTTTCTCGCCGGCAGCCTCGGACTGGCGGGAATATGGCAGGACTCTTGGCCGGCCTGGTTCCCCCTGCTGGCGTTCGCGCCCTTCGTGCTCGATGCGTCGCTGACGCTGGCGCGACGCGCGCTGGCCGGCCAGCGCGTGTGGGAGGCGCATCGCGAGCATGCCTATCAGCGAATGGTCAGGATGGGTTACGGCCACCGCGGCATGACGCTGCGCTGGGCCGCTACGATGGCGGCGGGCGCCGCGTTCGCCGTCGGCCTGCTGGCATTGCCGGCCCGGCTGCAATGGGTTGGCGCCCTTGCCTGGCTCGCCTTGCTGGCCTGGCTGGGCTGCCGCGCGACGAGGCCGCTCGCCGGGCAGTCGCCTGTCCGGCCGTGAGGATTCGAAGGCTGCCGCAGATGACCGGGATCCATCTCGCGGAAGGTGACGGCAAGGCATGAACTGGCGCGCGCATCTCGCCTTTGTCCACGATCTGGCAGCGACTGTCGTTGCCTGGCTGGCTGCCTACTGGATCCGCTTCAATTTGGACATTCCGCCGGATTTTCTGGCCGGGGCGGTGAAAGCGCTGGCCTGGCTGGTTCCCGCCTACGCGCTCATCTTCCTCGGGCTCGGCCTGTATCGCGGCATCTGGCGCTATGCCAGCATCGGCGACTTGCGCCGGCTCTTCATCGCGGTCGGCGCGGGCGCCATATCCGCGGCCGGCATCGCCTACATGATCCATGCGCCGGTCATTCCCCGCTCGGTCCTGCTGCTGCACCCGATCCTGCTGCTGCTGGCGATGGGCGGCAGCCGCTTCGCCTATCGCGCCTGGAAGGACGGGCAACTGTTCATCTCGGGCCGGCAGGAGGGGCAGCCGGTGCTGGTGCTCGGTGCGGGGGATACGGCGGCCGCGTTGCTCAGGGAGATCGGCCGCGGCGGAGCCTGGAAAGTCGTCGGCCTGCTCGATGACGATCGGCAGAAGCATGGCAAGCGCCTGGGCGATGCGCCGGTGCTCGGCGCCATCGAGGGCATTGCCGGATTCTCCGGCAGGCTCGGCGTGACGCATGCCATCATCGCCATGCCGTCCGCGACGGCGGCGCAGCGTCGCCGCGCGGCCGAACTGGCCGCCGACGCCGGGCTGACGGTGATGACCGTGCCGGCCATGGCCGACGTGCTCAGCGGCAAGGTGACCGTCTCGCAGGTGCGCAAGGTCGAGCTCGAGGACCTGCTCGGCCGCGAGCCGATCCAGCTCGACGACGCCGGCCTTCAGGGTTTGCTGGCCGGCAAGAGGGTGCTGGTGACCGGCGCCGGCGGCTCGATCGGCGCCGAGCTGTGCCGGCAGATCGCGCGCTACGCGCCGGCGCGGCTGATCTTCTTCGAGCAGTCGGAGTACGCCCTCTACGGCATCACCCAGGAATTTTCCCGCGACCATCCCGGGATCGCCGTCGCCGGCATCGTCGGCGACGTCAAGGACGGGACGGTCCTCGAAGCGGTCTTCGCCGCGCACCGTCCCGAGGTGGTGTTCCATGCCGCCGCCTACAAGCACGTTCCCCTGATGGAAAACGAAAACGCCTGGCAGGCGTTGCGCAACAACGTGCTTGGCACCTGGTGCGCGGCGCGCGCTGCGCTGGCGGCGGGCGTCGAGAAGTTCGTCATGGTATCCACCGACAAGGCGGTCAACCCGACCAGCGTGATGGGCGCGAGCAAGCGCCTGGCCGAGATGGCCTGCCAGGTCCTGCAGGAAGGGACGGATGCCGGCGGTCCGGCTCATGCCCCGCGCCTGGCGGAGGATCCGGGCTCGCGGCCGGCGACTCGCTTCGTCACCGTCCGCTTCGGCAACGTGCTGGGCAGCAGCGGCAGCGTGATCCCGCTGTTCCGCGAGCAGATCGCCGCCGGCGGGCCGCTGACGGTGACCCATCCAGACATCATCCGCTACTTCATGCTCATCCCCGAGGCGGCGCAGCTGGTGCTGCAGGCCGGCCTGATGGGCCGCGGCGGCGAGATCTTCGTCCTCGACATGGGCGAACCCGTGCGCATCGTCGATCTCGCCCGCGACATGATCCGGCTCTCCGGCTTCAGCGAGGAGGAGATCCGCATCGAATTCACCGGCCTGCGGCCAGGCGAGAAGCTGTTCGAAGAATTGCTCGCCGACGGCGAGAGCACGCTGCCGACCCCGCATCCGAAGCTGCGTATCGCCAGGGGCCGGGCGACGCTCGGCGCCGAGGCGCTGGTCGAACTCGTGGACTGGCTGCAGGGTCCGCCGCGCACGGAAGCGGAGGTGAAGCAGCGGCTGGCCCAGCTGGTGCCGGAATACCGGTCGCAGGCGATGGAGGAAGCCGCGTGACGGGCCGGAGCACGCTGCTGGTGACGGGCGGCGCCGGCTACATCGGCTCGCACGCCTGCGTCGAGCTGCTGCAGGCCGGCCACGAGGTGGCCATCCTCGACAACCTGTGCAACAGCCGCCGCGAGGTGCTCGGCCGCATCGAGCGGATCGCCGGCCGCCCCCCCGTATTCCACGAGTGCGACGTGCGCGACGCGGCTGCGCTGCGCGATGTCTTCCGCCGGCATGCCTTCGGCGCGGTGCTGCATTTCGCCGGCCTCAAGGCGGTCGGCGAGTCGGTCGAGCGCCCGCTCGATTATTACGACAACAACGTCGGCGGCACGCTGGCGCTGTGCGCGGCGATGGCTGAAGCCGGCGTGAGCCGCCTGGTCTTCAGCTCCTCGGCCACGGTGTATGGCGACCCTGACACGGTGCCGCTGCGGGAGGACCATCCGCTGCGCCCGACAAACCCCTACGGCCGCAGCAAGGCGATGGTCGAGGCCGTCCTGCAGGACCTGGCGCAGTCCGACCAGGGCTGGCGGATCGCGCTGCTGCGCTACTTCAACCCGGTCGGCGCGCACGAGAGCGGCCTGATCGGCGAGGACCCGGAGGGAGTGCCGAACAATCTCATGCCCTTCATCGCCCAGGTCGCCGTCGGCCGGCGCGAGGCGCTCAGCGTGTTCGGCGACGACTATCCGACCCCGGACGGCACCGGCGTGCGCGATTACATCCATGTCGTCGACCTCGTCCGCGGCCACCTGGCGGCGCTGGAGAAGCTGGATTCGGCGCCCGGCGTGCTGACCGTCAACCTCGGCACCGGCCGCGGCTACAGCGTGCTGGAAATGGTCGAGGCCTTCCGCCGCGCCTCGGGCCGCGAGATTCCCTATCGCATCGTCGGCCGCCGGCCGGGCGACATCGCCACCTGCTACGCCGACCCGTCCCTGGCGCAGCGCCTGCTCGGCTGGCGCGCCGAGCGCGGCATCGAGGAGATGTGCCGCGACGCCTGGCGCTGGCAGAGCATGAATCCGGGCGGTTATGCGGAAACATGACGGAAGCCTGGCGTGAAAGGACGTGCATCACCCCGCCGGCGCCCGGCATGAAGGCCGGCGTATGGCGATGACCACCTACGCCGTCGGCGACATCCAGGGCTGCTTCGACTCCTTCCGCCGCCTGCTCGACCTGATCCGCTTCGATCCGGCGCGCGACCGCCTCTGGCTGGTCGGCGACCTGGTCAATCGCGGGCCGCATTCCCTGCGCACGCTGCGCTTCGTCAGGGAACTGGGCGGGGCCGCCGTGACGGTGCTGGGCAACCACGATCTGCACCTGCTGATGCTCTCCGTCGGCCATTCGAAAAGGCACCACGACGACACGGTGGACGAGATCCTCGGGGCGCCGGATCGCGAGGCGCTGCTCGACTGGCTGCGCCGGCAGCCGATGCTGCACGTCGAGGACGGCCATGTCCTGGTGCATGCCGGCCTGCTGCCGCAATGGACGGTGGCGCAGGCGAGCCTGCTGGCGCGCGAAGTGGAGGCAGCCCTGCGCGGGGACGGCTATCGTGAATTCCTCGCCAACATGTGGGGCGGCGAGCCGCCGTACTGGCGCGACGACCTCGCCGGCTGGCCGCGGCTGCGCGTCATCGTCAACGCCATGACGCGGCTGCGCTACTGCACCGCCGATGGCGTCATGGACTTTCGCGCCAAGGGCGGCCTGGCCGATGCGCCAGAGGGCTGCCTGCCCTGGTTCGCCGTGCCGGGGCGCAGGAGCGCCGACCATGTGCTGGTGACCGGGCACTGGTCGTCGCTCGGCCTGCGCATCGAGCCGAACCTGCTGGCGCTCGACACGGGCTGCCTGTGGGGGCGGCAATTGACGGCGGTGCGACTGGACGATCGCTGTGTGTTCCAGGTCGATTGCTCCGGCGAAATGCCTGTCGCGGAAGAATGAAGCGCCTTCAGGTTGGAGGGTACCTCATTCAACGCAAAGGCCGCAAAGGCGCAAAGAAATTATGATTCATCCGACTTTCGTGTGGGTCAGGGCGGCCGGGTATAGGTTAAGACCACCGCAGTGGAAATAGACGGCAATCTTGAAGTGGTCCGGATTGCGGTAACCACAAGCCCGCTTCTGGACAGTGGCGATCTTCGAGTTCAGTCCTTCGGCAACCGCGTTGGAGATGCGATGCGTGAAGTAGGTCAGCACGTTGGGAAGGTGGCGTGCAATCAGCTTGGCCGCGGCGATCATCGGCGCCAGGCGGCTGTGGGTCGCCCAGAAGTACCAGCGTTGCCAGAACTTCGCCGCCAAGGCGCCCGTGGAGTGGTTCCACAGTTCGCGCAACGCCTCCTTGAGCGCCCAGGCCCTGCCGGTCTTCAGCTGCGCAGACTTCAATTCTTCGAAGCGCGCCCGCGCCTTGTCCGTCATGTTCTCCGGATTGGTCAGCCACAGGTATTTGCTCTTGGTCAGGATGGTATCGCCCGCTTTGAGCAGTGTCTTGTGTTCCTGCTTTCTGACCTTGTCGACGGCCTCGACGACATGGCGCATGATGTGAAAACGGTCGAAGACCATCTTGGCATCGGCCTGCGGCACCTTGTCCCGGCAGGCACTGATGTAAGCCGGCCACATGTCCAGGCCGATCGCCTCGATTCTGTCCCGGGACGCCTGCGGAAAGGCCTCGAAGTAGGCCTCAAGGCTCGTCTGCTTGCGCTCCTCGCCGATGTATTCGATCCTCGCTTCCTTGAGATCGCACACCAGGGTCATGTAGCGGTGGCCCTTGGCGATGGCCTTCTCGTCGATGCCGATGTGCGTGGGCATGCATTCGCCCTTGGCCGCGCGCCCGCGCAGCACCGCACGCTCCATCAGGTGCCAGGCCTGGTCCCAGCTCACGCGCAGCAGCGCTGCCGCCTTCTTGACGTCGGTAGCCAGCAGAACGTCGATAGCGAGCGCCTCGAACAGGTGGGTGAAGCGGCTGCCGGCCTGCGCCCAAGGCAGCGTCACCTGCCGCACGCCGTGCTCAGGGCACGATACGCGCGGAGCACGGGCATGCAGGTAGGTCAGGAACTGGCAGCTGTCCAGGTGGCGCCAGACCCGCTCGGCCTGGTGGTCGTAGACACCCAGCTCGCGCCCGCATTCGGGGCAGGCAAAGCGCTGCCCCGCCGGGTGGCCGACAAAGACTTCCACATGTTGGCGCGCTACGTCCAATTCGACTCGCTCCACCGTCCAGGGCGCCGTCAGCCCAAGCAGTTGTCGGTACAACTCCGCGCTTTCCATCGCATGCCCTCCATGAAGACCATGCGCGAAAGCGTACTACCTACCCACAGAAATGTCTGAAGGACC
>CAUJIV010000068.1 GCA_963205435.1 Pseudomonadota bacterium
CGACACGGTCGACACCGTGCGCGACACGCTGGCGATCTTCGCCGATCTGGTCGGCGGCATCCGCGCGCGCCCGCAGGCGATGCGCGCCGCCCTCGGCCAGGGCCACGCCACCGCCACCGACCTCGCCGACTACCTGGTGAAGAAGGGCCTGCCCTTCCGCGACGCCCACGAGGCGGTGGCGCTGGCGGTGCGCGCCGCCGAGGAGCGCGGCTGCGAGCTGGCCGGGCTCGATCTCGAGACGCTGCGCAGCTTCTCGCCGCTGATCGGCGAGGACGCCCTGGCGGCGCTCAGCGTGGAAGGCGCGCTCGCCGCCCGCGCCCATGCCGGCGGCACGGCGCCGGCGCGCGTGCGCGAGGCCATCGCGCGCGCCCGCCGCGCGCTGCAGCCGGCGCGATGAGCGAGCCGGAGCGGATCGGCAAGTACGAGGTGCGCGGGCGCCTCGGCGAGGGCGCCACCAGCACGGTGTGGCTGGCCTGGGACCCCTTCCTGCGGCGCGAGGTCGCCATCAAGGTGATCCACCCCGAGGTGCTCAACGACCCCGAGCGCGGCCGCCTCTATCGCCACCTGCTGGCCAACGAGGCCTCGCTCGCCGGCAAGCTGCAGCACCCGCACATCGCGCAGATCCACGACGCCGTCATCGACGAGACGCAGGGCTACATCGTCGTCGAATACGTCGCCGGCGGCACGCTCGAGCCCTACTGCGCGCCGGACAGCCTGCTGCCGCTCGACCGCCTGGTCGAGATCATCTTCAAGTGCACGCGGGCGCTCGACTACGCCTGCCGCCTCGGCATCACCCACCGCGACATCAAGCCGGCCAACATCCTGCTCGCCGGCGGCGGCGACATCAAGATCACGGATTTCGGCGCCGCCCTGTTCTCCAGCGCCAACCAGACGCGCACCCAGGTCTCGGGCGTCGGCTCGCCCGCCTACATGTCGCCGCAGCAGGTGCGCGAGCTGCCGCTCGACCACCAGACCGACATCTACTCGCTCGGCGTCGTCATGTACCAGCTGATCACCGGACGGCTGCCCTTCCAGGCGAGCAACAACTACAGCATGGTGTACCAGATCACCAGCACCGAGCCGCCGCCGCCCTCGGACTTCCGCCGCGACCTGCCGGCAGCGCTCGAGGCCGTCGTCGCCCGCGCCATGGAGAAGGAGCTGGCGGCGCGCTACGCCAGCTGGGGCGAGTTCTCCCACGACCTGGCCCAGGCCTTCCGCAGCCGCCAGCTGCAGGTGCCCGAGGAGGGCTTCGCCGACACGGAAAAGTACGAGACGCTGCGCGGCCTGCCCTTCTTCGCCGAGTTCAGCGATGTCGAGATCTGGGAGATCGTGCGCTTCTCGGACTGGCAGCGGCTGGCGCCCGACGCCGTCATCATGCGCGACGGCGAGCCGGGCGATCACTTCTGCTTCCTCGCCGAAGGCGAGGTGCGCATCGCCAAGCACGGCCACCTGCTCGGCGTCCTCGCCCCCGGCGACTGCTTTGGCGAGATGGCCGTCATCGGCAAGTCGGGCGGCAGCCGCAACGCCGACGCCATCACGCGCACCGCGGCGAAGATCATCACCATCCGCGGCGACGCCCTGCGCCAGGCCTCGGACGCCTGCCGCATGCACTTCTACGCCGCCTTCCTCGAGGTGCTGAGCGCGCGCCTGGCCCGGGCCAACACGCGGCTCGCCTCCGCCGCGGCCAGCCTCTGAGCGGGCGGCGCATGCTTCGCCCGCAGCGCCGGCACCAGGAATGAGCGGCGGCGCCCCGCTGCCAACGGACGAAGCGCTCGCCGCCGCGCTGGGCGAGGAGATCGGCCGCGCCGTCGGCAGACCGTTCGATGCAATCGTGCTGCGGCCGGCCGGCGGCGGCTGCAGCCACCGCGCCTTCGTGCTGGAGGGCCGCGGCGAGCGCTGCTTCGTCAAGCTGAACGAGGCCGCGGCACTGCCGATGTTCGAGGCGGAGCGCGACGGTCTCGAGGCGCTGGCCGCGGCGGGCACCTTCCGCGTGCCGCGAGCGCTCGGCTGCGGCATCATCGACGGGCAGGCCTGGCTGGCCCTGGAATGGCTCGAACTGGGATCAATCGGCGGCCGCCAGGAGGCGATCGCCTTCGGCCGGGCGCTGGCGGCCCTGCATCGCGCCCGCGGGCCGCTGCACGGCTGGCGGCGCGACAACTTCATCGGCGCCACGCCGCAGGCCAATCCGCGGCGCGAAAGCTGGCCGGGCTTCTTCGCCGAGGCGCGCCTGCGCCCGCAACTGGCGCTAGCCGCGATGCGGCATCCCGCGCTGGCGGAAAAGGGGGAACTGCTCGCCGAGAAACTGCCGGCGCTGTTCCTCGACTACCGGCCGCTGCCGAGCCTGCTGCACGGCGACCTGTGGCACGGCAACGCGGCGATGTGCGGCGGGCAGCCGGCAGTGTTCGATCCGGCGGTGTTCTGGGGGGATCGCGAGACCGACCTCGCCATGACGGAGCTGTTCGGCGGCTTTCCAGAAAGTTTCTACGCCGCCTACTGCGAGGCCTGGCCGCTGGCCCAGGGCCACGCGACGCGGCGGACGCTGTACCAGCTCTACCACGTCCTCAACCACCTCAACCTGTTCGGCAGCGGCTACCTGCGCCAGGCCGAGCGCATGATCGGCGGCCTGCTGGCCGAGCTGCGCGGCTGAGGCGCGCGCGCAGGACGCGGACGGCGTCCTGCGCAAGCGGCCGTTCAGGCGGCGGCGAGGCCTTCCAGCTTCTTCTGCAGCTCGCCGCTCTCGTACATCTCGCCCATGATGTCGCAACCGCCGATGAACTCGCCCTTGACGTAGAGCTGCGGGATGGTCGGCCAGCTGGAGAAGTCCTTGATGCCGGCGCGAATGTCCGGGTTCTCGAGGACGTCCACCGAGAAGTAGTCCTTCAGCCCGCACAGCTTGAGGATCTGCGAGGCCTTGGCGGAAAAGCCGCACTGCGGGAAGTTCGGCGTGCCCTTCATGTAGAGCACGACGGGATGGGTGCTGACCTGCTCCTTGAGGAGCTGCTGGACGTCTGACATGGGATTCCTTTCAATAACCGACTATTTTCGTCAAGTTTAGCGTTTGCTGATGCAGTGCGTCAAGGCCGTTCTTGCATCAATCGGCCGCCCGAGACCCTGACGATGCCGGCGAGATCGCGGCGCTGGTCGAGGGCGCCGAAGCCAGCCGCGGCCAGCAGCGCCGCCACCACCTCGGCCTGGTCGTAGCCGTGCTCGAGCCAGAGCCGGCCGCCCGGCAGCAGGTGGGCCGGCGCCGCGGCGACGATGCGGCGGATGGCGTCCAGCCCGTCGGGGCCGGCGGCCAGCGCGCCGCGCGGCTCGAAGCGCAGCTCGCCCGCCAGGTGGGGATCGGCCTCGGCGACATAGGGCGGGTTGGCGAGGATCAGCTCGAAGCGCTCGCCGGCCAGCGGGGCGAACCAGTCGCCCTCGATGAAGCGGATGGCCGCGCCGTGCCTTTCGGCGTTGGCGCGCGCCACGGCCAGCGCCGCCGGCGAGCGATCGACGGCGGTAAGCCGCGCCGCCGGCAGATGACGCGCCACGGCGACGGCGACGCAGCCGCTGCCGGTGCCCAGATCGAGGATACGCCCGGCGCCGTCCTCGCGGGCGATGTCGACCAGCAGCTCGGTTTCCGCGCGCGGCACCAGCACGTCGGAGGTGACGCCGAACTCGAGGCCGTAGAACTCGCGCCGCCCGCTCAGGTAGGCGGCCGGCTCGCCAGCGGCGCGGCGCGCCACCAGGCCGCGGAAGGAGGCCGCCTCGCGCGCGCCGACCGGCCGCTGCGGGTGCGCCGCCAGCGCCGCCGCGCCGAGGCCCAGCACCTGGCGCAGCAGCAGGCGCGCCTCGGCCGGCGGCAGCGCCGCGCCGGCCTCGGCGAGCAGGACGGCGACGTTCATCGCGCCTCCTCGGCGAGGGCCGCCAGCTGCTCGGCCTGGTGCTCGGCCGCCAGCGCGCCGAGCAGCTCGTCGAGGTCGCCGTCCATGATGGCGTCGATCCGGTACAGCGTCAGGTTGATGCGGTGGTCGGTGACGCGGCCCTGCGGGAAGTTGTAGGTGCGGATGCGCTCGGAGCGGTCGCCGCTGCCGACAAGCGACTTGCGCGTCGAGGCGATTTGCGCCTCCTGCGCGCGCTGCTGGCGGTCGCGGATGCGCGCCGCCAGCACTGCCAGCGCCTGCGCCTTGTTCTTGTGCTGCGAGCGGTCGTCCTGGCATTCGACGACGATGCCGGTCGGCAGGTGGGTGACACGCACCGCCGAGTCGGTCTTGTTGACGTGCTGGCCGCCGGCGCCGCTGGCGCGGAAGGTGTCGATGCGGATCTCCGCCGGATTGATCGCCACCTCGCCCACGGTATCGGCCTCCGGCAGCACCGCCACGGTGCAGGCCGAAGTGTGGATGCGCCCCTGCGCCTCGGTCTGCGGCACGCGCTGCACGCGGTGCACGCCCGACTCGAACTTCAGCTTCGAGTAGGCGCCGGCGCCGATGACGCGCAGGATCGCCTCCTTGTAGCCGCCGAGGTCGGAGGCGTTCTGCGAGACGATCTCGACCTGCCAGCGCTGGCGCTCGGCATAGCGCGCGTACATGCGCAGCAGGTCGCCGGCGAAGAGGGCCGACTCCTCGCCGCCGGTACCGGCGCGGATCTCGAGGAACAGGTTGCGCCCGTCGTCGGGGTCGCGCGGCAGCAGCGCCCGCTGCAGCTCGTCCTCCAGCCGCGCCATGGCCGACTCGCCGGACTCGATCTCCTCCTGCGCCAGCGCCCGCATCTCGGCGTCGGCCAGCATGGCGCGGGCGGCGGCGACGTCCTCGCCGGCCTTGCGATACTCGGCGTAGAGCGCCACCACCGGCGCGATCTCGGCATGCTCGCGCGACAGCCGGCGCCAGGCGTCGAGGTCCCGCGCCGCCGTCTCGCTGGCCAGCAGCAGGTCGAGCTCGGCGAGGCGGCCGCTCAACTGCCCGAGTTTGTCGCTGATGCTTTTTTTCATGGCGAGGGGGGAGAGGGAACAGCGCGGCGCGGCGCGGCGGCGGGCGCCGGGCCGCGGCCAGGGCTACTCTTCGGGATGGAGGCGGTAGATGCGGGCGATCAGGCCGGCGACGTCGGCGCGCTGCGGGCCCTCGGCCTGGTTGAGCGCGGCGGTCGGGCCGTGCATCAGCTTGTTGGTCAGGCCGTGGGAGAAGGCCTCGAGCACGCGCTGCGGATCCTCGCCGCGCTCGAGCAGCTTCAGGGCATGCTCGACCTCGCGCCGGCGCGTGCGCTCGGCGGCGTCGCGCAGGGCGCGGATGGTCGGCACCGCCTCGCGCGACTCCAGCCAGTGGAGGAAGCCGTCGACGCGGCTGCTGATGATCGCCTCGGCCTCGACCACCGCCTGCTCGCGCGACTCCAGCCCCGATTCGACGATGCCGCCGAGATCGTCGAGGGTGTACAGGAAGACGTCGTCGAGCTCGCCGATCTCCGGCTCGATGTCGCGCGGCACGGCCAGGTCCACCATGACCATCGGCCGGTGGCGCCGCGCCTTGAGCGCGCGCTCGGCCATGCCGAGGCCAATGATCGGCAGCGGGCTGGCGGTGCAGGAGACGATGACGTCGTATTCGGCCAGCCGCTCGCCGATGCCCTCGAGGCGGATGGCCTCGCCGGAGTGGCGCTCGGCCAGCGCCGCGCCGCGCTCCACCGTGCGGTTGGCGACGGTGATGCGCCGCGGCTTGCGCGCGGCGAAGTGGGCGGCGCACAGCTCGATCATCTCGCCGGCGCCGATGAACAGCACCTGCTGGCCGGCGACATCCTCGAAGATGCGCTCGGCCAGGCGCACCGTGGCCGCCGCCATCGAGACGATGTTGGCGCCGATGGCGGTGGTCGAGCGCACTTCCTTGGCCACGGCGAAGGTCTTCTGGAACAGCTTGTGCAGCAGCGTGCCGAGGGTGCCGGCATGCTCGGCGACGCGCGCCGCCTGCTTCATCTGGCCGAGGATCTGCGGCTCGCCGAGCACCATCGAGTCGAGGCCGCTGGCGACGCGGAAGACGTGGCGCACGGCGTCGCGGCTGGGCAGGGTGTAGAGATAGTTCGAGATCTTCTGCGGCGTCATCTGGTGGTATTCGGCCAGCCACTGCGCCGCCGCCTCGGGCGCCTCGGCCGTGCAGTAGAGCTCGGTGCGGTTGCAGGTGGACAGGATCGCCGCCTCGCGCACCTCGCGGCCGTGCGTCAGGTCGACCAGCGCCTGCGGCAGGCGCGCGGGATCGAAGGCCACCTGTTCGCGCACGGCGAGCGGCGCGGTGTGATGGTTCAGGCCAAGGGCGAAGAGCTGCATTGCGCGAGGGTGATGACGTCGCCGTCCGGGGCAAATTTTCCCAGCCAAATTATAGCATTGGCGCGGCGCCCCCGAAGCCCGGCGGCGCCGAAGCCGGGCTTCGGCGCAACCCGAATGACGGTATCATGCCCACGGGCCGCCGCGGCGGGCTTTGCAAGGAGAGGAACCATGCTGCAACTCAATCTTCCGGTGGAGGAATTCACCACCCCCGATCCCGTCACGGCGGGCGAGGACGCCACCATCGACGAGCTGCGCCAGCTGATGGCCGACCACGGCGTGCGCCACCTGCCGGTCATGCGCGGCGGCGAGGTGGCCGGGGTGATCAGCGAGCGCGACGTGCGCCTCGTCTCGGGGCTGAGCCTCGACCACAGGAAGCAGGTGCGCGCCGCCGACATCATGGCGGAGGAGCCGGTCAGCGTCGCCTCCGCGACGCCGCTCGACGAGGTGGCCTACATCATGTCCGACCGCAAGGTCGGCAGCGTGATCGTCAACGACGAGGACGGGCGCTTCCTCGGCATCTTCACCCTCACCGACGCCCTCAACGCGCTGATCGAGATCGCCCGCGCCGGCGACCCGCGGCTACAGTAGCTCGCGGCGCAGCTCGGCCGGGGCCTTCGGCGAGAGCAGCCCGGGCGCGACGTCGAAGACGGTGCGGGCGCCGCGCTCGCCCTGGCGGGCGAGGCGGCTGGCGGCGCGCGCGTAGGCGACCAGCACGCTGGCGGTGAACTCGGGGTTGCTGCCGAGCCGCAGCGAGAACTCCATCGCCTGCCGCGTTCCGGCGCCGGTGGCGCCGCTGCGGATGACGCAGCCGCCATGGGGCATGGCGCCGTGCTCGCGGCGCAGCTCCTCGGCGCCGATGAAATGCACCGTGGTGTCGTAGTCGGCGAAGTAGTCCGGCATGGTGACGATGGCCTGCTCGACCGCGGCGGCGTCGGCGCCCGCCTGCAGCACGACGAAGCATTCGCGCGCGTGCTTCTCGCGCGTCGTCAGCACCGGGTTGTCGCCGCTGCGCGCCCGCGCCATGGCCTGCTCGGAGGGGATCGTGTATTGCACCGCGTCCTTGACGCCGGGCACGCGGCGCAGCGCGTCGGAGTGCCCCTGGCTCACCCCCTTGCCCCAGAAGCTGTAGCCGGCGCCGTCCGGCAGCACCGCCTCGCCCCAGAGCCGCTGCAGGGAGAACAGCCCCGGGTCCCAGCCGACCGAGATCAGGGCAAGATGGCCGCCGCGGCGCGCCGCCGCGTCGACCGCCTCGAAATACTCGGGGATCCGCGCGTGGGTGTCGAAGCTGTCCACCGTGTTGAACAGCGCGGCCAGCGCCGGCCCCTGCTCGGGCAGGTCGGACTTCGAGCCGCCGCAAAGAATGAGCACGTCGATGTCGGCGGCGAAGCGCGCGATGTCGTCCATGCCGCGCGCCGGCACGCCGGCGCTCGCCAGGCGCAGCGCGGCCGGATCGCGCCGCGTGAACACGCCGGCCAGCTTCATGTCGGGCGCGCGCGCCAGCGCCGCCTCGACGCCGCGGCCGAGGTTGCCGTAGCCGGCGATGCCGATTCTGATGGTGTCGCTCAAGATGGAATGTCCTTGGTCACGGGATGGGCTGCCGGGGCAGGCCGCGGCAGCCGTGGAATCCGGGAGCGGGAGTATAGCTTTCGGCCAGGCCGCGCTCAACAGGATCGAGCGGAGGCGTTCTGGGCGCGCCGCCGCGGGGGCTTTTCCTGCCGGGCCGTTTTGCGCTAGAGTGCCGGCTTCCGGGTTGCTCCGCAGCGCAAGCCCCGCCGATGCCGCGCCGATTGCTCATCCTCTTCCTCGCCTGCTGGCTGCCCCTGCAGTCGGGCATCGCGCTCGCCTCCTGCCTGGCGGCGAGCGCCCTGCCGAAGCCGGCGCAGGTCCAGTCCAGCCACGAGCATGCCGCCATGGCCGCGGACACGGCGCACGCCGGCCATGGCCAGGATGTCGCCGCCCTGGACGACGGCGGCGACTGCGAGCAGTGCGGCCTGTGCCAGTTCGTGCATGGCGGTGCGATCCTGCAGGAGGCCACCCTGCCGCCGGCAATCGCCCCGGCAAGTCTCTACCTGGCCAGCGCGAGCGAGCGATATACGGCTCGCATCCCCGAGACCCCGCAGCGACCTCCCCTGTCCGCCGCCTGATCCGGCGGACGCTCCCTGGCTGACAGCCCCCGGCCGCCCCGCAAGGGCGGCGGCGCGCGCCCGCCGTTCCCGCAACGCTTGCGCAGACGAGGAACGGTCTCATGATTCGATGGATGGCAGCATTCCTGATGCTGGCCTGCGCCGCACCGGCGCCGGCCCAGACCCTGGCACGGGCATTCGAGCAGGCCTGGGAGCGGCATCCGCAGGCCGCCGCCCTGGCGGCGCGCGAGGACGAGGCGCGCGCCGGCGTCGAGCTGGCCGCCGGCCTGACACCTGGTCCGGCCGCGCTCAGCCTTTCCAGCCGCAGCGACCGCCTCCAGCGCGACCGCGGCAAGCAGGAGTGGGAGGCGGAAATGGCCGTACCGCTGTGGCTGCCGGGACAGCAGCCGGCGCGCGCGGCCGAGGCAGAAAGCGCGCTCGACGAAGTCGCCGCGCGGCGCGCCGCCTTGCGCCTGCAGCTGGCCGGCGAGCTGCGCGAAGCCTGGTGGGCGCTGGCCGCCGCGCGCAACAGCCGCGAGCTGGCGCGGCAACGCGTGCAGACGGCGCTGGCACTCGAGAGTGACGTTCGGCGCCGCTACGAGGCCGGCGACCTGGCGCGCATCGACGCCAACCTTGCCCAGGGCGAGCGCCTGGCCGCCGAGACGGAGGCGCTCGAGGCGGAAGCCGCCGCGCGCGCGGCGGAGCAGGCCTGGCGCCAGCTGGCCGGCGCGCCGGCGCCGGCCGAGCTGGCCGCCGAAGGCGGCGCCGCGCCGCATGAAATGGCGGAGGGCCACCCGCTGCTCGCGGCGGCCGCCGCCGCGGCGCAGGCGGCGCGCAACCGCCTGCGCGCGGTCGACGAAACCCGCCGCGACGCACCCGAGCTTGCCCTGCGCGTGATGCGCGAGCGCGAGACGTATGCCGATCCCTACGCCAACACCGTCGGCGTCCGGCTGACCATCCCGTTCTCCTCCGGCCCGCGCCTGCGGCGGGACAACGCCGCCGCGCGCGCCGAAGCCGGCCGAGCCGACGCCGAGCTGGCGCTGCTGCGCCAGAAGCTGCAGCTCGACGTCGAAAGGGCACGGCTCGAGGCGCAGGCCGCCGAGCGCCAGCTCGCCCTGGCGCGGCAACGCCGCGACCTCGCCGCCGACAACCTGCGCCTGGCGGATAAATCCTTCTCCCTCGGCGAGGCCGACCTGGCGACGCTGCTGCGCATCCGCGCCGGCGCCCTCGAGGCCGAATCCCTCTTCCGCCGCCAGCAGGTGGCGCACGGCGCGGCCAACTCGCGCCTCAGGCAAGCCTACGGAGCCCTGCCATGAAACGCCTGTCCGGACCTGTCCTGCTTGCGATGCTCGCGCCGACGCTGTGGGCGCACGGCGGCGAAGACCACGGCGCGGCTGCCGCCGTCGCCGCCGCGCGCGACGAAATCGCGCCACGGGCCGAAGCCCTCGGCGAGGCCTTCGAACTGGTGGCGGTGCTGGCCGGCGGCCGGCTGACGCTCTATGTCGACCGCCAGGAAGACAACTCCCCGGTCGCGAACGCCGTCGTCGAAGTCGACAGCGGCGACTTCAAGGCGGTCGCCGAGCCGATCGCGCCCGGAGAATACGCGGCGCCGGGAGAAGCGCTCTCGCGGCCGGGCAGGCATCCGCTCGCCGTCTCGATCCAGGCGGCGGAGGCGGCCGACCTGCTGGCGACGACGCTCGAGGTCGCCGAGCCGGCGGCCGGCGAACGCGGCCCCGACTGGGCGGGCTGGGCCGGCTGGGGGGGCGCGGCCGCCGCCCTCGCCGCCGCCATCGCCTTCGCCCGCCGGCGGTACGGCAAGGCAGCGGGAGAACGGCCATGAGGGACGTTATGCGGCGGGAACTCTCCATGGCGGCGCTGCTGCTGGCCGCGGCCACTGCCGCGCCCGCGGCGCATGCCCACGACGGCGAGGACCACGGCGCGACCGTGCGGACGGCCGTCCCGCAACCCGCCGCCGCGGCGCCGGAATCGGCGCCGCGGCGCCTCGCCGACGGCAGCCTCTTCGTGCCGAAGGCGGCGCAGCATCGGCTCGGCATCCGCCACCGGGCCGCGCGGATCGAATCGCTCGCCGCCAGCCTGGAATTCAACGGCCGGGTGATCGCCGATCCGAACGCGAGCGGGCGGGTGCAGGCCGCGCAGGCGGGGCGCATCGAGGCGGGTGCTCGCGGCCTGCCGCGCCTGGGCCAGAAAGTGGCCCGCGGCGAGGTGCTCGCCTGGCTGCAGCCCGTGGCCGCCAGCATCGAGGCGGGCAACCAGCGCGCCCAGCTCGCCGAGCTCGAGGCCGCCCTCGCCATCGCGCAGCGCAAGCGCGAGCGCTACGACCAGCTCGAGGGCGCGGTGGCCCAGTCGGCGATCGAGGCGGCGCGACTGGAGGCCGCCGCCCTGCAGCGGCGCCGCGATGCCGTGGCGGCGAGCCTGGGCGCCGCCGAGCCCCTCAGGGCGCCGGTCGATGGCGTCATCGGCTCGCTCAATGTGGTCGCGGGCCAGATCGTCGATGCCCGTGAAATCCTCTTCGAGGTGGTCGATCCGGCGCGCCTCGTGGTCGAGGCGCTCGCCTACGATCTTGCCGGCAGCGCCGATCTGGGCCGGGCCTCGGCCTCCCTGGGCGGCGAGCGCATCGAGCTCGAATTCCTCGGGGCCGCGCGCCAGTTGCGCGAGGAAGCGCTGCCCCTGCTGTTCCGCGTCGTCTCCGGCGGCGCGGCGCTGGCGGTCGGCCAGCCGCTCAAGGTGCTGGCGCAGGCCCGGCGCACGGTGCAGGGCGCGGCCGTGCCCCATGCGGCGCTCGTCAAGGTAAACGATGGCAGCACGGCGGTCTGGCTCCACGAGTCGGCCGAGCGCTTCATCCTCCGCGCCGTCGAAACCGCGCCGCTCGATGCCGGGCGGGTGGCCGTGGTGCGCGGGCTCGAGGCCGGCGATCGCGTCGTGACCGACGGGGCCAGCCTGCTCTCCCAGGTGCGCTGACCATGTTCGAATGGATCGTCGCCGTCAGCCTGCGCCAGCGCCTCATCGTCCTCGGCCTCGCCGCGCTGCTCCTCATCCAGGGATGGCTGAGCGCGAGCCGCATGCCGGTCGACGTCTTCCCCGATCTCAACAAGCCGACGGTCACGCTCATGACCGAGGCAGGGGGCATGGCGCCCGAGGAGGTCGAGCAGCGCGTCACCTTCCCGATCGAATCGGGCATGAACGGCATGCCTGGCGTCAGCCGCGTGCGCTCGGTCTCGGGAGTGGGCCTGTCGATCGTGTATGTCGAATTCGACTGGGGCACCGACATCTACCGCAACCGCCAGCAGGTGAGCGAGCGCATCAACCTGGTGCGCGCGCAATTGCCCGAGGGCGTCGTGCCCCAGATGGGGCCGATCGCCTCGCTGATGGGCGAGATCGCCCTGATCGCCATCCCGCTGCGCCCGCAGGCGGAGTCGGCGGCGGCGCCCGCCGAGGAAGGGGCCGCAGACGGCGTTTCCCCTGCCATGCGCGCGCGCGAATACGCCGACTGGGTGCTGCGCCCGCGCCTGCTGACGATTCCCGGCGTCGCCCAGGTGATCCCGATCGGCGGCGAGCTGCGCCAGTATCGCGTCGAGCTGCGCCCCGAGCGGCTCGCCGCCCTCGGCGTCTCGCGCGAGCGGCTCGAGGCGGCGCTGCGCGGCTTTGGCGCCAACACCAGCGGCGGCTTCCTCGAGGCCGAGGGGCGCGAATACCTCATTCGCCAGATCGGCCGCACAAGCCGCATCGAGGACCTGCGCCAGCTCGTCGTCGAGGTGAAGAACGGCCAGCCCATCATCCTTGCCCAGCTGGCCGAGGTGAGCATCGGCGCCGCCATCAAGCGCGGCGACGCCGGCTACAACGGCCAGCCGGCGGTCATCCTCTCGGTGCAGAAGCAGCCCGATGCCGACAGCGTGGCGCTGACGCGCGGCGTCGAGGCCGCGCTGGCCGAACTCGGCCGCGGCCTGCCGCAGGACATCGCCGAGCCGGTCTTCCTCTTCCGCCAGGCGAGCTTCATCGAGAGCTCCGTGGACAACGTCATCGAGGCGCTGCGCGACGGCGCGGCGCTGGTGGCGGTGGTCCTCTTCCTCTTCCTGCTCAACGTGCGCACCACGCTGTTCTCGCTGGCCGCCATCCCGCTCTCGCTGCTCGCCACCGCGCTCGTCTTCCGCTGGTTCGGCCTGACCATCAACACCATGACGCTGGGCGGGCTCGCCATCGCCATCGGCGAGCTCGTCGACGACGCCGTGGTGGGCGTGGAGAACGTCCTGCGCCGCCTGCGCCTGAACCGCGCGCTCGAGCGGCCGCGCCCCGCCCTCGCTGTGATCGCCGAGGCGACGCTCGAGGTGCGCACCGCCGTCGTCTACGCCACCTTCATCATCGTGCTGGTCTTCGTGCCGCTCTTCGCCCTGCCGGGCATCGAGGGCCGGCTGTTCACCCCGCTCGGCATCGCCTACATCGTCTCGATCCTGGCGAGCATGCTGGTTTCGGTCACCGTGACGCCGGTGCTGGCCTACTACCTGCTGCCGCGCATGCGCGGGCTGAGCGGCGGCGACAGTCCGCTGGTGTCCTGGCTGAAGCGGCTGGACGAAAGGCTGCTGCGCTGGTCCTTCGGCCGCGACCGCGCCCTGCTTGCGATGGCGGCGCTGGCGGTGGCGGTCGCCGCCGCCAGCGTCCCCTTCTTCCCGCGCAGCTTCCTGCCGCCCTTCAACGAGGGCACGCTGACCGTCACCGTGCAGCTCAACCCGGGCACCTCGCTGGCCGAATCGAACCGCATAGCCGCGCTGGCCGAGCGGCTCGTCGCCGAAGTGCCGGAGGTGGCCCGGGTGGGGCGGCGCACCGGCCGCGCCGAGCAGGATGACCACGCGGAGGGCGTGAACAGCACGGACCTGGAGGTCGATCTGCGCGCCTCCGCGCGCCAGCGCGAGGAAATCCTCCGCGACATCCGCTCCCGCCTCGCGCTGCTGCCGGCCTCGATCAACGTCGGCCAGCCGATCTCCCACCGGCTCGACCACCTGCTCTCGGGGGTGAGCGCGCAGATCGCCCTCAAGATCTACGGCGAGGATCTCGACACCCTGCGCGGGCTGGCCGAGGAGCTGCGCCAGCGCCTCGCCGGCGTGCCCGGCCTGGCCGATCTGGCGATCGAGAAGCAGGTGCTCATTCCGCAGGTCAAGGTCCATATCGACTACGCGCAGGCCGCCCGCTACGGCGTTGCGCCGGGCGCGCTGCTGCGCGCGCTCGAGCAGATGATCGAGGGCGAGCGCATCGCACAGATCACCGAGGGCCACCGCCGCTTCGACCTCGTCGTGCGCCTGCCCGAGGGCGCGCGCGGCCCGCGCGCCCTCGAGAACCTGCTCATCGAGACGCCGGGAGGCGCTGTGCCGCTCTCGCTGCTCGCCCGCATCGAGACCTCCAGCGGGCCGAACCAGATCAACCGCGAGAGCGCGCGCCGCCGCATCGTCCTCTCGGCCAACGGCAGCGGGCGCGATCTCTCCGCCGTGGTGGGCGATATCCGCGCGCGCCTCGCCGCCCAGCCCATGCCCGAGGGCTACTTCACCGCGCTCGAGGGCCAGTTCCAGGCGCAGGAGGACTCGGCGCGGCTGATCGGCCTGCTCGCGCTCGTCGCCTTCGCCCTCATCTACCTGGTGCTCTACAGCCGCTACCGCTCGGCCGCGCTGGTGGCCATCATCATGGGCAACATCCCGCTGGCGCTGGTCGGCAGCGTCGCCGCCCTGTGGCTCTCCGGCCAGCCGCTGTCGGTGGCCGCGCTGGTCGGCTTCATCACGCTCACCGGCATCGCCACGCGCAACGGCATCCTCAAGATCAGCCACTACCTCAACCTGTGCGCCTTCGAGGGCGAGCGCTTCGGCGAGGCGATGATCGTGCGCGGCTCGCTCGAGCGCCTCACCCCGGTGCTGATGACCGCGCTCGTCGCCGCCTTCGCGCTCGTGCCGCTGCTGCTCTCGGCAGAGGCGCCGGGCAAGGAGGTGCTGCATCCGGTGGCGGTGGTGATCTTCGGCGGCCTCGTCAGCTCGACCCTGCTCGACAGCCTGCTGACGCCGCTGATGTTCCGCCGCTGGGGCGGCAAGCCGCTGGCGCGACTGCTCGCCTCGAAGACGCAGGACCGTTTCTGAAACCGCCATTCACGCAAGAGGAGAAGAAGATGCGACATCGCAATACCGCCACCCTGCTGCTCGGCCTGGCCGTTTTCGCCGCCGCGGCGCTGGCCCACGACGACGCCTGGCTGGACACCCAGCCGGCGCCCAACGGCGGCCAGCAGCGCATGGCCGGCCCCTATCATCTGGAACTGGTGGTGGCGAAGGCCCCGCCGCAGGCCGGCGAGCATCCCGTCGTGGTCTATGTCACCGACCACGCCGGCAAGGAGGTCGCCACCGCCGGCGCCCGCGGCAGCGCGACCCTGCTCGCCGGCGGCCAGAAAGCCAGCGCGGCGCTGCTGCCGGACGGCGGCAACCGCCTGAAGGGCGCCGCCCGCTACGCCCCGACGCCCGACCTGAAGGTGGTGGTGTCGGTGACGCTGCCCGGCAAGCCGGCCGAGCAGGCGCGCTTCACCCCACTGGCGGCCAGGCCGGCAGCAGGCGGCAGCGACGGCGGCCACAGGCACTGAGGGGCAAGAATGGCAAACAGCGGAATTTTCCCGCGGCTGGCCGCGCTGCTTCTCTGCGCGGCCGCCGTCGGCTGCGCGGAGTCCCTGCCGGAAGTCGTCATGTACAAGGACCCGGACTGCGGCTGCTGCGGCGCCTGGGCCGAGCGCATGGAGGCGGCCGGCTTCCGCGTCAAGACCGTTGCCACGCGCGAACTCGACGCCGTCAAGCAGCGCTTCGCCGTGCCGGAGCGGCTCGAGGCCTGCCACACGGCGACGGTCGCCGGCTATGTCGTCGAGGGCCATGTGCCGCCCGCCGACGTCAAGCGCCTACTGAAGGAACGGCCGGCGCTGACCGGCATCGCCGTACCGGGCATGCCGGCCGGCTCGCCCGGCATGGAAACGCCCGGCCGCAAGGATCCCTATGACGTCATCACCTTCGACGCGACGGGCGGCCGCGCCGTCTTCGCCAGCCATCGCTGAGGGCAGGCGGCAAGGGTAGAATCGGCGGCGTTGCCCCGGCCCTGACGGAAAGGAAGCCCATGCGCAATCCCCTCCTGCCGATCGCCCTCGCCGCCGCCCTGCTGGGCGGTTGCGCCACCGTCACCAACCCGGTCACCGGCCAGCGCGAGCTGACGGTGATGGACGAGCGCAGCGAAATCGAGGCGGGGCGCAAGGCCCACCAGGAGGTGCTGAAGGAATACCGCGTCTATGACAACCCGCGCCTGCAGGCCTATGTCGACACGCTCGGCCGGGTCCTGGCGATGGGTTCGCAGCGCAGCCAGCTCGATTGGCACTTCACCGTGCTCGACAGCACCGAGGTGAATGCCTTCGCCCTGCCCGGCGGCTACGTCTATGTCACGCGCGGCCTGATGGCCTACCTGGAGAACGAGGCCGAGCTGGCCGGCGTCATCGGCCACGAGATCGGCCACGTCACCGCCCGCCACGGCGCCCAGCGCGCCACGCGTCAGCAGACCGCCGGCATCGGCGTCATCGCCGCCACCATCCTCGGCGCCGTGCTCGAGGCGCGCGGCGCCAGCGGCGCCACCGACCTCGCCAGCACGCTCTCGCAGGGGGTGGCGGCCGGCTACATCGCCTCCTACAGCCGCGAGCAGGAGAGCCAGGCCGACCAGCTTGGCGCCGAATACCTGGCGAGCAGCAACTACGACCCGAAGAGCATGATCGAGATCATCGACGTGCTGAAGAGCCAGGAGCAGTTCGCCGCCGACGCGGCGCGCGCCGCCGGCCGGCCGGCGCCTGCCGGCGGCGGCTGGCTCGCCTCGCACCCGAGCAACGACAAGCGGCTGCAGGACATCGCCCGGTACGCCACCCGCTTCAAGGGCAAGTACGGCGACGACGGGCGAGCGCGCTACCTGCAGGTCATGGACGGCGTGACTTTCGGCGACAGCCGCGAGGACGGGGTCGTGCGCGGACAGAATTTCTACCACGAGCCGCTCGGCATCGCGCTGACGGCGCCGGCCGGCTGGAGCCTGCGCAACGCCTCGGACGCCCTCTATCTGACCAACGCCGCCGGTGACGCCGGGCTGATCGTCTACGTCGCGCCGGCGAAGGCCGGCGCAACACCCGAGGAGATCGTGCGCAACCTGAAGCTCGAGCAGGGCCGCAGCGAGCGCCTCACGCTGGGCGGCATGCCGGCGATCCACTTCGCCGGCACGGCGCGCGACCAGCAGGGGCGGCGCCAGGCGGTCGAGGCCACCGTGGTGGCCGGGCCGGGCGGGCGCAACTTCATGCTGTTCTACGGCGCGCGCGACGCCCAGGCGCTGCAGCGGGCGCGCGCCGGCATGCGCGAGGCGGAGGCGACCTTCCGCCCGCTGACGGCGGCGGACCGCGCGACGGCGCGGCCCTGGGTGCTGAAGACGGCGCCCTTCCCGCGCGGCGGCTTCGCCGAGCTGGCCAGGCGCTCGCCGCTCGGCGCCGGCGCCGAGGCGCAGCTGCGCCTGCTGAACGGCGCCTACCCGCGCGGCGAGCCGGCCGTTGGCCAGCCGGTCAAGATCGTCGAGTGACGCCGTCCCTGCCGCCCCGCGCGCTCAGCGGCCGAGCATGTGGCGCAGGGCGTCGGCCTGGCGCGGGTCGAGCTTGAGCACGTCCTTCACGGCATCGAACGCCTTGCCCTTGTCGCCCGCCTCCCAGTAGGCCCTGGCCAGGCCGATCCAGGCCTGCACTTCCTTCTTGTCGTACTTGAGGAATTCGCGCAGCAGGTCGATCGACTCGCGGTACTTGCCGCTGGAGAAGGCCTGCAGGCCGCCGCCGAGCAATTCGCGGATCAGCTCCTGCCGCTCGGCGCCGCCGCCGCTCGCCAGGCCCTGGGCGAAGGCGGAGAGCGCCTGGCGGAATTCCTTCTGGCCGAGATAGGCCTTGCCGACGTTGAGCCAGGCCCTGGTGTTGCCCGGCTCCAGCTTGAGGTACTCGACGAAGAGCTGGACGGATTCGGCGAAGCGGCCGTTTTGCAGGGCGTCGGCGCCGCCGCCGAACAGCGCCTGGGCGAACACCGCCAGCGTGTCCTGGTCCTTCGGCGCCAGCTCGAAGGCCTTGCGGCCGTTGGCGATGGCCTCCTTCCAGCTGCCGCGGGCGATGAAGGCGCGCGCCGCCCACAGGTAGGCCTGCCAGTAGGTCGGATCCTTGCCGATGACGATGAGGAACTTGTCGGTGGCCTGCTCGTATTTCTGCTCGGCGTAGAGCTGCTGGCCCTCCTTCATCAGGCTGTCGATCTCGTTTTGCAGGGTCAGGCCGGCGCAGGCGGCCAGCAGGACGGCCATCAGCAGCAGGCTGAAGCGGGTTCGCAGCGCGGTCAGGTGGCGGGCCATGACGATCTCCTTGAGGTGGAAAGCAATCCGGTTCAATATAAACCCGCGCTCATGGATTGTCATTTCCCTGACAAAATCCGTGTTGCGACAGGCACTTGCAGTGTGAAACCGGTTGACGTTGACGTCAACGTCAGCTAGTCTGCCCTGCCGCCGATTCCCCGCGGAAGGATTGCCATGACCGACCCGAGCGTGAGCAAGAAGATCGCCGCCTACAAGCCGAAGCACAAGGTGCGCTTCGTCACCGCCGCCTCGCTGTTCGACGGCCACGACGCCTCGATCAACATCATGCGGCGCATCCTCCAGGCCAGCGGCGTCGAGGTGATCCACCTCGGCCACAACCGCTCGGTCGACGAGATCGTCACGGCGGCCCTCCAGGAGGACGTGCAGGGCATCGCCGTCTCCTCCTACCAGGGCGGCCACGTCGAATACTTCAAGTACATGCTCGAGCTGCTGCGCGAGCGCGGCGGCGGCGACATCAAGGTCTTCGGCGGCGGCGGCGGCGTCATCGTGGCCGAGGAGATCCGCGAGCTGCACGCCTGCGGCGTCTCCCACATCTACTCGGTCGAGGACGGCCGCCGCATGGGCCTGCAGGGCATGATCAACGACATGGTGACGCAGTGCGACGTCGACCTGGCGCAGCACGCGCCCGACCTGGCGGCGGTCGCCACCGGCGACCGTCGCGCCCTCGCCCGCCTGATCACCGCGCTGGAGAACGGCAAGGCGGACGCGGCGCTGAAAAATCGCCTGATCGAGGGCGGCGCGCGGGCCGGGACGCCAACCCTCGGCATCACCGGCACCGGCGGCTCGGGCAAGTCGAGCCTCACCGACGAACTGATCCGCCGCCTGCGCCTCGACCAGGACGACCGGCTGAAGATCGCCGTGGTGGCGGTCGATCCGTCGCGCAAGCGCAGCGGCGGCGCCCTGCTCGGCGACCGCATCCGCATGAACGCCATCGACCACCCCAATGTCTTCCTGCGCTCGCTGGCGACGCGCGACACCGGCTCGGAGCTCTCCGCCGCCCTGCCCGAAGTGGTCGCCGCCTGCAAGCTGGCCGGCTTCGACCTCGTCATCGTCGAGACCTCGGGCATCGGCCAAGGCGACGCCGCCATCGTGCCGCACGTCGACGTCTCGCTCTACGTCATGACGCCGGAGTTCGGCGCCGCCAGCCAGCTGGAGAAGATCGACATGCTCGACTTCGCCGACTTCGTCGCCATCAACAAATTCGACCGCAAAGGGGCGGAAGACGCCCTGCGCGACGTCAGGAAGCAGGTGCAGCGGAACCGCGAGCTGTTCACCGTGCCGGTGGACGAGATGCCGGTGTTCGGCACCATGGCCAGCCGCTTCAACGACGACGGCGTCACGGCGCTCTATCAGGCACTGCTGCCGAAGCTGGCCGCCTGCGGCCTGCGCGAGGCGCCGGGCCGGCTGCCGCGGGCGGCGGTGCGGCACTCCTCGCGCGGCCGCGCCGTCGTGCCGGCGGAGCGCGCGCGCTACCTCGCCGAGATCGCCGAGACGGTGCGCGGCTACCACCGCCACAGCGCCGAGCAGGCGACCCTCGCCCGCGAGCGGCAGAGCCTGCGCACGGCGAAGGCGCTTTTCGAGGGCTGCGGCAAGGATGCGACGCAATTCGACGAGCTGATCGCCTGGAAGGACGGCCAGCTCGACCCGCGCGCCAGGAAGCTGCTCGAGATGTGGCCGGACATGCAGCGCGCCTACGCCGGCGACGAGTACGTGGTGAGGATCCGCGACAAGGAAGTGCGCACCGGCCTGATCCACGAAAGCCTCTCCGGCACCAGGGTCCGCAAGGTGGCGCTGCCGCAGTTCGAGGACGAGGGCGAGACGCTGCGCTTCCTGATGAAGGAGAACGTGCCCGGCTCCTTCCCGTTCACCGCCGGCGTCTTCGCCTTCAAGCGCGAGAACGAAGACCCGACGCGCATGTTCGCCGGCGAGGGCGACGCCTTCCGCACCAATCTTCGCTTCAAGAAAGTCTCCGAGGGCATGCCGGCGCACCGCCTGTCGACGGCCTTCGATTCGGTGACGCTGTACGGCTGCGACCCCGACCGGCGGCCGGACATCTACGGCAAGGTCGGCAATTCCGGCGTCTCGATCGCCACGCTCGACGACATGAAGGTGCTCTACTCGGGCTTCGACCTGGTCTGCCCGACCACCTCGGTGTCGATGACCATCAACGGCCCGGCGCCGGTGATCCTCGCCATGTTCTTCAACACGGCGATCGACCAGCAGCTCGACAAGTTCCGCGCCGACAACGGGCGCGAGCCGAGCGAGGACGAGGCCGCCAAGATCCGCGAGTGGACGCTGGCCAGCGCGCGCGGCACGGTGCAGGCCGACATCCTCAAGGAGGACCAGGGCCAGAACACCTGCATCTTCTCGACCGAGTTCGCCCTCAAGATGATGGGCGACATCCAGGAGTATTTCGTCCATCACGGCGTCAGGAACTTCTACTCGGTGTCGATCTCCGGCTACCACATCGCCGAGGCTGGCGCCAACCCGATCTCGCAGCTCGCCTTCACCCTGGCCAACGGCTTCACCTACGTCGAGGCCTACCTCGCCCGCGGCATGCACATCGACGACTTCGCGCCGAACCTGTCCTTCTTCTTCTCCAACGGCATGGACCCGGAGTACTCGGTGATCGGCCGCGTGGCGCGGCGCATCTGGGCGGTGGCGATGAAACAGCGCTACGGCGCCAACGAGCGCTCGCAGAAGCTCAAGTACCACGTGCAGACCTCGGGCCGCTCGCTGCACGCCCAGGAGATGGCCTTCAACGACATCCGCACCACCCTGCAGGCGCTGATCGCCGTCTACGACAACTGCAACTCGCTGCACACCAACGCCTACGACGAGGCGATCACCACGCCGACCGAGGAGTCGGTGCGCCGCGCCATGGCCATCCAGCTCATCATCAACCGCGAGTGGGGGCTGGCCAAGAACGAGAACCCGAACCAGGGCGCCTTCGTCATCGACGAGCTGACCGACCTCGTCGAGGAGGCGGTGCTCAAGGAGTTCGAGGCGCTCTCCTCGCGCGGCGGCGTCCTCGGCGCCATGGAGACCGGCTACCAGCGCGGCCGGATCCAGGAGGAGTCGCTGCTCTACGAGAGCCGCAAGCACGACGGCTCCTACCCGATCATCGGCGTGAACACCTTCCGCAACCCGCACGGCGACGGCGTGCCGGAGAGGATCGAGCTGGCGCGCTCGACCGAGGAGGAGAAGCAGTCGCAGCTCGCCCGCCTCGCCGACTTCCAGGCGCGCCACGCCGCCGAGTCCGACTCGATGCTGCAGCGCCTGCGCCAGGCCGTCATCGACAACGGCAACGTCTTCGCCGTGCTGATGGACGCGGTGCGCTGCTGCTCGCTCGGCCAGATCACGCGCGCCCTCTTCGAGGTCGGCGGCCAGTACCGGCGCAGCATGTGACGGCCATCCCCCCGGCCCCCTTCCCGAGGAAGGGGGTGACGATCGTTCGCCGCTGCGCGGCTCCATGTGGCTGACTGCGCCGTCCTTGGGGCGGCCCGGCGGACGGCGGACGACCTTCCCCTCCGCTCCCCTTCCCGAGGAAGGGGGTGACGATTGTTCGCAGGCTGCGCCTGCTCCATGTCGTTGATCGCGCCGTCCTTGGGGCGGCCCGGCGGACGGCGGACGACCTTCCCCTCCGCTCCCCTTCCCGAGGAAGGGGGTGACGGTTGTTCGTCGCTGCGCGGCTCCATGTGGCTGACTGCG
>CAUJIV010000069.1 GCA_963205435.1 Pseudomonadota bacterium
CGGCAAGGCGACCTTTGCAGAAAGGAGAAAAACTGCGCGACAAAATCGAGGCGCAGCTTGCAAAACTCCAGCAAATGCCAAGACTCGTTCGCTCATTCTTCAAAGCCCCGTCTGTCGCCTATATTGGCGACTGCTGAGTAAGCCCGCGCAGCGGGCGGCCGCAGCCAAAATCCGCCGCTGGCGACAGCGTGGGGGTTCGATTCCCCCTCCCGGCACCACGACTCGAGCGGACTCACAACACGCCGCGCAGCGGCTTGTTGCGGCGGAGGCTAATATCGCGCAGCGATGTTAAGCCGCGAAGCGGCGGCCGCAGCCAAAATCCGCCGCTGGCGACAGCATGGGGGTTCGATTCCCCCTCCCGGCACCATCTCTTTTGCGGACTCACAACACGCCGCGCAGCGGCTTGTTGTGGAGGAGGCTGACGTGAGCGAAGCGAACGTCAAGCCCACCCAGCGGGCGGCCGGACTCACAACACGCCGCGCAGCGGCTTGTTGCGGCGGAGGCTAATATCGCGCAGTGATGTTAAGCCCGCGCAGCGGGCGGCCGTAGCCACAAATCCGCCGCTGGCAACAGCGTGCCGGTTCGACCCCGGCTCCCGGCACCATCCGAAGAATCTCACTGATTACTTGACTTTATGGACTTATCCATAGGTTGATGGCCGCTCGCGGCATACAGGCCTCAAGAGGGGTTTTGTTTGATAAATATCAAAGAACAGAAGCCCGCTTTGGCGGAAGCTTCGCGCAGCGGAAAAACCTTGTGACTTAGAGTCGTTCAACCATCTGCTTCAACCGGTTCCATTAGAGGGAGAAAACACATGCGTAAAAGCAAAGCGAAATACGGCGCCATGAGCCTTGCTGCACTGCCGCTCGCGCTGGCCGGCATCTTCACCAGCGCCTATGCCCAGGAAACGGCGCCGCCGGCCATGACGGCCGAGGAAAAGGCCGCCGGCAAGAAGATATTCTTCGAGCGTTGCGCTGGCTGCCACGGCGTGCTGAGGAAGGGCGCCACTGGCAAGAACCTCGAGCCGAGCTGGACCAAGAAGGACAAGGACGGCAAGGAGACCTCGGGCGGCACGCTGAAGCTCGGCACGCAGCGGCTCGAGAAGATCATTGCTCTCGGCACCGAGGGCGGCATGGTCAACTACGATGACATCCTGACCAAGGAAGAGATCAACATCATGGCGCGCTACATCCAGCAGACGCCGGATGTGCCGCCGGAGTTCTCCCTCAAGGACATGGAGGACTCGTGGAAGCTCATCGTGCCGACCGACCAGCGGCCGAAGAAGCAGATGAACAAGGTCAACCTGAAGAACATCTTCGCGGTGACGCTGCGCGATTCCGGCGAACTGGCCCTGATCGACGGCGACACCAAGCAGATCTGGCAGATCCTGAAGACCGGCTATGCGGTGCATATCTCGCGCCTCTCCGCTTCGGGCCGCTACGTCTACACCGTCGGCCGCGACGGCCTGGTGACGCTGATCGACATGTGGTTCGAGACGCCCACCACGGTGGCTACCGTCAAGCTCGGCGCAGACGCCCGCTCGGTCGATACCTCCAAGTTCAAGGGCTTCGAGGACAAGTACCTGATCGGCGGCACCTACTGGCCGCCGCAGTTCGCCATCATGGAAGGCGACACCCTGAAGCCGCTGAAGATCGTCGGCACCCGCGGCATGACGGTGGACGGCGAGTACCATCCCGAGCCGCGCGTCGCCTCGATCGTCGCCTCGCACATCAAGCCGGAGTGGGTCGTCAACGTCAAGGAGACCGGCATGATCATGCTGGTCGACTACAGCGACATCAACAACCTGAAGACCACCACCATCAACTCGGCCAAGTTCCTCCACGACGGCGGCTGGGACGCCTCGCGGCGCTACTTCCTGGTGGCGGCCAACGCCTCCAACAAGGTCGCCGCGGTGGACACCAAGACCGGCAAGCTGGCGGCGCTGGTGAACACCAAGAAAATCCCCCATCCGGGCCGCGGCGCCAACTTCGTCCATCCGAAGTTCGGGCCGGTCTGGGCGACGGGCCACCTCGGCGACGATGTCGTGACCCTGATCTCAACGCCGTCAGACAGCCCGAAATTCGCCAAGTACAAGCAGCACAACTGGAAGGTGGTGCAGGAGCTGAAGGTGCCGGGCTCGGGCAACCTGTTCGTCAAGACCCATCCGAAGTCGCACCACCTGTGGGTCGACATGCCGCTCAACCCCGAGCGCGAGAACGCCGAGGTGAACCTGGTGTTCGACATCCGCGACCTGTCCAAGCCGCCGGTGACGATCAACGTGGCGAAGGACTCCGGCCTGCCGGAGACCAAGGCGTTGCGCCGCGCGGTGCACCAGGAGTTCAACCAGGATGGCAGCGAAGTCTGGATATCGCTGTGGGGCGGCAAGACCGACCAGTCGGCGATCGTCGTGTATGACGACAAGACGCTCAAGGTCAAGAAGGTGATCACCGATCCGAAGATGGTCACGCCGACCGGCAAGTTCAACGTCTGGAACACCCAGCACGACATCTACTGAGCCTCGGCCAGCCGACATCCGGGGGCCTCGCGCCCCCGGATGCTTTTCATGACAACCTGACTCAATCCCCATGCCCGACCCGAATGCTTCCGGCAATGGCCTCTGGCGTGTCCTGCGCCGGCCGAGCGCCAAATATTCCCTGCTGACCCTGCTAGCCGCCGGATTCATCGGCGGCATCGTTTTCTGGGGCGGCTTCAACACCGCGATGGAAGCCACCAACACCCTGGAGTTCTGCATCTCCTGCCACGAGATGCGCGACACGGTCTATCAGGAGTACAAGCAGACCATCCACTTCCAGAACCGCACCGGCGTGCGCGCCATCTGCTCCGACTGCCACGTGCCGAAGGACTGGGTGCACAAGGTGGCGCGCAAGATCCAGGCCTCGCAGGAGCTTTATGGCAAGCTGGTGGGCAGCATCGACACGCCCGAGAAGTTCGAAGCCAAGCGGCTCGAGCTGGCGCAGAACGAATGGAAGCGCATGAAGGGATCCGACTCGCGCGAGTGCCGCAACTGCCACAGCTTCGAGGGCATGAGCGCGGAGATGCAGAAGCCGCGGGCGCGCAAGCAGCACGAACTGGCGCAGCGCGACGGCGAGACCTGCATCGACTGCCACAAGGGCATCGCCCACGAGAAGCCGAAGGGCATGGCCGAGGACGACGAGGACTAGGGCGCAGGCGTCCGGCACCTCGATGCGCCTGCGCAAACAACCGGATTCACATTGACATCAAGGAGCTGATCATGCAGAAATTCATCACTGCTTCCGCAGTCGGACTTGCGCTCGCCCTCGGCGCGGGCGGTGCGCTGGCGGCGCCGGACTGGAGCAAGGTCAAGGGCGAGAAGATCACCGTCTTCTACCCGGGCGCCTCGCCGATCGAATGGATCACCAAGGGCAGCGAGCATGGCGGCGCGCGCGGGCTGAAGAAAGGCGAGGCCTGCGTCGGCTGTCATGACGAGGAAACGGCCGAAATGGGCAAGAAGATCGCCAGCGGCCAGAAGAACGAGCCGAAACCGATCAAGGGCAAGGCCGGTTCCATCCCGGTGACGGTGCAGGCCGCGCATGATGGCGGCAATCTCTATCTGCGCTTTTCCTGGAAGCAGCCGGCCGGCGGCGGCGAGAAAATGGACAAGGACAACCAGGTCAAGCTGGCGGTGATGTTCGAGGACAACAAGATCGAGCGCGCCAACCTCTCCGGCTGCTGGGAGACCTGCCACCAGGACGCGCGCACCATGCCGGAGGCCAAGGACGACAAGAAGACCAAGTACGTCGCCGGTGGCGACGTCAAGACGGGCAAGTTCTACGACCTGATCCAGTGGACCAGCAAGGGCGCCAGGCACGACGGCTACGTCGCCGACAAGCGGGTCATGGAAGGCGGCAAGGCGCTGCTCGAGGCGAAGGGCGAGAAGAAGGGCGACGAGTGGGTCGTCACCTTTACCCGCAAGCTCGCCGGCGGCGGCGAGGGCGACATCGTCATGCAACCCGGCAAAGCCTACAACTTCGGCTTCGCCATCCATGACGATTACAGCAACGGCCGCTTCCACCACGTCTCGCTTGGCTATACGCTGGGCATCGATGCCAAGGCCGACATCACCGCGGCCAAGCAGTAGCGGCGCGCCCCGGGAATTCGCCGGGCGCAAGTCGGACAAACGGGGAGCGATAGCTCCCCGTTTTTGATTTCTGGAGGTGCGTGTGAGACCGAGCAGCCGGGCGAGCGCCGTACTGTGGGGACTGACTTTTTTTGCCGGCCAGGCACTGGCCCAGATGGCGCAAGTCGACATCCGGGACTACAAGTACGAGCCGGCCGAGCTGAAGATCAAGGCCGGCACCACGGTGAAGTGGACCAACCGCGAGAAGCGTGTCAGCCATTCGGTGTTGTTCACCGGTCCGGGCGGCTTCGAGTCGG
>CAUJIV010000070.1 GCA_963205435.1 Pseudomonadota bacterium
AACGATGGCATCCCGATTCTCGAGCAGCAGGCTGAGTGTGGCAGGCTTCGATTGATTCGGCGATCTGAGCCAAAGCACTTGAGGCGGCTGACCATAGAGTGCGGAAAGCTCTTCGAAATCGGCATCCCGCGTAACAATGACGAAGTCGTGATTTCCGGCATATTCCCAAATTGCCCGGTCGTCCGCACGTTCCAGCCCGATCAGGGCAACCTGGGTGCTTCCGGGGAAATGGTTCTGCAGGAAGGGCACCAGTCGGCGAGAAAGGTTCTCGTCGAGCAACAATTTCATCCCGCGACCTTGAGCACGCTTTGCTCCCTGCTGGCCGCATAGGCCAGGCACGCCCGGATGTCGGCAAGTTCCAGTTCGGGGAAGTCATCCACGATCTCGGCTTCGGTCATGCCTTCGGCGAGCATGGCCAGGACGTCATAGACAGTAATGCGCAATCCACGGATGCAGGGGCGCCCCCCTCTTTTTCCGGGTTCGATGGAAATCCGGTCATCCATTGCATTCACGTTCATATCGTCCTCCGCCGACTTGGCCAGCCGACACGGCTATCGAAGCTTTCGCTCTCCACACAGCCGCTTTCAGCAATGCAGAGAATTCATCGAAGCCAAGCATAAACCATCGATTGGCAAAAGTCAGTCTGCGCGGGACGGCGGATTTCATGGCAGCCATGTGGTGAAGAAGTCCTTGATGTCCACCTGCTGGTCGGAAGTGCGCTGCGAGCCGGTGAAGCCGAGTTGAATCTTTTCCAGGGCGGGACGATAGCACATGTTGTCCGAGCCGCAGCTCTGGCCGGCCGGGCAGCCAGCAGGCGAGGCGCCATAAGTACAGCTGTTTGTCGACTCCTGCACGTCGTAGAGGTCGGCCGTCTGCGTGAGCGTCGGGGTGAAGGTCGGGTCGGTCAGCATGTAGAGGCTCATGGGCCGGGTGGTGTCCTTGAGGGCGGCCTCGCGGGGAGTCAAAGTGCTGGGGAGGCCGTCATCGTCATCGTCGATCCAGACCTCGATGAGCATGGCGGTCTTGCTGAGTGAGGCGTCAGCGTTGGTCGTGCGCGTCGGCGTCAGTTCGACGCGGACGTGGTAGATGAAACTATTGTTGTTAGGCATGGAAGCCTGTCCCCGCAGGTTCACGAACTTGATGCCGGATTCGGTTGCCGGATCGAGGTGGCTGCGCGGCGGCTGGCGCGTGCCGACGATGCTGCCGACAGTGGGGAAACCGTGCACGTTGTCGTCATCGTTGGGGCGGGTCACGCCGTCGGTGGCGTTGGCGACCTCGTGGCCCCAGAAGACGATGGCGGCATGGCTGTTGTAACCGGGATAGGGGGGGGCGCAATCAGGGGGAGGAGGCCCACTTGGTGTCGTACCACAGGGATCTTTTCGGCCGGGAGGAGGGGGAACATTCAGATCGACCGACTCGCTAAACCCCGTTGGTAATACAAAGTTGCGGCTCTGGTCGAACTCGACGCCGATCTTGGGATAGAGGATCTTCGGCTTGACAGTGTTGTCGCCGGAGTAGCCGAGGTGGCTGCTGCCGCCGCCGCAGACGTTCAGATTGTTGCGCAATCCGTCGACCAGGGCGAAGACGAAGCCGTTGAAGCCGACGCTGCCGCCGACATCCATGAACTGGAAGTTGAAGTAGCTGCGCAGGCCGTTGCCGATCGCGCGCACGTCGGAGAACCAGCCGCAGCCGAAGAGGGCGTTGGCGTTGCACCACCAGCAGGCGGTGGTGGTGATGTTCTCCCGGCCGAGGGTCAGGGTGCGCGTGGCGGTGTCGTAGGCGACGAGCTGGTTGGCGCCCAGCGTCGGCGAGGTGACGGGGGCGAAGCTGGGGGTGCCGGGGACGCAGCGCACGATGTCCTGCTCGGTCGCCTGCGGGGGCGCGCGCTCGAGGGTGGCGGGGCCCGAGAACACCGTGCCGGCGGCGGAGAAGTTGGCGAGGTTGGCGCCTTCGAGGTAGTTGGCGAAGTCGAGCTTCTGCGCGGCCGTGGCGCGCTGCTGGCCGGCGCCGCGCTGGCCGGCGAAGATCAGGGCGGCGGCGCAGGTGCCGTCGCCGTTCACCGTGAACGGCACGGAGGGCTTGGCCAGGAAGACCATCTCCTTGTAGTGATCGTAATAACCGCGCGGCGCCTGGCTGGCGTCGTAGCAGGTGCTGTCGGCGATGCGCGCGGCGGTGCCGCTGGCGGGCGGCTGGTCGCGCAGGCAGCCGACCATGCGGTCGAGCATCGAGTTGATGTCGGTGCGGAAGTAGGCCGACTTGCGGATGGCGCCGAACAGCATGTCGCCGCCGAGGCCGAGTCCGCGGTCGTTGGCGAGCAGGGCGCAGTCGGCGCCTTCGCAGGCGTTGGCGACGAGGTTGCCGCCCGAGGCATAGATGCGGCCCTGGGTGGACAGCCCTTTCGGCGCGGTTGCGTCGGTTGTGCCGCTGGCGTTGTTGGTCGAGCCGGCGAGGTAGTTGGTGACGCCGCCGAGGGCCGCGGCGACGGAGGGGTCGAGGTAGTTGACGACATCGTAGTTGCCGCCGCAGCGCGTGACGGCGTCCGATGCGGCGTTGCTGCGGTCCTGGCCGGGCAGCGCCGGGCCCGGCGAGAAGACGATCGCCACCGGGCGCTCGTGCGCGCTGGCGAGCGCCGAGGCGAGGGCGGGGCCGCCGCTGGCGACGACGACGTCGAGGTGGGAGAGGGTGTCCCAGTTCATGCGCACCGTCGTGCTGATGCCGAGGTTCTTGTGGTTGGCGGAGACGATGTACCAGAGGCATTCGCCATGGCCGTCCCGCAACGGCTCGAGTCCGAGCGTCTTCCAGGGCAGGCGGCCGATGACGGTGTCGGTGTCGGCCGGGAAGGCGCCGTTGATGAATTGCATGGCGCAGCCCTCGGTGTTGCAGCTGGCCGGCTGGCTGCCGTGGAAGCGGCTGGTGCCGACGTCGGGCATGGGCAGGTAGCCGTACATGGCGTCGGTGGTGCCGGTGGCGATCTGCTGCTCGCGGTACTGCAGGGCGTAGCCGATGAGCGCTTCGCGAGCTTGCGCAAGCGCGTTTTCGGTGATGCGCTCGCGGCGCGCCTCGCTCAGGTCGGGGCCGAGGCTGCTCAGCAGGTAGGCCAGGGCGGCCAGCACGAAGATGATGGAGAAAACCATCAGGGCGGCGCCGCGCTGGCGGGAACGCCGTCCTGCGGGGACTGACTTTTT
>CAUJIV010000071.1 GCA_963205435.1 Pseudomonadota bacterium
ATTTCCAGCACGCTGTAGCTGCGCCCCGTGCCGAGATTCACGGTCAGCACACCATCCGCCGCATCCAGCTTCTCCAGCGCCGCCAGATGGCCGCGGGCGAGGTCGACGACATGGATGTAATCCCGGACCCCCGTGCCGTCCGGCGTCGGATAATCGTTGCCGTACAAATTGAGCGCCTCGCGCCGGCCCACCACCACTTGGGTGATGAAGGGCATGAGGTTGTTCGGCACGTCACCCGGATTCTCGCCGATCAGCCCGCTTTCGTGGGCGCCGACCGGATTGAAATAGCGCAGCAGGGCGAACTTCCAGGCGGGATCGGAGCGGAAAAGATCCTGCAGAATCGACTCGACCATGGCCTTGCTGCGGCCATAGGGGTTCGTCGGCCGCAGGGGATGATCCTCGCGCACCGGCACCGCGTCGGGGTCTCCGTATACCGTTGCCGACGAGCTGAAGACCAGTTGCCTGACTCCGGCTTCCGCCATCGCCTCGCACAACGTCAGCGTGCCGCCGACGTTGTTCTCGTAATAGTCCAGCGGCCGCGCAACGGACTCCTCGACCGCCTTCAGTCCGGCGAAATGCAGCACTGCGCCGACGGCGTGTTCGCGGAACACCGCGCGCAGGGCCGCCGCGTCGCGCACATCGCATTCGTGGAAGGCGACCGGCCGGCCGGCGATCCGCTCGATCCGTCCGAGCACTTCGCGCCGGCTGTTGCACAGGTTGTCGGCCACCACCACCTGGTGGCCGGCCTGCAGCAGCTCGACGCAGGCATGGGAGCCGATGTAGCCGGCGCCGCCCGTCACCAGCATAGTGCGTGCGGGATTCATGCGATCGCTTCCGCCTGACGGGGTTGGTATTCGGGCACGTACTGAGCCAGACGCCGCTTGACGGCCGCCTCGTCCTGCGGCGCACCCTGCAGCCACGCCAGCAACTCAGACATCGCCTCCGCCGACAGCGCGGCCTGGGCCCGCGCGATGCGCAGCTTGGGATGCGGCGTCGGCAGCGTGTGCTCGCCGTCGGCTAGCAATTCCTCGAAGAGCTTCTCGCCCGGGCGCAGGCCGGTGAACACGATCCTGATTTCTTCCTCGGTGTAGCCCGAGAGCCGGATCATGTCTCTCGCCAGATCCACGATCTTCACCGGCTCGCCCATGTCGAGGACGTAAATCTCGCCGCCCTGCCCCATCAGGCCGGCCTGCAGCACCAGCTGCGCCGCCTCGGGAATCAGCATGAAATAGCGGATGATGTCGGGATGCGTCACCGTCACCGGCCCGCCGCGGGCGATCTGCTCGCGGAAGCGCGGAATCACGCTGCCGCTGCTGCCCAGCACGTTGCCGAAGCGGACCGTGACGAAGTGCGTTTCGCGGGTTTCGGCCTGCAAGGACTGGCAAACCATCTCGGCCAGGCGCTTGCTGGCACCCATCACGTTGGCCGGGTTCACCGCCTTGTCTGTGGACACCATGACGAACTTGCCGACGCCCGCCGCCATCGCCGCGCGCGCCACGCACCAGGTGCCGAGCACGTTGTTGCGCACCGCAGCCCAGGCGTTCTCGTTCTCCATCAGCGGTACGTGCTTGTAGGCGGCGGCATGGAACACCACTTCCGGACGGTGCATGGCGAAGGCGGCGGCGAGGCTGGCCTCGTCCTTGACGTCGCCGACCACGCAAACGATGCCGACCTCCGGCAACTCGGCCGCGAATTCCTGTTCGATGCGATAGAGAGCGAATTCCGATTGCTCGAAAAAAACCAGCCGGCCAGGCGCATAGCGTGCGATCTGCCGGCACAGCTCGGAACCGATCGAACCGCCGGCGCCGGTCACCAGCACGCGCTTGCCCGTCAGCAGGCGGTGCAGTCCCTCATCATCCAGCTGGATCGGATCGCGGCCGAGCAGATCCTCCAGTTCGACCTTGCGCACCTGGGAGACGGACACCTTGCCCGACAGCAAGTCGTCGATCGCCGGCACCGTCAGCACCATCAGCCCGGCGGCGGCGGCTGACTCTGCCGCGCGTCGGCGTATGCCCGCTGCGGCTGAAGGCATGGCGATGATGACGTGCTTCAGCTGGAGCCTTGCGGCATGATCGGCCACCTCGCCCAGCCCCCCCAGCACCGACACTCCATCGATTGACCTTCCGCGCTTCTCGACTTCGTCGTCGAGCAGGCCGACGACGCGCCATTCCTCGCTGTGTTTCAACTCGCGCAAGAGCATCACGGCGGCATCGCCGGCACCCAGGATCAGGACGGGGTCTCCTTCCATGTGGATCCGGCCATAGATCTGCTGCTCCCGCCAGGCGCGATAGGCGAAGCGCGCGCCCCCCATGGCCACGATCAGCAGTACCGGCTGGAGGATCAAAACGGAGCGAGGCACCTCCCCTAACTGGAACATGAACACGACGGCGGTGGCCAGTGCGGCTGCCAAAGCCACCGCGAGCACGATCCGCTGCAAATCCTTGACGCTGACGTAGCGCCACATACCCCGATAAACTCCGAGGAACAGGATGATTGCCCCATGCAGGGGCACCACCCAAACCAGGCTCAGCATCATGCCGTGCAGATACGGCGACGGGATATCCAGGTTAAAACGCAGCCAATACGCCAGCACCCAGGCCAACGCCGCCGCCGCCATGTCGTGCGCGAGAATGACGGCGTTGCGAACCGGCAGCCTCATCGCGCCGCCACCCGCATCACCTTGCGCACCGCGGCGACCGTATCCGCCATGTCCATCTCGGTCAGCGTCGGGTGCACCATGAACATCAGACTGGTCTCGCCCAGCCGCCGCGCATCAGGCAGCCGTTCCGGCGGAACCCAGCCGCGATCCGCAAAGGCGCGCTCGCGATAGATTTCCGAACAGCTGCCGGCGAAGCAAGGCACGCCTTCGGTATTGACCGCCTCGTTGATGCGCGTCGCATCCCAGCCGGGCGCCAACGCCTCGGGCTCGACGAAGACGTAATACTTGTAATAGGCATGACCGACCCCCTGCGGCGGCAAGGTCAGCCTCAGACCCGGTATCGAGGCAAAACCCTCGTCGAGCAGCGCCGCATTGCGCCGCCGCGCCGCCAGCCAGGCCGGCAGCTTATCCAACTGCCGCCGCCCGATGGCGGCCTGCATCTCCGTCATGCGGAAGTTGCTGCCGAAGGATTCGTGCAGCCAGCGAAAGCCCGGCGGGTGCTCGCGATTGAATACGGCATCGTAGCTTTTGCCGTGATCCTTGTACGCCCAGGCCTTCTGCCACTGCAGGGTGTCGTTCAGCACCAGCATGCCGCCCTCGCCGCCGGTGGTCATGATCTTGTCCTGGCAGAATGAAAAGGCGGCGCAATCGCCCAAACTGCCCACCGGCCTGCCCTTGTAGGTGGCGCCATGCGCCTGGGCACAATCCTCGATGACCTTGATGCCGCGCTCGCGCGCCAAAGCCACGATCGGCTCCATGTCGCAGGGCCAGCCG
>CAUJIV010000072.1 GCA_963205435.1 Pseudomonadota bacterium
GAATTCGGGCATCAGGTGGCGGCGGTTCGAGGTGGCGTAGAGCAGCACGTTGTCCGGCGTGCTCGCCACCGAGCCGTCGAGGATGCTCTTCAGCGCCTTGTAGCCGGGCTCGCTCGCCTCGAAGGAGAGGTCGTCGCAGAAGAGGATGAAGCGCTCCTCGCGGCCGGCGAGGAGGTCGACGATGTCGGGCAGGTCGACGAGGTCGTTCTTGTCCACCTCGACCAGGCGCAGCCCTTGCGCGGCATGGCGTTCGAGCAGGGCCTTCACCAGCGAGCTCTTGCCGGTGCCGCGCGCGCCGGTGAGCAGCACGTTGTTGGCGCTCCTGCCGGCGAGGAACTGGCGCGTGTTCTGCTCGATGCGCCGCTTCTGCTCGTCGACGTTGCGCAGGTCCTCGAGGCGGATGCGGTGCGGGCGGGCGACCGGCTCGAGGCGGCCGCGGCCGTCGCCGCCCTTGCGCCAGCGAAAGGCCGTCGAGGCCGCCCAGTCGGGCGGCGCGGCCGGCCGCGGCAGCAGGGCTTCGATGCGCTCGAGCAGCGCTTCGGCGCGGGAGATCAGGCGGGCGAGGTCGTTCATCGCGGTTGCTATACTGGCGAAGCCACGACTTTAGCGAAATTCATGCTGCCGCGCCATTTGGCGCCCGCGCTGGGCGGCGCCCTCCTGCTCGCCGCCTGCGCCGGCGCGCCCACCTCTCCCACCGCACCCACCGCGCCGGCTGCAGCGGCGGCGCCCTGCGTCTGCGCGCCCTGTCCGGTCTGCGCGCCGCCTCCGGCTGCGCCGTCCGCTGCCGCCAGGCCGCTGCAGCCGGCGCGCTGGGAGGAGTTGCGCGGCTGGCAGGAAGACGATCTCGGCGAGGCGCATGGCGCCCTGCTCGCCTCCTGCTCAGTCTTGACGCGGCAGCCGGCCTGGCGCGAAGCCTGCGAGGCGGCGCGTGCCCAGCCGGCCGAGGCCGCCGCGCTGCGCGAATTCTTCGAGGCGCGCTTCCGTCCCTGGCGGGTGAGCAATCCGGACGGCAGCAGCGAGGGCCTCGTCACCGGCTATTACGAGCCGCTGCTGCGCGGTAGCCGCGTCCGCGGCAAGGCCTTCGCCCACGCCCTCTACGGCGTGCCGGACGACTTGCTGGTGGTCGATCTCGGCGGCCTCTATCCCGAGCTGAAGAGCCTGCGCCTGCGCGGCCGGCTCGACGGCCGCCGCGTCGTGCCCTACTGGTCGCGCGCCGAGCTGACGCCGGACTCGCCGGTGCTGGCTGGCAAGGCGCTGTTCTGGGTGGCCGATCCGGTCGAGCTGTTTTTCCTGCAGGTGCAGGGCTCCGGGCGCATCGAGCTGCCCGATGGCCGCCGCGTGCGCGTCGGCTATGCCGAGCAGAACGGCCACCCCTATCGCTCGATCGGCCGCTGGCTGGTCGAGCAGGGCGAGCTGAAGCTGGAGGAAGCCTCGATGCAGGGTATCCAGGCCTGGGCGCGCGCCCATCCGGCGCGCCTCGCCGAGCTGCTCAACACGAATCCCAGCTTCGTCTTCTTCCGCGAGCTGCCTGACGGCGAGGGCGGTCCGCCCGGCGCGCTCGGCGTGCCGCTCACACCCGGGCGCAGCATCGCCGTCGATCCGCGCGCCGTGCCGCTCGGCGCGCCGGTGTTCCTGGCGACGACCCGGCCGGGAAGCGAGCAGCCGCTGCGGCGCCTGGTCCTGGCGCAGGACACCGGCGGCGCCATCAAGGGCGCGGTGCGCGCCGACTTCTTCTGGGGCTTCGGCGCCGAGGCCGGCCGGCTGGCCGGGCGCATGCGGCAGAAGGGCGAGATGTGGGTGCTGCTGCCGCGCGAGCTCGAGCCGGAGCAGGCCCTGCGCTGAGGCCGCCGTCTCAGGCGCCGCGGCGGAAGGCAGCGAGGAAGGCGGCGACGAAGGCGTCCCGCTCGGAATGCGGCAGGTCGTTGATGCCGGCGGCAAGTTTGCGGCCGTTGCCGCCGAAGCGGCGGGCGAAGCCATCGGCGCCTTCGGCGAAGCCGGCTGGCACGCGCAGGCTCACAGTCAGCGCGCCGCGCGCATTGGGCACCAGCAGGGCGTGGGCGCGCGCGCCGTCGGCCTTCGCCAGATGGTTGGCGAGGGCGCCGACCGCCCGCCGCGACCAGGCGGCGTCCGGCAGCAGGCGGACGGCCGCCGACGCCGTCTCTGGCGCCGCGGCGACGGCGAGCGCCCGCGCCATGTCCTCGCCGCGCTGCCGCTCGAGGCGCGGCAGGATTTCCTCGGCCGCGGCGAAGGCTAAGGGATCCTCGTAGGCGCGCAGCGCCAGGTAGAGATCGCCCGGCCAGTACATGAGGTCTTCGCGGCTGTCGCCGTAGCTGTTGTAGTTGAGGCATTCGCCGAGGCGCCGCAGGAGGTCGCGCTGCACGTCGTCGAAGCCGAGGCGCCCGGCCAGACGCTCCGCGGTCTGCCGCAGGTTGTCGCCGTAGGCGCCGACCACCGCCCACGCCGTGTGCGCGCCGCCGAGGTGGGCGTCGACCAGCACGCTGGTGCACACCTCCGGCGCCGTGTCGATGGTCGCCTCGAGGCCGGGATGGGCGGGGATCTCGCCCGGGTGGTGGTGGTCGAAGTACTCCACGCGGACGCCTCGTCCGAGCAGGGCGAGCAGCGCCTCGCGGTTGCCGTCGAGGGCGATGTCGAGCACGGTGACGCTGTCGCCGCCGCGCGCCGGCACGCGCGCCAGCAGGGCGTTGTCGCGCTTCACCCCGGTGACGAGCTCGGCCGCGCGCGGCCGGGCGAGGCGCAGCTGGTGCAGGGCGCACAGCCCGTCGGCGTCGCCGTTGAAGACGTCGAAGTGGCTCATGCCGCTCCCATCCGCAGGCGGCGCCCGATTTCCTCGAGGGCCGGCCGCATGTCGCCGCCGGCACAATCTACCGCGACGACGCCGGCGACCTCGTCGGCGACCGGCGGCTCGGCCTCGCGCAGCTGGCTGTCGAGCACCGCCGATGTCGCTTCGGAGGCGTCGCCACCCGCGCGCAGCCGGTCAGCCAGCCGCTGCCGCAGCAGCGCCTCGGGCGCGCGGCAGTCGGCGATCAGGCAAGGGACGCCCAGTTCCCCGGCAAGAGCGCGCAGGCGGTCGCGCTGCCAGCGCTTGAGGAAGGCGGCGTCGACCACCGCTGGCAGGCCGGCCTGCAGCGCGTGGCGCGCCAGTTGCGCCAGCCGCCGGTAGGTTTCCTCGGTCGCCTGCTGCCGGTAGATGCCGCCGGCGAGCGGCGAATCGCTTGGCTGCAGGGCGCCGAGGCCATGCAGGCGCTTGCGCTCGACGTCGGAGCGGATGCGCACCGCGCCGAGGCGCTCGACGGCGAGCGCGGCGAAATGGCTCTTGCCGGAAGCGGAATAGCCGTGGGTGAGGATCAGCGCGGGGGCGCCGGCCGCCGCCGCCCGCGCCGCCTCGCCGAGGTAGCGGCGGTACTCGGTTAGCGCCTCGTCTTTTTGCTCCGCGGCGAGACCCTGCTGGGCGGTGCGGATGCGCGCCACCTTGGCGCGCACCATGGCGCGGTAGGCCTTGTAGTAGGCGAGCAGGCCGAGGCCGGCGTAGTCTCCGCCGGCCTCGAGGTAGCCGCTGAGAAAGCGGCTGGCCAGGTCCGGCCGCCCGCGCGCCTGCAGGTCCATGACGAGAAAGGCCGCCTCGTTGATGACGTCGATCCAGCGCAGGTTCGGATTGAACTCGATGCAGTCGAAGATGCAGGGCGCGTCGCCGAAGAGGACGATGTTGCCGAGGTGCAGGTCGCCGTGGCACTCGCGGATGAAGCCGTCGCGCTTGCGCGCGGCGAACAGCGGTTCGAGGCGCCGCTGCGCGGCGCCGTTCCACGCCTCGAGAAAATCGAGCCGGCCGGCATCCTCGCCTTCCTCGAGCAGGTCGCGGATCTGCGTGAAATTCTGCTCCGCCGGCTCGGCGATGGCTTGGGCGTCGCCGAAGGCATCCTGCGCCCGCGCGCGCGGGATGCCGCCGTGGAAGGCCGCCACCGCGGCGGCGAGGGCGTCGATGGCCGCCGCGCCCAGCTCGCCGCGCGCCAGCACGGCGTCGGCCAGGCGCTCCTGCGGGAAGCGCGCCATCCTGACGGCATATTCGATGGCCGGCGACTCGCCCGGCCGCGGCGCCTCCGGCGTGCCGCCGATCGGCGCCACCTCGAGATAGAGCTGCGGCGCCAGGCGACGGTTGAGGCGCAGTTCCTCCTCGCAGAAGAAGCGCCGCTTGTCGAGGGTGGAAAAATCGAGGAAGCCGAGATCCAGCGCCTTCTTGATCTTGCAGGCGTGCTCGCCCGCCAGCAGGACGAAGGAGATGTGCGTCTCGATCAGCCGGACATCGCCGGATGGCAGGGCGCGGCGGCGGGCGGCGGCGAGCGATTCGACCAGCAGGCGCTGCCGCGCCAGTTCATTCGCCTCGCTGTTCCCGGCTTGCATGCATTCGTCCGGCGCGGCTGCTCGGCGCGAGAACCGGTCCCGGCCAAGGGGAAGGGAAGGCTCCGGGACGCTATTGCAGCTGGGCGAGCTTCTGCTCGAGCTGCGCCGCCGGTACCGCGCCGGAGATGCGCTCGCCGCTGGAGAGGAAAATGGTCGGCGTGCCGCGAATGCCGTACTTGTGGGCCAGCGCCTGGACCTGTTCCAGCGGCGCGTCGCACTTGCCGGCGGCCGGCACGATGTCCTTCACCATCAGGTCGCTCCAGGCCTTGGCGCGATCGGCGGCGCACCAGACCGCCCGCGATTTCGTGGCGGAGTCCGCCGCCAGGATTGGCAGGAGGAAGGTGTAGATGGTGACGTTGTCCATCTCGGCCATGTCCTTCTGCAGCTTCTTGCAATAGCCGCAGTTCGGATCCTCGAAGGTGGCGAAGACGCGCTTGCCGCTGCCGCGCACGGTCTTCACCGCGAATTCCAGCGGCAGGTCGGAGAACTTGATGGCGGAGAGCTTGTTCAGCCGCTCCTGCGTGATGTTCTTGCGCGATTTCATGTCGATCAGGCTGCCGTCGATCATGGTGGCGACCTTCTCGTCGGTGTAATACACCTGGCTGCCGATCTGCACCTCGTAGAGGCCGAGGACGCCGGCCTTCCTGACGCCATCGACCTTCATGCCCGCCCAGTTCTCGAAGGCCTTCCTGACCGAGGCCTCGTCGGCATGGGCGAAGCCGCCGGCGAGCAGGACGAGGGCGAAGCAGGTGCGGGCGAGGGCGCGGGCGGACATGAGGTCTCCTGGAAGCGGGTTAGCCGATGGCGTAGCGGATTAGCATGTTGCGTAGGACAGGCAGGCTGCCGGCAAGGTTCAGTCCGAGATTGCGCAGCAGGGAAAGCCCGGCGTCCTGCGGCCGGAACAGCCTTTGCAGTCCATGCGTGACGGATTGTAGCAGGACAACCTCCTCGGCACGCGCACGCGCGTAGCCGCGCAGCAGCCGCGCGTCGCCGCTGTCGCGCCATGCGGGCAGGGCGAGGAGGCGTTGCGCCAGCTCCCGCGCGTCGAGGAAGCCGAGGTTGATGCCGTGGCCGGAGAGCGGATGCAGGGCATGGGCGGCATCGCCGATCAGGGTCAGCCGTGCAGCGCTGAGGCGCGGCACGCGGATCAGCCGCAGCGGGAAGGCGGCCGCCGGCGCGAGCAGCCGCAGCGCGCCCAGCCGGTTCTCGCCGGCGGCGGCGACGCGGCGCGAAAGCGCGTCGGCGTCGAGCGCCAGCAGTTCGCGGGCATGCGCCTCGGGCGTCGACCAGACGACCGCGATGCGCTCGCCCGGCAGGGGCAGCCAGGCCAGCACGCCGTCGGCGCGGAACCACTGGCGGGCGGTGTCGCGGTGCGGCCGCTCGCAGGCGAAATTGGCGACGACGCCCATCTCGCCGTAGAGCAGGGTGTCGGCGCGCAGGCCAGCCTGCGTTCGCACCCAGGAGTCGGCGCCGTCGGCGCCGACCAGCAGCGCCGCCTCGAGCGTGCCGCCCGAGGCCAGACCGAGGCGGACGGCATCCGCGTCGATCGCGAGGCTGCGCGGGCTGTCCGGGCAGAGCAGCGTGACGTTGGCCTGGCGCTTCAGCGTCTCCCACAGCTCGCGCTGCATCAGGCCGGACTCGACGATGCTGCACAGCCGCTCCAGGCCGCTGTCCCAGGCGGAAAACGCCAGCTCTCCGCTGCCATCGCCGCGGATCACCATATCCTGCACCGGCGCGATGCGGCCGGCATCGAGATGGCGCCAGACGCCGATCTGCCGCAGGAAGTCCTGCGCGGCGGGACTGACGGCATAGACGCGGCTGTCCCAGCCGTCCGCGGCAGGCGCCGGCGCGCGGCCCTCGATCACGGCGACGCGATGGCGGCTGCCGCCGAGCGCGGCGGCGAGGCTGGCGCCGGCGAGGCCGGCGCCGACGATGACGATGTCGAAGCGCAAGGAACGGGCGGAAAGCAAGGGCGAACCGGCATTGTCGCCGCCGCCGCCAACCTTGACAAGGGCTTGCCCGGAAACGATAATTCGCCCCCTCTCCGCGTGGTGATGTAGCTCAGTTGGTTAGAGCGAGGGATTCATAACCCCTAGGTCGGCAGTTCGATCCTGCCCATCACCACCACCCCTTTCCGGCAAGGTCCGGCCGGTTCGCTATAATCTCGGCCAAGGCCAGGTCCACAAGGCGCCCATGAATCCTGTCATCTCGGCGATCATCAGCAGCATCATCGACAGCATCCTCGAGTCGGCGATGGCGCCGCAGGCGCTGCCGCCACCCGCGCCGCCGACCCGGCTGGTGCAGCCTTCGCTGGAGAACGGCATGGTGGCGACGATGAGCCCGCCCAACAACGGCCTCGCCCGCTTCAACGGCAAGGAGATGCAGCTCTCTGCCAGCCTGCAGATCCGCGACATCAACAACCGCCTCATCCTGCCGATGAGCCTGCAGCAGCCGGTGCCGGTGCTCTACAAGCTCGACCTCTACGGCACCGTGCAGCGCGTCTGGGTGCTGACGCCCGAGGAGGCGGAGATCGCCGAGGAACTGATCCGGCAGAAGAAGCAGGCCAGGCTGCGCCAGCAGTGACGGCAAGGTTCTACATCAAGACCTTCGGCTGCCAGATGAACGAGTACGACTCGGACCGCATGGCCGATCTGCTCGTCGCCGAGGGCAACCTGCGCGCCGAGGCGCCCGAGGAGGCCGACATCATCGTCTTCAACACCTGCTCGGTGCGCGAGAAGGCGCAGGAGAAGGTGTTCCACGAGCTGGGCCGCGCGCGGCTGCTGAAGCAGGCGCGGCCGGGGCTCGTCATCGGCGTCGGCGGCTGCGTCGCCAGCCAGGAAGGCGAGGCGATCGTCCGCCGCGCGCCCTACGTCGATGTCGTCTTCGGCCCGCAGACCCTGCACCGCCTGCCGCAGCTGATCCGCCAGCGGCGCGCCTCCGGCCGCGCCCAGGTGGACGTCTCCTTTCCCGAGATCGAGAAATTCGACGCCCTGCCGCCGCCGCGCGTCGAGGGCGGCTCCGCCTTCGTCTCCGTCATGGAGGGCTGCAGCAAGTTCTGCAGCTACTGCATCGTGCCCTACACGCGCGGCGAGGAGGTCTCGCGCCCGGCCGGCGACGTGCTGGCCGAGATCGCCGCCATGGCCGCGCAGGGCGTCAGGGAAGTGACCCTGCTCGGCCAGAACGTGAATGCCTGGCGCGGCGCGGTGGAGGATGTCGAGGCCGACTTCGCCTTCCTGCTCGAATGCGTGCACGAGATTCCCGGCGTCGAGCGCATCCGCTACACCACCTCGCACCCGCGCGAGATGACGCCGCGCCTGATCGAGGCCTATGCCCGCCTGCCCAAGCTGGTCTCGCACCTGCACCTGCCGGTGCAGTCGGGCTCGGACCGCGTGCTGGCGGCGATGAAGCGCGGCTACACCGCGCTGGAGTACAAGGCGATCGCGCGCCGCCTGCGGGCGGTCCGCCCGGATCTGTCGCTGTCCACCGATTTCATCGTCGGCTTCCCCGGCGAGAGCGAGGAGGATTTCGCAGCGACCCTGCGGCTGATCGAGGAGGTCGGCTTCGACGCCTCCTTCAGTTTCCTCTACAGCCCGCGCCCCGGCACGCCGGCGGCCGACCTTTCCGACGCGACGCCGGCCGAGGAGAAGGCGCGGCGACTGGCGCGCCTGCAGGCGCTCGTCGACGGGCAGGCGCGCGCCATCAGCGAGCGCATGGTCGGCACGACCCAGCGTGTCCTCGTCGAGGGAGTTTCGAAGAAGGATGTGCGCGAGCTGGCCGGCCGCACGGCCAACAACCGCATCGTCAACTTCGCCGGCCCATTGCATGCCGGGCGCCTGGTCGGTCGCTTCGTCGATGTCGTCATCACCGCCGCGCTGCCGCATTCGCTGCGCGGCGAGGCTCTCCTGCGCGAATCGTGAAGGCGCGCGCGCTCGAGGTCGTCCTCTCCCCGGTGGACAACCAGCGCCTGGCCAACCTGTGCGGCGCGCTGGACGAGAACCTGCGCCAGATCGAGGCTGCTTACGACGTCGCCATCAGCCGTCGCGGCGAGCGCTTCACCGTGCGCGGGGCGCCGCAGCAGTCGGCGCAAGCGGCCAATGCGCTGCAGCACTTCTACGCCGGCGCGGCGGAGCACCTGTCGGTCGACGCCCTCCAGCTCGGTCTGGTTGAACTGGCGCAGCCGGCGCGGCGCGATCCGGCGGCTCGCCCCGGCCTGCTCACGCGCAAGCCCGAGCTGCACGGCCGCACGCCGCGCCAGGTGCAGTACCTGCGGCAGATCCAGGAGCACGACATCACTTTCGGCATCGGCCCGGCCGGCACCGGCAAGACCTACCTCGCCGTGGCCAGCGCCGTCGATGCCTATGAGCGCGACCAGATCAGCCGCATCGTGCTGACGCGGCCGGCGGTCGAGGCCGGCGAACGCCTCGGCTTCCTGCCCGGCGACCTCGCCCAGAAAGTCGACCCCTACCTGAGGCCGCTCTACGACGCGCTCTACGACCTGATGGGTTACGACAAGGTGGCGAAGCTCTTCGAGCGCCAGGCGATCGAGGTGGCGCCGCTGGCCTACATGCGCGGGCGTACCCTCAATCACGCCTTCATCATCCTCGACGAGGCGCAGAACACCACGCCGGAGCAGATGAAGATGTTCCTCACCCGCATCGGCATCGGCGCGCGCGCGGTGGTGACCGGCGATGTCACCCAGATCGACCTGGCGCGCGGGACGCGGAGCGGACTGGTCGAGGCGGCACGCATCCTGCGCGGGGTGCGCGGCATCGCCTTCACCGAGTTCGATGCCGCCGACGTCGTGCGCCATCCGCTGGTGGCGCGCATTGTCGCCGCCTATGAAGAGCATGAAGCGAAGCGCGGCGAAGGGGCGGCTTAGCCTGAGCGTCCAGCATGCCGCCGGCGCGGCGTCCTCGCCCTCCCGCGACCAGGTGCGCAAGTGGCTGCGCGCCGCCCATGCCGGCGCCGCCGAGCTGGCGGTGCGCTTCGTCGACGAAGCCGAGGGGCGCGAGCTCAACGCGCGCCATCGCGGCAAGGACCGCGCCACCAATGTGCTGGCCTTCGCCTACAGCCGCGAGCCGCTGCTCGCCGGCGACCTGGTGCTCTGCGCGCCGGTGGTGCTGCGCGAGGCGCGGGAGCAGGGCAAGGCGCCCGAGGCGCATTTCGCCCACCTCGTCGTGCATGGTATGCTGCACCTGCAAGGATACGGCCATGAGACGGCTGCCGAGGCCCGCGTCATGGAAGGCAAGGAGACAGAAATCCTGGCGCGCCTCGGCTATCCCGATCCCTACTGACCCTGCATGGACCCCTCGCCGAGCCGCCCGTCGCTGCTGGAACGCCTCTCCTCGATGCTGCTGCGCGAGCCCGAGGACCGCGAGCAACTGATCGCCCTGCTGCGCTCGGCCCACGAGCGCAGCCTGCTCGACGAGGACGCGCTGTCGATCATCGAGGGCGCGCTGGCGGTGTCCGACCTGCAGGTCGGCGACGTCATGGTGCCGCGCGCGCAGATGCAGACGATTTCCATCAACGACAGCATGGAGAGCATGACGGCGCGGGCCATCGACACCGCGCACTCGCGCTTTCCGGTGACTGGCGAGAGCCGCGACGACATCGTCGGCATCCTGCTCGCCAAGGATCTGCTGCGCCTGCATGCCGGCGAGGAGGTCGCCCTGCGCGACATGCTGCGCCCGGCCGTTTTCATCCCGGAATCGAAGCGGCTCAACGTGCTGCTGCGCGAGTTCCGCGCCTCGCGCAACCACATGGCCATCGTCGTGGACGAGTACGGCGGCGTCGCCGGGCTGGTCACCATCGAGGACGTGCTGGAGCAGATCGTCGGCGACATCGAGGACGAATACGACCTCGACGAGGCCACCGACAACATCCTGCCCGACCAGGCCGGCCGCTATCGCGTCAAGGCCACCACCGAGATCGCCGACTTCAACGCCGCCTTCGGCGCCAATTTCAGCGACGACGAGTTCGACACCGTCGGCGGCATGGTGATCCACCACCTCGGCCGCCTGCCCAAGTGCGGCGAAACCCTGGAGATCGGCGGCCTGCGCTTCACGGTGCTGCGCGCCGACAGCCGGCGCGTCATCGCGCTGCTGGTGGACCGGCCGCAAGCCGACGGATGAGCGGCGCCGCGCCGCGCCTGCTCGCCGCCTTCCTGCTCGGGGCGACTTCGGTTCTCGGCTTCGCGCCCTTCCACGCCTTCCCGCTGCCCGTCGTCGCGCTGGCGCTGCTGGCCGCGCTGTGGCGACCGGCCGCGCCGCGCCGGGCGGCGGCGCTGGGGTTCGCCTTCGGCGCCGGGCTGTTCCTCGCCGGCGTCTCCTGGGTCTATGTCAGCCTGCACGTGTTCGGCGGCATGCCGTCCTTGCTGGCCGGCCTGGCGGCCTTTCTCTTCTGCTGCTACCTGGCGCTGTATCCGGCCCTGGCAGGCTACCTCTTCGCCCGTCTGCGCAGGGGCCGGCTGCTCGCCGACGCGCTGCTGCTGGCCGCCGCCTGGACCCTGACGGAATGGCTGCGCGGCTGGTTGCTGACCGGCTTCCCCTGGCTGGCGCTGGGCTATGCGCAAACGCCGCCGAGCCCGCTGGCCGGCTATGCCCCCGTGCTCGGCGTGCAGGGCGTCGGCTTCATCGCCGCGGCGATCGCCGCCCTGGCCGGACTGGGCTTTCGCGCGCGCGGACGCTGGCGGACCGGCGCCGCGGCCATCACGGCCCTGCTGGCCGCGGGCGCCGGGCTGGGCGGCATCGCCTGGACGCAGGCGGCGGCCAAGCCCGTGACGGTCAGCCTGCTGCAGGGAAACATCGAGCAGAGCCTGAAGTGGCGGCCCGAGCGGCTGCGGCAGTCGCTCGAAACCTATCTCCAGCTGGCCGCCGCCCATCCGGCGCAACTGATCGTCCTGCCGGAAACGGCGCTGCCGCTGATGCTCGACCAACTGCCCGCGGATTACGCGCGCGCCCTGCAGGATGCCGCCGGCGGCGACGTCCTGTTCGGCATCGCCGAGCAGGATGCGAACGGACGCTTCTACAACAGCGCCATCGGCCTGACGGGAGCCGGCATCCAGGCCTATCGCAAGCGCCACCTGGTGCCCTTTGGCGAGTTCACGCCGCCGGCCTTCGCCTGGACGCTGGCGTGGCTGAACATCCCCATGTCGAACTTCTCGGCCGGCGCGGCCGGCCAGCCGCCACTGCGGCTCGCCGGCGAAAAGGTGGCGGTGAATGTCTGCTACGAGGACATCTTCGGCGAGGAGCTGATCCGCGCCCTGCCGGAGGCGACGCTGCTGGTCAACCTGTCGAACACGGCCTGGTTCGGCGATTCGCTGGCGCAGCCGCAGCACCTGCAGATCGCCCGCATGCGCGCGCTGGAAAGCGGCCGCTTCATGCTGCGCGCCACCAACACCGGCATGACCGCCATCATCTCGCCGAGGGGAAATGTCGAGCAGGTTCTGCCGCCGTTCGCCGCCGGCGCCTTGCGCGGCGAGGTAGCCGGCTACAGCGGCGCCACGCCCTATGTTCGCTGGGGCAATGCCGCCGTCCTGCTGCTCGTCGCCGCCGGCTTCCTGCCGGCGCTGGCCGGTCGACGCTGCAGTGCAACTTGACCGCCAGCCTGAATGTCCGCAGAATCCGCCCGGTTCAAAGGCGAGGCAGGCTCGAGCAGACCTGCCGTGGGAGGAGGAGGCAACGGGGGCTGCGGCCCCCGTTGTCTTTTCAGTAGCCGAGCGAGTGGCTGCCGAGGTCGATGGTCAACAGGGGCCGGCCGATGGCGGCGGCAGCGGCGCGCAGCAGATCTGCGGTCCAGCCCGACGGAGCGGCATAGGCGGCTTCGTCCTGCGTCTTGGCCAGGCAGAGGATCTTGTCGGCGAGCAGCAGCTTGCCGACGGGATTGGTCGGCACGCAGCCGGCCTTCTCGAATTCCTGTCCCAGCCAGTCCTGCGCCTTGCGCGCGTCCCAGCCGTCCAGGTCGGCGTCGAGCAGCTCGTGCTCGTGACGTTCGCCCCGGCTGGTGACAACGGTAACGTGGCAACCCATGGCTGGCTCCGCATGTGCTGAAACGGGCGAATGTTACCTTATCGTCCGGGCCGGCACAGCCGCCGGACGGACAATTGCCGGCATTTGCCGGGCGGGCGGAGCCGGTGCGCGGCCGGCCGGCAGCGCGATCCGCCGGGGAATGCCTGTAAAATCGCGTTTTCCCACCAGATTGCCGCTTGATGCCCACGCTTCAGGAAATCATCCTGCGCCTGCAGGCGTTCTGGGACCGGCAGGGCTGCGCCCTGCTGCAGCCCTATGACATGGAGGTCGGCGCCGGCACCAGCCATACCGCTACCTTCCTGCGCGCCCTTGGCCCGGAGCCGTGGAAGGCCGCCTACGTGCAGCCCTCGCGCCGGCCAAAGGATGGCCGCTATGGCGAGAATCCCAATCGCCTGCAGCACTATTACCAGTACCAGGTCGTCCTCAAGCCGGCGCCGGCGGACATCCTCGATCTTTATCTCGGCTCGCTCGAGGCGCTCGGCTTCGACCTGAAGCGGAACGACGTGCGCTTCGTCGAGGACGACTGGGAGAATCCGACGCTGGGCGCCTGGGGCCTTGGCTGGGAAGTCTGGCTGAACGGCATGGAAGTCACCCAGTTCACCTATTTCCAGCAGGTCGGCGGTATCGACTGCCGGCCGATCACCGGCGAGATCACCTACGGCCTCGAGCGCCTGGCGATGTACCTGCAGGGCATCGAGAACGTCTTCGACCTGGCCTACGCGCCCGGCCTGAGCTACGGCGATGTCTTCCACCAGAACGAGGTGGAGCAGAGCGCCTACAACTTCGAGCACAGCGACATCGGCTTCCTCCTTGCCGCCTTTCCCGCGCACGAGCGGCAGGCGCAGCAACTGTTGACGCGGCAACTCGTGCTGCCGGCCTACGAGCAGATCCTCAAGGCGGCGCACACCTTCAACCTGCTCGACGCCCGCGGCGCCATCTCGGTCACCGAGCGCGCCGCCTACATCGGCAGGATCCGCAACCTGGCGCGCAGCGTGGCGCAGGGCTACGTCGACAGTCGCGCCCGGCTCGGTTTCCCCATGGCGCCGAGGGCCTGGGCGGAGGAAACGCTGGCAAAACTGGGCGAAAAGGGGGCGGCCTGATCATGGCGGCGAAGAACCTGCTCGTCGAGCTGCTCGTCGAGGAACTGCCGCCGAAGGCGCTGAAGAAGCTGGGCGAGTCGTTCATCGAGTCGATTGCCGCAAGCCTCGAGCAGCAAGGCCTCGTGGGCCGCGACGCATTGGCGGGAAGGGTGTCTTTCGCCTCGCCCAGAAGGCTGGCGATCCATTTGCCCGGAGTTCTTCCGCAAGCCGAGGACGGGTACGTATCCCATAAACTTATGCCGGTCGGCGTCGGCCTCGATGCTGGCGGAAAGGCGACGCCCGCGCTGCTCAAGAAGCTTGCATCGCTGGGCGCCGATGCCTCGGAGGTGCCGCTTTTGCGCCGCGGCAGCGACGGCAAGGTCGAGTCGCTCTTCCTGGACAGGAAGGTGAGCGGAGTGTCCCTGGCCGAAGGCTTGCAGAAGGCGCTGGAGGCCGCGCTTGCCAGCCTGCCCATTCCCAAGGTGATGAGCTACCAGCTGCAGGATGGCTGGAGCTCGGTGCGTTTCGTGCGCCCGGCGCACAAGCTGGTGGCGCTGCATGGCGCGGACATCGTCCCGGTTTCGGTGCTGGGCCTGCAGGCCGGGCGCGAAACGCAGGGCCATCGTTTCGAGGCGAAACGTCCCGTCGTGACGATCGAGGATGCCGACAGCTATGCGCGTCAGATGGAGGCCGAAGGCGCGGTGATCGCCGGCTTCAATGCGCGCCGCGCCGAGATCGAGGCGCAGCTGAAGGCGGCCGCGGCCAAGGAGGGCCTGCAGCCGCTCGAGGATGACGCGCTGCTCGACGAAGTGACGGCGCTGGTGGAGCGGCCGAACGTGCTGACCTGCCGATTCGAGGAGGCCTTCCTCGACGTACCGCAGGAATGCCTGATCCTCACCATGAAGGCCAACCAGAAATACTTTCCGCTGCTCGACGGCGCGGGCCGGCTCACCCACAAGTTCCTCGTCGTCGCCAACATCCGCCCGGACGACCCGTCGACGGTGATCGGCGGCAACGAGCGCGTCGTGCGCCCGCGTCTGGCCGATGCGAAGTTCTTCTACGACCAGGATCGGAAAAGGTCGCTGATGGACCGCATCCCGGACCTGGACAAGGTGGTCTACCACAGCCGCCTCGGCAGCCAGGGCGAGCGCAGCCAGCGCGTGGCGGCCATCGCCCGCGCCATCGCCGGGCAACTGGGCGGCCCGGACGATGGCGAGGCGCTGGCGCGCCAGGCCGACCGCGCCGCCATGCTGGCCAAGGCGGATCTGCTCAGCGGCATGGTCGGCGAGTTTCCCGAGCTGCAGGGCGTCATGGGCCGCTATTACGCCCTGCACGACGGCGAGGCGGCCGAGGTCGCCGATGCCATCGAGGACCACTACAAGCCGCGCTTCGCCGGAGACAGCCTGCCGCGCGGCCCGGTCGGCCTCTGCCTGGCGCTGGCCGACAAGCTGGAAACGCTGGTCGGCCTGTTCGGCATCGGCCAACAGCCGACCGGGGACAAGGATCCCTTCGCCCTTCGCCGGCATGCGCTGGGCGTGATCCGCATCCTCGTCGAGCGCGGCATCGCCCTGCCGTTGCCCGGCCTGATCGAGGCGGCATTCGCCGCCTTTCCCGCCGGCCTGGCCGACGAATCCCGTAATGATCTGTCCGCCTTCATCCTCGAGCGCTTCGCCGGCCTGCTGCGTGAGCAGGGTTATTCGACGCAGGAGGTCGACGCGGTGCTGGGTCTCGGTCCCGCCCGCCTCGATCTCGTGCCGCGCCGGCTCGACGCGGTGCGCGCCTTCGGCCAATTGCCCGAGGCGGCGAGCCTCGCCGCCGCCAACAAGCGCGTCGGCAACATCCTGAAGAAGGCCGGCGGCGGCATGCCGGCGCAGGTCGACGCGACCCTGCTGCAGGAGCCGGCCGAGGCCGCCCTGAGCGCCGCGCTGGCATCGGCCGGGACCCAGGCCGACGACGCGTACGTTCGCGGCGACTACGCCGGATCGCTGAAGGCGCTGGCCGCGCTCAAGCAGCCCGTCGACGACTTCTTCGACCGGGTCATGGTGAATGTCGACGACGCCGCGCTGCGCGGCAACCGCCTGGCCCTGCTGGCGCGGCTGCATGCCGCCATGAACCGCGTCGCCGACCTGTCGAGGCTTTCCGCATGAAACTGGTCATTCTCGACCGCGACGGCGTCATCAACCATGACAGCGCGCAGTTCATCAAGTCGCCGGAGGAATGGCGGCCGATCACCGGCAGCCTCGAGGCGATCGCCCGGCTGTCGCAGGGCGGCTACCGCGTGGTGGTGGCGACCAACCAGTCCGGCATCGGCCGCGGCCTCTTCGACATGGACACCCTCAACGCCATCCACGGCAAGATGATCAGGGAGGCGGCACTGGCGGGCGGGCGCATCGACGCGATCTTCTTCTGCCCGCATGCGGCGGACTCGACCTGCGAGTGCCGCAAGCCGCGCCCCGGCATGCTGCGCGAGATCGCCGGGCGCTACAACGCCGCGCTCAAGGGCGTGCCGGCCATCGGTGACAGCCTGCGCGACCTGCAGGCCGCCGCCGCCGTCGACGCGCAGCCAATCCTGGTGCTGACCGGCAAGGGCAGGATGACACATGAGCAGCAAGGCCTGCCGCCCGGCACGCAGGTCTATGCCGATCTTGCCGCGGCGGCGGCGCATCTCGCGGCATGACGGCGAGCACGGCGCGCAAGCCTTCCCTGCAGGTCGTCCTGCGTTCGGCGCTGTTCATGTTCGTCATCGTCGCGTTCACCGTCCCTTACGCCTTCGGCGTCATGCTGTGCTTTCCGCTGCCCCACCGCTGGCGCCGGCGGACCGTCGTGCCCTGGGTGCATGTCGCCACCTGGCTGATCCGGCAGGTCCTGCGCATCGACTATCGCGTTCTCGGCCGCGAAAACATTCCGGACCGGCCCTCGATCATCCTGTCCAAGCACCAGTCGGCCTGGGAAACCATCGTGCTGCAGCTGATCTTTCCCTGGACGCTGTTCGTCTGGAAGAAGGAGCTGCTCTGGCTGCCCTTTTTCGGCTGGGGCCTCGCCGCCACGCCGATGATCTCGATCGATCGCGGCGCCGGCAAGGAGGCCTTGCGCCAACTGATCGAGCAAGGCCGCAAGCGGCTCGGCCAGGGCTACTGGATCATCATCTTTCCGGAAGGCACGCGCACTCCGGTCGGCAGCTATCGCCGCTACAAGACGGGCGGCGCCCGCCTGTCGGTCGAAGCCGGCGCGCCACTGGTGCCGGTGGCGCTGAATGCCGGCGAGTTCTGGAGCCGGCGCGCCTTCATCAAGTATCCCGGCACCGTCACCGTCAGCATCGGTCCGGCGATCGATCCGGCCGGTCTCGGGCCGGAAGAGGTGAATGCGCGCGCCGAAGCCTGGATGGAGGCAGAAATGCGCCGCATCAGCCCGCATTGCTACGATGATGCAGAACGACGGCCAGCTTGAGCTTTCGCTCGGGCCGGCGCGCGCGCCGCAGCGCCGCGCCGGCAAGCCCGCTTCGATCCTGTCCTGGAGGGGTGGCGCTGCCTTGCCGTATCAGGGGCGCACGCTCGCCTTGCGGCTGGATGGCGCCATCGGAAACGTCGAACTGGCCGGCGACACCCTGTGCCTGCCCCTGCCGCCGGCGGCCGATGACGGGCAGATCCGCGACCGCGTCGAAGGCTGGCTGCAGGGCGAGGCGCGGCGCCTGCTCGGCGAGCATGTACGGCGGGTCGCCGCCAGCCTCGGGCTGCCCGCGCCGGTCTGGCAGATCTCGCTGGCCTCCGGCGTGCGCATCGAGGTGGACCGCGGCGGCTGCCTGCGCCTGCCCTGGCGCCTGGTGCAGTTGACGCCGGAGGAGATCGACCGCCGCCTGCTGCGCCTGCTCATGCCCCTGCGCCAGCGCGCCAATCTGCTCCAGATCTGGGATGGACAAGCACTTCCAGCCTGAGCTGCCGCTGTTCTTCCGCCGCGAGCCGCAGACGGCCGGACAGCCGCGCCACATCCTGCTCGGCGCGCGCATCGTCGACTACCGGCTGGTGCGCGCGAGGCGGCGCAGCCTTGGCATGACCATCGACCAGCGCGGCTTGCGCGTGAGCGCTGCGCTGCGCACATCGCAGGCGGAGATCGAGGACTTTCTGCGCCAGCACGCGGCCTGGGTGCTGAAGAAGCTCGACGAATGGCGCGGCGAGGGCGAGCCGACGCGGCTGGCGGTGCGCGACGGCGCGCGCATCCCGCTATTGGGCGGCCACTGCACGCTGCGCATCGAGCCTGGCGCGAACCGGGCATTCTGGCAGGAGGACAGCCTGGTCCTGCAGGCGCGGCAGGGAGCCGACCTGCACCTGCTGGCAAGGCAGGCGCTGCGCGAGCGGGCGCTCGCCCTGTTCCGCCAGCGAGTGGCGCATTTCGCCGCCCAGCTCGCCCTGGCGTCACCCGCGGTGGCGCTGTCCAGCGCGCAGACGCGCTGGGGCAGCTGCAGCGCGAAGGGCGGCATCCGCCTGTCCTGGCGGCTGATCCATGCCGTGCCGGCCCTGGTCGACTATGTCGTCGCCCACGAGGTGGCGCACCTGGTCGAGATGAACCACTCGCCGCGCTTCTGGTGCCTCGTCGAGCGGCTGCATGCCGATTGCCGCGGCGCACGCATTGAACTGCGGCGCTTCGCCGCCACGTGTCCGGTCTTGTAGAAAGGAGACCTCATGCGCATCCTTCACACCATGCTGCGCGTCGGCGACCTCGACCGCGCCTTGCGCTTCTACACCGAGGTGCTCGGCATGCGCCTGCTGCGGCGCGCCGACTATCCCGCGGGCCGGTTCACCCTGGCCTTCCTCGGCTACCAGGACGAGAAGGACGGCGCCGTGCTGGAGCTGACCCACAACTGGGACACCTCGAGCTACGACCTCGGCACCGGCTACGGCCACATCGCCATCGAGGTGGCCGACGCCCATGCCGCCTGCGAGGAGATCCGGCGGCGCGGCGGCAAGGTGACGCGCGAGGCCGGCCCGATGAAGCCCGGCGGCGCCTCGGTGATCGACTTCGTCGAGGACCCCGACGGCTACAAGATCGAGCTCATCCAGAAGGGGGAATAGGCGGCCGGGCGCGGCGCCTGTCGGCCGCCCGGAAGCGGGCGGCTCGCGGGAAAGGGCGGCTCGTGGTGGGCCCAGCAGGACTCGAACCTGCAACCAACGGATTATGAGTCCGCTGCTCTAACCATTGAGCTATGGGCCCGTCCTTGGCCGCGGAACGGGGCTGCGGCGGCGCCCCGCCGCGCCGGCTCAGGTCTCCGTGTCGAGGAAGCTGCGCAGCTTCTCCGAGCGCGAGGGATGGCGCAGCTTCCTCAGCGCCTTCGCCTCGATCTGGCGGATGCGCTCGCGCGTGACGTCGAACTGCTTGCCGACCTCCTCCAGCGTGTGGTCGGTGTTCATCTCGATGCCGAAGCGCATGCGCAGCACCTTGGCCTCGCGCGGGGTCAGCGAGTCGAGGATCTCCTTGGTGACGTCGCGCAGGCTGGCGAAGACGGCCGCCTCGGCCGGCGCCAGGGTGGCGGCGTCCTCGATGAAGTCGCCCAGGTGCGAGTCGTCGTCGTCGCCGATCGGCGTCTCCATGGAGATCGGCTCCTTGGAGATCTTGAGGATCTTGCGGATCTTCTCCTCCGGCATCTCCATCCTCTCGGCCAGGGTCGCCGGATCCGGCTCCTGGCCGGTTTCCTGCAGGATCTGGCGCGAGATGCGGTTCATCTTGTTGATCGTCTCGATCATGTGCACCGGGATGCGGATGGTGCGCGCCTGGTCGGCGATCGAGCGCGTGATGGCCTGGCGGATCCACCACGTCGCGTAGGTCGAGAACTTGTAGCCGCGCCGGTACTCGAACTTGTCGACCGCCTTCATCAGGCCGATGTTGCCCTCCTGGATGAGGTCGAGGAACTGCAGGCCGCGGTTGGTGTATTTCTTGGCGATCGAGATCACCAGGCGCAGGTTGGCCTCGGTCATCTCGCGCTTGGCGCGCCGCGCCTTGGCCTCTCCCGTGGACATCTGCTTGTTGATGTCCTTGAGGTCCTTCAGCGGGATGCCGATGTGGTTCTGCAGGTCGATCAGCTTCTGCTGCTCCTCGATGATGGCCGGCGCCGCCCGCATCAGGGTCGAGGCGTAGGGCCTGCCGCCAGCCACCTCGTGCTTGAGCCACTCGAGGTTGGTTTCGTTGCCGGGGAAGGCCTTGATGAAGTGCGGCCGCGGCATGTTGCCCTTCTTCACGCACAGCTCGAGGATCTTGCGCTCGTGGTTGCGCACGTCCTCCACCATGTGGCGCACCGAGTCGCACAGCCGCTCGATGATGCGCGCCGTGAAGCGGATGTTCATCAGCTCGGCGGAGATCTGCTGCTGCGCCTTCAGGTAGGCCTTGTCGCGCGGCCCCTTCTTGGTCAGCGCATTCTGCATCCTGACGAACAGCCCGTGCAGGGTGGCGAAGCGCTCGAGCGCGTCGTTCTTCAGCCGCAGCTGGGAGGCGGAGACGGCGGCGCCTTCTTCCTCTTCCTCGGCTTCGTCCTCCTCGACCGCCAGCTCCTCGTCCTCGGCCAGCGCCTCGATGTCCTCGGACGAGTTCGGGTCGATCAGGCCGTCGACCAGCTCGTCGATGCGCATCTCGTCGCGCGCCACCCGCGCCGCCAGCTCGAGCATCTCGGCGATGGTCGTCGGACAGGCGGAGATGGCCTGCACCATGTGCTTGAGGCCGTCCTCGATGCGCCGCGCGATCTCGATCTCGCCCTCGCGCGTGAGCAGCTCGACCGAGCCCATCTCGCGCATGTACATGCGCACCGGGTCGGTGGTGCGGCCGAACTCCGACTCGACGTTCGACAGGGCCTGCTCGGCCTCTTCCTCGATGTCCTCGTCGGCGACCGCCGGCGGCGAGGCCTCGGTCATCAGCAGGTCTTCCGCGGCCGGCGCCTCGTCGAAGACCTGGATGCCCATGTCGCTGAAGGTGCTGATGATCGACTCGATCTGCTCGGCATCCACCATGTCGTCGGGCAGGTGGTCATTGACTTCGGCATAGGTCAGGAAGCCGCGCTCCTTGCCGAGGGCGATCAGGCTCTTCAGCCGGGTGCGTCGCGTCTCCAGGTCGATCGGCTGGGACGGCTGGGACGGCGGCAGCACCAGGCGGTTTTTCCTTCCGCCCTTTGCCGGCCGCTTGTTGCCGGCGCCGACGGAAACTCCTGCCGCGGGCTCGCTGGCAACGGGCTGTGTCTTGCCTTTTGCCGCTTTCGCCGGCGCGGACTTCGCCGTGGCGGGCTTGACCGTTGCGCCTGTTGCCTTGGCTGCAGCGGGCGCCGCCTTGGCCGGAGAGGTCGCTGCCCTGGCGGAGGCGGGCTTTGCCTTTGCCTTGGTCGGAGCGGCCTTGGCGGGCTTGACCGCCTTCTTGGTGGCCTTGGCCGCTTTGGCCGTCTTGGCAGACGTGGCCGGTCTGGTTGCCGGTTTGACGGCGGCCTTGTTCTTCTGCTTCCCGGCGGATTTTGCGGCGGATTTGACTGCCTTTTCTCTGACCATGTCGCTCCTCGATATGGGCGTTATGCGAAGAAAACCGATAATTATATCATAAATCAATCGAATGCGGCTGGCTTGGCCGCCTGTTTCTGTGCAAGCAGTTGCTGCAGTCGCCGCATCTCTTCCGGCACGAGGCCGGCACGCTTGTTCTTTTCATTGAGCGATTCGATTTCCTGCCGTACGGCCGCCTGCCGCAACCGCTCGACGGTATCCGTGAAAACCGCCTCGATCGATTCCTCGTCGAACTCCGCTTCCACCAGTTCGGCGAGGACTTCCGAGATCAGCGCCTCGTGCCCGGTGTCGCGGAAATGCTCCAGCACCCTGCCGAAGTCCTGTTCGCCAAGGTTGCCCTCGGCAACCGCGGCGGCGAGCGCGCCCAAGGCCTGCGATTCGGCATGGCCGGGCGGAATCAGATCGTGTGGCAGGCGGGCGGCGAGGGCCGGCTGCTGCACGATCAGGCGCAACAGCTTGCGCACGAGGGGGGTGGGCGCGCCGCGCGGAGATCGTGCCGGCGCCTTGCGCCGCGCCACCACGGGCAGCTCGCACAGCGCCTCGATCTCCGGCTGCGAGAAGCCACTGGCCTGGGCGAGGAGCTTGACGAGCTGCAGGCGCAGCAGGGGCGCTTGCAGCCGGACTAGCAGGGGTTTCGCCGCATGCACCAGCTGCGAGCGCCCTTCGGCCGTGGCCAGGTCCTTTCCAGCCCTCAGCTCCTGCATGAGGAAGTCGGTCAGTGGCGTCGCCCGGCGCGCCATCTCGAGGAAGGCGCCGGCGCCGCGGGCGCGGACAAAGCTGTCCGGGTCGTCCTCGGGCGGCAGGAAGAGGAAGGCGACGGTCTTGTCGTCGGCAACCTGTTCCAGGCAGGCCTCCAGCGCCCGGGCTGCCGCCTTGCGGCCCGCCTGGTCGCCGTCGAAGCAGAAGATGACGCGATCGGCCAGGCGCAGCAGCTTGTGTACCTGGTATGCCGTGATGGCGGTGCCCAGCGTCGCCACGGCGTTGCCGATGCCATGCTGGGCCAGCGCCACCACATCCATGTAACCTTCGACGACGATGACGCTGTTTCCCTCGCGGATGGCGGGACGAGCCTGCGGCAGGCCGTACAGTTCGCGACCCTTCTCGAACAGGGGCGTTTCCGGCGAGTTCAGGTATTTCGGCTCGCCCTGGCCGATGACCCGGCCGCCGAAGCCGATGACGTTGCCGCGACTGTCGAGGATGGGAAACATGACGCGATCGCGGAAACGGTCATAGCGCTTGCCGCCTTCGCCCTCGATGACCAGGCCGCAGTCGACCAGCCCCTGGCTGCGATAATCCGGGAATGCGACTGACAGGCCCTGCCAGCCGTCAGGGGCGTAGCCGAGTCCGTAGCGCGCGGCGATCTCGCCGCTGAGGCCGCGCGCCTTGAGGTAGTCGATGGCCCTGGGGCTGGCCTTGAGCTGTTCCTTGTAATATTTGGCCGCCTCGGCCATCAGCCCGGCGAGCGGAGCGGCTGCTGACGCCTGGCGCCGCCCGTTCGCCTTCTCGGAGGGCACCTGCAGGCCGGCCTGCGCGGCGAGATCCTCGACGGCCTCGACGAAGCCGAGGCCGGAATAGGCCATGATGAAGCCGATGGCGCTGCCGTGGGCGCCGCAGCCGAAGCAGTGATAGAACTGCTTGGCCGGGCTGACCGAGAAGGACGGCGTCTTTTCGCTATGGAAAGGGCAGCAGGCGACTAGGTTGGCCCCCGCCTTTTTCAGCGGCAGGTGGCGTTCGATGACGTCGACGATGTCTGTCCGCCCAAGGAGTTCCTGGATGAAGGATTCTGGAATCACGCTCGATGCTCAGGAGGGCGCCCGGTCCGCTTCCGCCCCCGGCCTTCGGTCCATTATAGGAAAGCGCGGCGCTTTTGCCGGCGGATTCAGTTTTTTGCCAGGGCAGCCTTGACCTGACCGGAGACCCGGCCCATGTCGGCGCGACCGGCCAGCCGCGGCCTGAGCAGGGCCATCACCTTGCCCATGTCGCCGGCCCCGCCAGCGCCGGCGGCGGCGATCGCCTCGGTGACGGCCGCCCGGAGCTCGTCCTCGGAAAGTTGCGGCGGCATGTAGCCTGACAGCACCCCGATCTCGAAGTTCTCGGCATCGGCCAGGTCCAGGCGCCCGGCTTTCTCGAACTGGGCGACGGAATCGCGGCGCTGCTTGAGCATCTTGTCGATGACGGAGAGCACGGCGGCATCGTCGAGTTCGCTGCGCTCGTCCACCTCGCGCTGCTTGATGGCGGCCAGCAGCAGGCGTATCGCGCCCAGGCGCGCGGTCTCGCGCGCCTTCATGGCGACTTTCATGTCCTCGACGATGCGGGCCTTGAGGCTCATGGCGTTCTCCGGCAGCAAATTGCAAGGCCACCAACAAAAGCAAGGCCACGAATCAACCGGGCGCCGCCCGCGTGATTCGTGGCCGTTGCGGATGCGCGGCCCGGGCGGGCCGCGCCGGTCAGTACATCTTGGGCGGCAGCATCTGGCTGCGGATGCGCTTGTGATGGCGCTTCACCGCAGCGGAGAGCTTGCGCTTGCGCTCGGCCGTGGGTTTCTCGTAGAACTCGCGCGAACGCAGTTCGGTCAGGAGGCCGGTTTTTTCGATGGCGCGCTTGAAGCGGCGGATGGCCACTTCGAACGGCTCGTTTTCCTTGACGCGGATGCCAGGCATGCGGATCGTTCCTGCCACAAATGGGGGAAGCCTGTCATTCTAGCCGCTTCTTGCGGAATTTCCAATGATTTTATGTTTTCGGCAGACAGCTGTTTGACTTTTTGGGAAAAAATGAGCAAAATTCGCCGTTTCGCTGGAGAGGTTCCCGAGCGGTCAAAGGGAGCAGACTGTAAATCTGCCGGCTCTGCCTTCGAAGGTTCGAATCCTTCCCTCTCCACCAGAAGGCAATCGGTTCGGCATGGCAGGCGGGCCATGGCAGCGGCCGGTTTCGGGAGCGACGACGGGCGGCGGTAGTTCAATGGCAGAACCTCAGCCTTCCAAGCTGATGACACGGGTTCGATTCCCGTTCGCCGCTCCAGGAACGAATTGCTGCCCATGTAGCTCAGTGGCAGAGCACTCCCTTGGTAAGGGAGAGGTCGCGTGTTCAATCCACGCCATGGGCACCAGCGCATTGCAGCATTTGACTTGACTTTTTTGACACGGGTAAGGACATGGCCAAAGGCAAATTTGAGCGTACCAAGCCGCACGTGAATGTGGGGACGATTGGGCACGTTGATCATGGCAAGACGACGTTGACGGCGGCGATCACGACGGTGCTGTCGAGCAAGTTTGGCGGCGAGGCGCGCGAC
>CAUJIV010000073.1 GCA_963205435.1 Pseudomonadota bacterium
CACAATCTGTTACCAGCTCAGCTTTCAGTTGATCGAACGCCTCGGGCAACGTCCCTGTTGCGGGCGACAAAACGCAAGGCGACGCTTGTGACACAGTAAGACTAAATTTCACAGAGCGTGGAATCGAACAACCTGATCACGGGTGCGACCGGTTTCATCGGTCGGCGGCTGCGGTTGTCCGGCGCGCGTGCTTTGGTGCGGCGAGCGGAGGGCCTGCCGGACGAGATCGTGGGCGATCTGCTGGCCCCTGCGTCATTGACTGCGGCCTGCGAAGGTATCGAGACTGTCTTCCATTGCGCCGGCTACGCCCACGCTTTCTCCTCATCGGACCCCGACATCCACTGGCGCATCAACTTCGAGGGCACGCGAAATCTGCTCGTGGCGGCGGGCGAGGCCGGGGTGCGCCGTTTCGTGTACTTGTCCAGCGTCAAGGCGATGGCGGAGCCGGGGGATGTCTACGTCGACGAGGATTGGCCTGGCGAACCGGCCACGCCCTATGGCCGCGCCAAGCGCGCGGCGGAGGAGGCGGTGCTGGAGGCAGGAGCGAAATACGGCATGCACGTGGTGAATCTGCGGCTGGCGATGGTATACGGCCGCGGCGGGCGGAGCAACCTGGAACGCATGGCGCGCGGCATCCGTGCCGGCTGGTTTCCGCCGCTGCCGGAAACCGGCAATCGCCGCTCGCTGGTGCATGTGGATGATGTCGTGTCGGTGATGCGACTGGCTCAGGCGCCGGCGGCGAACGGACGCACCTACATCGTGGCGGACCCGAATGCGTATTCCGGGCGCGAGATCTACGATGCGATTCGCCGCGCGCTTGGAAAGCCGCCCGTGCGCTGGCGGGTGCCGGCGACCCTGCTGCGTTGCGGCGGGAGATTGGGCGACGGGCTGGGCAGACTCGCCGGCCGGACTCTGCCCCTGAATTCGGAAGTGGCGGAGCGGCTGCTCGGCTCGGCTTGCTATTCGCCGGTACGGATCGGGCGGGAGCTCGGTTGGCGCGCGGGCATCGGCCTCGATGAGGGGGTGCGGGAGATGCTGGGGGCTGGTTTGCCGCTTGTACGATCTGCGCGCCCCAGCCCGTAGGTCGGGCTTCAGCCCGACAATGTTGTGGATTACCACTGTTATACTAATTATGCTTGTATGCTAGTATAACTCTCCAATGCCAACCTATACCGATCTTTCCCTTACAGCCCAGACTGCCTATGCGCAGGTGCTCGATGCGACGATTGGCGCCGAGCACATGCGTTCGGTTGCCGATCTGGCCGGCTCGTTTGCAGCCAAGACGGTCAAGGGCCACAAATATTGGTATTACCAATATACCGAGCCGGCCGGAAAGCTGCGGCAGGTTTTCGTCGGGCCGGACAACGATGCGGTGAAGCGACTGATCGCCCGCAAGGGCCAGCCCGCCGTCACGAGTTCGCTGGCGCCGCTTGCCCGCTCGGCGATTGCACTCGGATGTGCGGGTATCCTCCCTCGACACTTTCAGGTACTGAAACGACTTGCCGAGTATGGCTTTTTCAGGGGGGGCGGTGTTCTAGTCGGCACGCACGCCTTCATCGCATTCGGCAATATGCTCGGCGTGCGGTGGTCGGAGGCATTGCATACCCAGGATATCGATTTCGCGCATCCCGGAAAGAATATCGCGCTTGCGCTGGCCCCTGACCTTGAAGTCAATACGCATGAAGCAATCGATTCGCTGGGAATGGGATTTCTGCCGGTTGCCGGCCTGGCCGGCAAGGGAGGCGCGGCCTATCTGAATCCGCGCGAACCGGAATTTCGCCTCGACTTCCTGACGACACTGCGCCGCAGCGGCGAGGTGCCGTACGAGCACCCGGTTCTTCATGTGATGCTGCAACCGCTGAAGTTCATGGAGTTCTCGCTGGAGCAGGTTCAGCAGACCGTGCTGCTTGCCGAGGCGGGTGCGGTGCTCGTCAATGTGCCACATCCGGCGCGGTACGCCTTGCACAAGCTGATCGTGGCCGGCGAGCGTGCGGGGGCGTTCCAGGCAAAGGCGAACAAGGATCTCCAGCAGGCGGGGATGCTGCTATCAGTCCTGCGGGAACGCCGCGCCTGGGAAGTAGAGGAGGTGTGGCAGGATTTGCTGTCTCGAGGGAGCGGCTGGGTCAAGCGCGTTCGGCGCGGATTGGCGGCGCTGAACAGGCTTGATCCGCAGCTCGACGTTCTTCGCTGGTTGCGGTTGCCACGGTCGGGCTGAGAAATGACAGACAACCCCTGGCTAGCCGTGCCGGTTTCCTTTGCGCTTTCCTGGGCGATCGTCCGGCTGCGCCTGCGCTTCGCCGACCGCGGCCTCGATCGGCCCAACCATCGATCCCTGCATGAGCGGCCGACGCCGCACGGCGGCGGGCTGGGCATTGTCCTGGCGCTGCTGGCGGCCGGAGCCTGGCTCGGGGTGTCGAACCTCCTGCTGGCGATGGTGCTGGGACTGGCGCTGCTCTCGCTCGCGGACGACCTGAGGCATCTGCCGTTCTGGCTGCGGCTGGCGGTGCATCTGGTCGCGGCGGCGGTGTTGTGCCATCTGATCGCGCTGCCTGTTGTATGGTGGCTGCCGGCCATGCTGGCAATCGGCTGGATGACGAATCTCTACAACTTCATGGACGGCGCAGACGGACTGGCGGGAAGCCAGGGCGTAGCGGGATTCGCGGCTTATGCGGCAGGTTTCGCCATGGCCGGCGACTCGACCCAGGCCACATGGTGTGCCGCTGTCGTAGCCGCGTGCGCCGGTTTTCTGTGCTTCAATTGGCCGCCGGCGCGGATCTTCATGGGAGACGTGGGTTCTGTTCCCTTGGGGTTTCTGGCCGGAGGCCTGGGGCTCGTGGGAATTTGGCAGGGCGCCTGGCCGGCGTGGTTCCCTGTTTTGGCGTTCGCGCCGTTCGTGCTCGACGCATCGGCGACGCTGGCGCGGCGGGCGCTGGCGGGCAAGCGCGTGTGGGAGGCGCATCGCGAGCATGTCTATCAACGCATGGTGCGGATGGGCTATGGCCACCATGGCATGACGCTGCGCTGGGCCGCCCTGATGGTGGCGGGCGCCGTATTCGCAATCGGGTTGTTGGCGTTGCCGGCCTGGGTGCAGTGGATCGCCGTGCCGGCGTGGCTGACTTTTCTGGCGTGGCTGGGAATTCGGACGATACGTAAACAATGAACTGGCGCGCGCTGCTCGCTTTCATCCATGACCTGACGGCGACGGCCGTCATGTGGCTGGCCGCCTACTGGATTCGCTTCAACTTCGACGTTTCCCCGGAGTTTTTGGCGGCTTCGTTTCAGGCGCTGGCCTGGGTGATGCCGCTGTATGCGGCGATCTACCTGAAGTTCGGCTTGTACCGCGGCATCTGGCGCTACGCCAGCATGGGCGATCTGCGCCGGCTGCTCATCGCGGTGGGTCTCGGCGCCATGGCCACGGCCGGCGTCGTGTACATGATCCAGGCGCCCGGCGTCCCGCGTTCGGTCCTGCTGCTGCATCCGATTCTGCTGCTGCTGGCGATGGGCGGCAGTCGCTTTCTTTACCGGGCCTGGAAGGATGGCCATCTTCTTTCGTCGAACCTGCATGAAGGGCAGCCGGTGCTGGTGCTCGGCGCGGGCGATGCGGCTGCCATGTTGCTGAAGGACCTGTCGCGCAGTTCGGGGTGGCGGGTGGTCGGACTGCTCGACGACGATGCCGCCAAGCATGGCCGGCGCCTGGCGGACGTGCCGATTCTGGGCCCGCTCGCGTCGGTGGCCGGGCACGCCGGCCGGTTCGGCGTGACGCATGCCATCATCGCCATGCCCTCCTCGTCGGCCGGGCAGCGGCGTCGGGCGGCGGAACTCGCAGGCGCCGCCGGCCTTATCGTACTGACCGTGCCGGCAATGGCCGATGTGCTGTCGGGCAAAGTCTCCGTCTCCCAGGTGCGCAAGGTCGAGCTGGAGGACTTGCTCGGACGCGATCCGATCCAGCTCGACGACGAGGGCCTGCACCGTCTGCTGACGGGTCGCTGCGTGCTGGTGACCGGCGCCGGCGGGTCGATCGGCTCCGAACTGTGTCGCCAGATCGCGCACTATGCGCCGGCAAGGCTGGTGTTCTTCGAGCAGTCGGAATTTGTCCTCTATCGCATCGAGCAGGAGTTCGCGGCCCAATTTCCGGAAGTCGGCATTGCCTGCCTCGTCGGCGATGTCAAGGACGAGGCCAGTCTGGGGGCTGCCTTCGCCGCACACCGGCCCGAGGTGGTATTTCATGCGGCAGCCTACAAGCATGTGCCGCTCATGGAAAACGAGAATGCCTGGCAGGCAGTGCGCAACAATGTGCTTGGCACCTTGCGCGTGGCGCGCGCGGCGATGGCGGCAGGCGTCGGCAAGTTCGTCATGGTGTCCACCGACAAGGCGGTGAATCCGACCAATGTGATGGGCGCCAGCAAACGTCTCGCCGAAATGGTTTGCCAGGCCCTCCAGACCGAAAGCCCGAATACGCACTTCGTGACGGTTCGATTCGGCAATGTCCTTGGCAGCAGCGGCAGCGTGATTCCGAGATTCCGCGAGCAGATTGCCCGCGGCGGACCGGTGACCGTAACGCATCCGGACATCATCCGCTATTTCATGCTGATCCCAGAGGCGGCGCAGCTGGTGCTGCAGGCCGGCCTGATGGGGCAGGGCGGCGAGATTTACGTCCTCGACATGGGCGAGCCGGTGAAGATCGTCGATCTGGCGCGCGACATGATCCGGCTTTCCGGCTACTCCGAGGAAGAGGTCAAGATCGTCTTTACCGGCCTGCGTCCCGGCGAAAAACTTTTCGAGGAGCTGCTCGCCGACGGCGAGCATACGCTGCCGACGCCGCATCCGAAGCTGCGTATCGCGCGCGCCCAGGCGGCACTGTCGGCGGAGGAGATGGCGGATCTTCTGGCCTGGTTGCGGGGTGCGCCACAGGAGGAACAGGACGTCAAGCAACGCCTGATGCGGTTCGTCCCGGAGTATCGCCCCCGCCAGACGGAATGAGCTTATGAAATCCGCAAACAAGATTCTGGTAACGGGAGGCGCCGGCTACATCGGTTCCCATGCCTGTGTCGAACTGCTGCAGGCCGGTTATGGCGTGGTGGTGGTCGACAATCTGTGCAACAGCCGTCGCGAGGTGTGTGGACGGATCGAGCGGATCGCCGGCCGGCCGGTCGCCTTCCACGAATGCGATGTGCGCGACGCGGCAGCCCTGCGCGCGGTGTTCCGCGAACACGCCATCGGCGCAGTGCTGCATTTCGCCGGCCTGAAGGCGGAGGGGGAATCCGTCGCGCGGCCGCTCGAGTATTACGACAACAACATCGGCGGCACGCTGGCGCTGTGCGCGGCGATGAGGACGTCCGGCGTCCGCCGGCTGGTCTTCAGCTCGTCGGCGACGGTGTACGGCGATCCGGACGCGGTGCCGGTGCGGGAGGACCACCCGCTGCGGCCGGCGAACCCCTACGGCCGCAGCAAGGCGATGATCGAGTCGATCCTGCAGGATCTGTTTCGCGCCGACCCGACCTGGAAGATCGCGCTGTTGCGCTACTTCAACCCCGTCGGTGCGCACGAGAGCGGGCTGATCGGCGAGGATCCGGGCGGCGTGCCGAACAACCTCATGCCCTTCATCGCACAGGTGGCGGTGGGTCGGCGCGAGGCGCTCAATGTTTACGGCAACGATTATCCGACGCCGGACGGCACCGGCGTGCGGGATTACATCCATGTCGTCGACCTCGCCCGCGGCCATCTGGCGGCGCTGGAAAAGCTGGAGGCGGTAGAGGGCGTGCTGACGGTGAACCTCGGCACCGGGCATGGCTACAGCGTGCTGGAGGTGGTCGATGCCTTCCGCCGGGCCTCGGGACGCGAGATCCCCTGTCGCATCGTGGCCCGTCGTCCGGGCGATGTCGCCGCCTGCTACGCGGATCCGTCCCGGGCGGCGTACCTGTTGGGCTGGCGCGCCGAACGCGACCTGGCGCAAATGTGTCAGGATGCCTGGCGCTGGCAAAGCATGAATCCGGACGGCTATGCCGGGTAGCGCAGCCCTGACCAAGGGGGAGGGAAGGATAAATGACGCAAATTTTCTGTTTGCGACGTGATTTGACGCGATAGTTTATTATTCTTTTTATAACAAATAATTAAGTTATAAACCATACTGTCAAATGGCGCGATCAAAGGCCTTGTCTGCGGAAGATCTGATGCGAGCCATTGTCGTCGCGGGGCCTTATGGGGCCGCCCCCGATGCTTTGGGGACACGGTTTGCCGGAATTAGCCGGTCTACGCTCAATCGCCGCCTGCGAAACCTGGTAAATGAAGGGCGCATCAAGGCGATCGGGAAGGGGCCTGGCATACGCTATGTTTCGGGGGCGCAATTCCCGGAGGAGGATGTACGGCGCTATTTTGAAACAGAC
>CAUJIV010000074.1 GCA_963205435.1 Pseudomonadota bacterium
CGACACGATTTTGGCGATTGGAGAGCCGGAATTCTCGGGCGACCGCCTGCGCATGGGCGGGCAGGAATTCATGCTCGCCGCCATCGGCGGCTACGCCTTGCAGGATGCCGCGCCCGGCATGAAGCAGGGCCTCGTCCGCAACGGTGCGTCGTGGGAGGCACCGCCTGCGCCGGTGACTCCGGAGGAGATCGCCGCCGCCATCGCCGAGATCGACACGATCTGCGACCGGAAGCGCAACCGATACATCAGCGCGGGCAGCCTCGTGGTCGAGGAATACCGCCTCGCCGCGCGACAGGCGGCGGCGTACAAGCAGGCCGGCTACAGCGGGCAAGTGCCGGCCTCGGTGCAGTCGTGGTCCACGGCGAAGGGCTGGACGGCGACCCAGGCGGCGGACGACATCCTCGCCACCGAGACGGCGTGGATGGCTGTCCTTGCCGCGATCCGCGCGATTCGCCTGCCGGCCAAGGAACAGGCGCGGGCGGCGACGGACAGGGCGACCCTTGCCGGCGTGCTGGCCGGCGTGCGGGCCGCGCTGGCGCAGATACCGGAAGCGTGAGGCGAACGGCGGTGGGCGGTACTACCCTGCGTTAAACGGCACGGAAGCCAGTGCCAAATAGCGCGGCAATCGGGCCGGGGCGGACAGCGGAGATTCTCGGCGCTCCGGTCACAGATGATTTTTATCGACGAGGGGGCAGCAGCGTGAACACAAAAATCAAGCACGGCCTGTACCAACTGGCTATTGCGCTCGACCAGCTACTTAACGTGGCGCTGAACCCGCTCTCGCTGGAATCGTGGGCCGACGAAACCATGTCGTCGCGCTGCTGGCGGCAGCGGCACCGGTATCCGTACAAGGCGTACCACATTGTCATCGACGTGCTGTTCTGGCCGTTCCAGGGTCCGAATCACTGCGGAAACGCCTTCCGCAAGGAGCGCGAAGGGCGGCATCTGCCGCCGGAGTTGCGGACATAGGAGACCAGGATGATCGGAGAACGCCGGGCGCGCACCCTCACCGATGAAGACATCGAAGCGCTGACCGCCGCCATGCACGGCGGCATGTCGGCGGAAGAGCATGCCGATCATCATCAGACCTTCAAGACGTGGATCGAGCGGGAGAATCGCAAGGCCGAGTTCCACGAAAAGGTGCGCGCGCAGGTCGGCGGCTGGGGCATCATCGCTGCATTGAGCGGAGTCGGGTATGCCGCATGGGAAGGCTTTAAAGGGATCGTGAAGATGAAAGGAGGTGCGTGATGAAACGCTTTCGCATGGACAGCTGGCTTTACGCGACCCTGATTCTGAGCCTGGTCGTGGTCGTGGTCGCGCCGCAGCAGATCGGCGTCACCCTCTACAAGCTCTCGCTGCAGGCCCTGGGCGGCGTCGTCGGCTACTGGCTCGACCGCAGCATCTTCTACTACGCCAGGCCGGACGACCTGATGGTCGAGCCGCACGACAGCCGCTTCTGCTTCGCCATGCAGCGCCGTGCGCTGATCGTCGCGGCCTGCATCCTCGGAGTGAGCCTCGGTGCTTGACTGGGACGACCAGCCACCCGAGCCACCGGAGGACAACGTCTTCCGCGACCTCCTGATCGTCGCCTTCGTGGTGGTGGCGATGCTGCTGGCGCGGGAAGGCTTCGCGCAGGAGCAGTACCGCCGCGATCTCACGCGCAGCGCCCGGCTGGTGTGGGGGCTCGACGCCCCCGTCGCCACCATGGCCGCGCAGATCCACCAGGAGAGCGGCTGGCGGCCGGATGCGCGCAGCCATGTGGGCGCAACGGGCATGGCCCAGTTCATGCCGGCGACGGCGACGTGGATCTGCGGGGCATATTCTGGCCTCCCGCCCGGCTGCGACACGCTCTCGCCGGCATGGGCCATGCACGCCCTGGCCACCTACGACAAGCACCTCTACGACCGCCTCGCCATCGCCGGCGGCGAGTGCAACCGCTGGTGGGCGACCCTGCGCAGCTACAACGGCGGCTTAAGCCACTGGCTCAAGGAGGCTCGCCTGGCCGCCAGCCCTGCGGACAGGGAAGCGGTGAACTCCGCGTGCGGCCGGGCGAGCCGCCACCCGAAGCACTGCGCGGAAAACCTCGGCTACCCCGAGCGCATCATCCTCCGCCATCAACCGAAATACGAACACTGGGGGAGAGGCGTATGCCGTCAATCCTGAATCCCTGGATCATCCTCGGCCTGCTCGCCGCCCTGGCCCTCTCGGCGGCCTCCGGCTGGCGACTGCGCGGCGACCATGAGGCCGCCAGGCTGCACGCCCAGGCCGTGGCCTACGCCGAGGAAATCCAGCGCCGCCAGGCCGCCGCCGACACCCTCGCCGCCGATCTGTCCGCCGAGCGCGAGAAGCGCATCCCCAACGCCCGCACCATCATCAAGGAGGTCGTCCGCTATGAAACCCTTGTCCCTGCCGCTCGCCGTTGCGATCTCGATGGCGCTTGGCGCCTGCTCCACGACGCAGCTGCGACCGGCGAACCCGCCGACCCCGCCCGCCTGGCTGCTGGAGACGCCGAACGAGTTGCGGACGCTGCCGCCCTCGAAACCGTTGCCGAAAACTACACCGACTGCCGGGAGTGGCGTGCCGGCCTGATCGGTTGGCAGCGGTGGTGGCGGGAGGCCGCCGCAAAGTAGCTTCTTCCGTACCATACGGTTGCCCGTATGGTACGGGTTTTCGTATGGTCTCCTGCGTCAGCCCAGACGCCGCGGCACTCGTCCTCGATCTTCTCGATGCGGGCGACGTGGCTCATCTCCATCGCTCCCGCAGCCACGGATGCACCTGCATGGCGCAGACGATGGCCAGCGGGCCGCCGGCCAGGTAGGCGGCGATCTCCACGCCGCCGGCGTCGGGCGCGAGCTTGTACAGCGCCAGCTGGCTGATGCCGATGAAGAGGCTGGTGGCGGCAGCGGCGAGCCGGTGGCCGTGCTGGACATTGAGCTGCTGCACGCCGAGCAGGAAGACCAGCGTGAAGGTGCTGGCGAAGAGGATCGCGGCCTGAATCACGCTCACCCCTCCAGCCGGTGCTGGCGCACCGTGTAGCCTTTGCCGCGCTCGACGACGTCCTTGTCGTCGCGCTTGTCCGGCAGCGCCGGCGCCGCGGCCGCGCCGAGAAAACCGGTGCCGCCCTTGCCGCCGGCGGCGCGGATGTAATCGACCTCGACCTTGGCGGTGTTGATGATGGTCTGCGCGATGTCGGAGATGGCCTTGGCGCGGGCGATGGTCTCGGCCGAGGCGTTCTTGTCGGAGAGGTCGTCGAGCACCTTGAACAGGTTGTCCCGCAGGTCGGCGATGGTCTTCATGCGTTTTTGCTCCTGGCGTTGATCTTGCGGTTGAGGGCGCCGCGCAGCTGGATGATCTGGCGGATTTCCGTCGGCTGGTTGTGCAGGCTGTTGCGCCGCATGTTGTCGGCGTCGGAGATGAGCGCGAGGTTGCCGATGCGGATGTCGCGCTTGTCGCCGTTGATGAAACACACCCGGTGCCCCTTCGGCACGGGTCCGTGGTGCTCTTCCCAGACGATGACGTGCACGCCCTTCCAGCGGCGCTGCAGCGGGAAGTCGTCGTTCACCTTGCGCTGCAGGTAGCCGTCCTTGCTGATGCGTTCGGCGCCGATCGGCTGATAGACCGCCCGCGCGCGGCCGGTGCGATTGCCCTTCTTGAAGCGCGTCTGCGCAGAGCGCCCGCCCGCCGTCCAGCCTTTCAGGCCGGTGTTCCAGGGCTTGTGCCCGGGCGCGTAGCGGTAGGCCCATCCCGGGTGGTCGTCGCGCCGCAGCCGACAGGCGTCGGGGCCGGCGAGGTATTCCGCGCTCTTCTTGAGGCCGAGCTTGTGGGCCATGCCGTAGCACTGCGCCAGGCGCCGGCCGAGCGCCTCGGCGACCAGGGCGCTCTTCGTGTCCGGCCAGAGGGCGGCCAGCCAGGCGATGTCTTCTTCGCTCCAGCGCTGGCGGGGGCCGTGGTGCCGGCTCATGCGCGCCTCGCCGGCTTCTTCTTCACGCGCTTGCCGCGCGCCGCCTCGGCGCGCCTGGCGTAGCGGCGAACTTCGTCGCGCTGCTTCTCCTGGTGAGCTTCCTGCGCCTGGCGGCAGGCGATCGCGGCGCGGATCTGCTCGACGATACCGGGGATCATGCCGCCGCCTCAAAAGTCAGTCCCTCCAGATCGGCGAGCGCTGCCTTCGCTTCGGCGATGAGTTCAGGAGTGGCAATGCTGTCGTCTGTCCAGTCGTCGATCGCCAGGAAGGCCTGCAGGAGATTGGCCAGCCTGGCGCGCTGGGCGCCGAGGGCAGCCAGGGGCAGCGAGGCGACGGCGATGGCGTTTTCGGGTGCGTTCATGCGGTCTCCTAAGCGATGAGTCGATCAAGCGGGCTGGTGGCACCTTGCCCGCCGCGGTTGAGAACGTGCGTGTAGATCATGGTGGTGCTGACGTCCGCATGGCCGAGCAGCTCCTGCACGGTGCGGATGTCTGCGCCGTTTTCCAGCAGGTGCGTGGCGAAGCTGTGGCGCATGGTGTGCGGGTGCACGAGCTTGGGGATGCCGGCCGAGCGTGCGGCGGCGCGCACAGCGCGCTGGATCGTCCATTCGCCCAGGTGGTGGCGGCGATAGACGCCGGTGCGCGGATCGACGCTGTAGTCCTTGGCCGCGAAGACGTACTGCCAAGACCACTGCTGGCCGGCTTTCGGATACTTGCGCTCGATGGCGAAGGGCAGTTCGACATCGGCATGGCCGGTGGCGAGGTCCTTGTCGTGCATCATGCGACGCGCGGCCAGGTGGTCGCGCAGCTCGTCGAGGAGGGAAGCCGGCAGGACGGTGACGCGGTCCTTGTCGCCCTTGCCCTCGCGGATGACGATCTCGCGGCGCTCGAGGTCGAGGTCCTTCACACGCAGCCGCAGACCTTCGAGCAGCCGCATGCCGGTGCCGTAGAGCAGCTTGATGATGGTGCCGGAGGTGCCATGCACGTGTCGCAGCAGCGCGGCCGTCTCGCGCTGGGTGAGTACCACCGGCAGGCGCTTCGATTCGCGCGCCCGCACGATGCCATCCAGCCATGGCAGCTCGACGCCGAGCACTCGCTTGTAGAGGTAGAGCACGGCATGCAGCGCCTGGTTCTGCGTGCTCGCCGTGACGCGCTCGGCGGTGGCCAGGTTGGTGAGGAAGGCTTCGATCTCCGCCGCACCCATGGTCGAAGGGTGCCGCTTGCCGTGGAAGATGATGAACCGCTTGATCCAGTGGCAGTAGGTGCGCTCGGTGCTGAGAGTGTAGCGATGCACCCGCAACGATTCGCGCACGCGGTCCATGAGCTTCGGCTGCTGCGTCGTGGCGGGTGTCGCGTTGCGTTCGGCGATGATCTGCATGGCCAGAGACTTAGGTTTAGGTCGTCGGCGTTATCCGACAGAATCTGTCGTTGAATTGGAGTTCGGCGTCATCCGATTGCCGCCGTCAATTTCATGAAGCGCATCCATGACCGCCTGCACCCTGTCATCCCTTGCACAAATTGTTCCGTGTGCTCCGAGAACGTCCATCATTTCGCCAACCGCATAATAGAGGCGCATGTGTTCGGTTATCGCCAAGCACTTGTCAGACCAGCATTGTTGAAGCCATTGCTGGCGTTCTTCGTATGTCATAAAGTCAGTCTCCTGAAGACGGCTCAGGTGCCGCCGAACCCTGCTGTCCACCGGAGCCGTGCAAGCACGGCCCGGTGACATCCACGTTGGGCGTCAGATCGCAGCACGTCGCCACCGCTACCGTGCGCCCTTTATGCACATGCCGCCCGGCCAGTTCGTCGGCGCTCGGCAGGCCGTTTGCCACCGCAGCCGCTTCGCATCGTTCGCAAAGAATGCGGTCTTCCGGAGGCGCTTCCAGAAACGTGAGATTCTTTCCTCCCGACGAAACGCTCATGCCGCACCAAAACAAAACGCCGACATGCGGCCCCGTTCGGTGCAGGTTGTATGTCGATCCGCTTCTCGGTCGGTGGATCAAGGTGCCGCGTGAGTTCTCGACAAACGGCGCGCAGCTTGCCCAAGGAAATTGGCCGCTGTGAATCTTCTTTGGCCTTTCGAGCGGGAACCTCAGCCGCCCAACAGACGCTTCGAGCGGACCTGCCGCAATGGGCGCTTGTTCCATTTCATTCCTCCTTCAGCGGCAGGCCGCTCAAGCTAGCGTTAGGCGGCGTGTAGTCCGGGTTGCGGAACCGCTCCCGATCCACGGCAAACACGTTGAGCATTTCGAGAAATGCCGAGTACGCTTCCACACCCATG
>CAUJIV010000075.1 GCA_963205435.1 Pseudomonadota bacterium
ATGACCGCGCCCGCATCGAGGCCCTCGCCGCCCGCATCGACCTCCTGCGCGGCAGCGCCGGCGGCGCCGACGAGGCGGCGCTGCGCGCGCGCATCGCCGCAGACGGCGGCGACCTCGAGGCGCGGCTGGAACTGGCGCGGCTGCTCGCCCTGAAGCATGACCACCGCGGCGCCCTCGGCGAATTGTTCGAGATCGTCCAGCGCGACCGCGGCTTCGGCGACGACATCGGCCGCAAGACCATGCTGCAGGTGTTCAGCCTGCCGGACATCGACGACGGCGTGGCGCGCGAATTCCGCGGCAAGCTCTCAGCCCTGCTCAACCGCTGACCTCCGGCGCGCGCCAGCGGCATCCCGCCATGGCCTTTCCGGTCGACATCCGCGAGGAGGCCGGCGTGCGCTACCTGCACTTCGGCTCCGAGTGGATCCAGGGCGCCATGCGCCTCGCCCGGCCCTGGTCGCTGGAGCTCGACTACACCCGCGTCATGATGGCCAGCCTGCTGCTGCGGCCGCAGGCGGGCTGGCCGCGGCGCGCGCTGTTGGTCGGCCTCGGCGCCGCCTCGCTGGCCAAGTTCCTCTACCGCCACCGGCCGCGCGCCCGCCTGACGGTGGTCGAGATCGAGCCGAGGGTGGTGGCGGCGGCGCAGCAGTTCTTCCGCCTGCCGCACGACCCGCGGCGCCTGGCCATCGAGATCGGCGATGCCGCCGCCTGGCTGGCCGCGAGCCGGGAGGACTTCGACCTGATCCTCGTCGACGGCTTCGATGCCGCCGCCAGCGCCGGCGCGCTCGACAGCCTGCCCTTCTACCGCGACTGCCGCGCGCGCCTGCGCGGCGACGGCCTGCTGGCGGCGAACCTGCTCGGCCGCAGCCGCCTGGTGCGCGCCAGCGTCGCCCGCCTCGGCAGGGCCTTCGACCAGCGCGCCCTCGCCTTCCCGGCCTGCGACCATGGCAACGTCATCGCCTTCGCCGCCGTCGGCGAGGCGATCCGCGTGCCCGTCGGCGAGCTCGGCCTGCGCGCCGTCGCCTTGCGCAAGGCCAGCGGGCTCAACCTGCTGCCGACCGTGGCGCGGCTGGCCGCCAGCCCGTCCTGTCCGGGCGGCATGCTGAGCCTCTAGAACCGCAAGATTTGTCCGCCTGCATGGCTCGCGCAGCTTGCATGACGTTATATACGCTTGTATATTACGACTCTAGCCTTCTCGTCTTCCCGCTGGAGCCGGTTCATGCTTTCGCGTGCTTGCAAATGGTTTCTGCTGGCGCTCATGGCGCTGGCGCAAGCCGCCGCCGCCGCCGAGCTCACCGTCTCGGCGGCGGCCAGCCTGACCGATGCCTTCCGCGCGATCGGCCGCGATTATGAGGCGCAACATCCCGGCGCCAGGGTGCTGCTCAACTTCGGCGCCTCCGGCGCCCTGCTGCAGCAGATCGCCAAGGGCGCGCCGGTCGATGTCTTCGCCTCGGCCGACCAGGAGACCATGGACCAGGCGCAGCAGCAGAATCTGATCGCCGAGCGCCGGGATTTCACGCGCAACGCCCTGGTGCTGATCGTGCCGGCGGGCAGCCGGCTCGCGCCCGCATCCCTCGGCGACCTCACGCGGCCTGGCGTCAAGCGCATCGCGATGGGCAACCCGGCCAGCGTGCCGGTGGGGCGCTACGCCCGGCGCGCCCTGGAGAATGCGAGCCTGTGGACGGCGGTCGAAGCCAAAATCATCCAGGCGCAGAACGTGCGCCAGGCGCTGGACTACGTCGCGCGCGGCGAGGTCGACGCCGGCTTCGTCTTCGCCACCGACGCGGCCGTCATGAAGGACAAGGTCAAGGTCGCGCTCGACGTGCCGGCGGGAACGCCGATCAGCTATCCGATCGCCCGCGTCGCCGCCGGCGCGAATGCCGAGGAAGCGCGCCGCTTCATCGCCCACGTGCTGTCGCCGGCCGGGCAGGAGGTCCTCGCCAGGTTCGGCTTCCTCAGGCCGTAGGACCGGGACGATCCGCGCATGGACATGGCATGGTCGGCGCTCGGCATCTCGCTGAAGGTGGCCGGCTGCGCCACGGCGATCAGCCTGGTGCTCGGCGTCGGCGTCGGCTTCCTGCTGGCGCGGGCGCATTTTCCCGGCCGCGACCTGCTCGACACCGTGCTAACCCTGCCGATGGTGATGCCGCCGACGGTGCTGGGCTACTACCTTCTGGTGCTGATCGGCCGGCGCGGCTGGCTCGGCGGCTGGCTGCAGGAGACCTTCGGCATCAACCTGATCTTCACCTGGCAGGGCGCCGTGATCGCCGCCACCGTCGTCGCCTTCCCGCTGGTGTTCAAGCCGGCGCGCGCCGCCTTCGAGGCAGTCGACGGCCAGCTGGAGCAGGCGGCGCGCGTGCTCGGCATTCCGGAGATCGGCGTCTTCTTCCGCGTGACGCTGCCACTGGCCTGGCGCGGCATCCTCGCCGGCGTGCTGCTGGCCTTCGCCCGCGCGCTGGGAGAATTCGGCGCCACCCTGATGGTCGCCGGCAGCATTCCCGGCAAGACGCAGACGCTGTCGGTGGCGGTGTATGAGGCGGTGCAGGCGGGGCAGGACGAAGTGGCGAACGTCCTCGTGCTGATCACCTCCGTCGTCTGCCTGGTCGTGCTGATGGCGGCCGGCCGCCTGGCGCCGGGGCGCATCGCCAGCAAGTAGGCGGGCATGGAACTCGAGATCGACATCCGCAAGACGCTGCGCTCCGGCAAGCGCAACTTCCATCTCGACGTGCGCCTGCGCACGCACAGCCGGAGGATCGTCATCTACGGCCCGTCCGGCTCCGGCAAGAGCCTGACGCTGAAGGCCATCGCCGGTCTGATGCGGCCGGACGACGGCTGCATCCGCCTCGGCGGCGTCACCCTGTTCGACAGCGCGGCTGGCGTCGACCTCGCGCCGCAGTCGCGCCAGGTGGGCTATCTGTTCCAGGACTACGCCCTGTTCCCGCACCTGACGGTGCGGCAGAACATCGGCTTCGGCCTTGCCGGCGGCTGGCGCAACCCGTCCCCCGAAAGGCGCCACGAGGCGGTGGACTACTGGCTCGAGGCCTTCAAGCTCGAGCCGATGGCCCACCAGTTTCCGGACGAGCTGTCGGGCGGCCAGCGCCAGCGCACGGCGCTGGCGCGCGCGCTCGTGGCACACCCCCGCGCCCTGCTGCTCGACGAGCCGTTCGCCGCCCTCGATCCGGCGCTGCGCGCGCGCATGCGCGCCGAGCTGGACGAACTGCAGCGCCGGCTCGAGGTGCCGATGGTTCTCATCACCCATGACGAGGACGATGTCGCCGTCTTCGGCGATCACGTGTCGTGCCTGCGCGACGGGCGGATCGCGGACCCTGGAACGGACTGCTCGGAAGCGCTGCTGCATGACGCGGCGGACTGAACCCGGCGCGGCAGCGGATCGGCTGGCCAAGGTCGCCGCCGGGGCCGGGGCCGCCCGGGCGCAGCCAATGCGGGCATTTGCCGATATGCTTCCCGCCTGAGGCACCGAGCGAAAGCCGAAGCCATGGCCAGGAAGCAAAAGCCCATCGAACTGCGCGGCTCGGTCTGGATGACCGTCGGCGGGGAGAACCTCGGCGGCCCCGGCCGCATCGACCTGCTGGCCAGGGTGGCCGAATCCGGTTCCATCACCCGGGCGGCCAAGGCGATCGGCATGAGCTACAAGGCCGCCTGGGACGCCATCGACACGATGAACAACCTGGCCGGCGAGCCGCTGGTGGAGCGTCTGACCGGCGGCAGGGGCGGCGGTGGCACGCGCCTGACGCGGCGCGGCGAGCAACTCGTGGAAAACTTCCGCCTGATCGAGCGCGAGCACCGCCAGTTCGTCGAGCAGCTCGGCCGGCAGGCGAGCGGAATTGCCGATGACCTTGTCCTGATCAGAAGGATGAAAATGAACACCAGCGCGCGCAACCAGTTCCTCGGCAAGGTGACGGCCGTCAGGAAGGGCGCGGTCAACGACGAAATCGGCCTGGAGATCGTCGGCGGCCAGCAGATCGTCGCCATCATCACGCGCGAGAGCACGGACAGCCTCGGCCTGGCGCCCGGCAGCGAAGCTTTCGCCCTGATCAAGGCCTCCTCCGTCATCGTCATGACGGGCGGCGAGGGCGCGAAGTTGTCGGCGCGCAACCGGCTGGCCGGCACGGTCACCCGCCTGCAGGCCGGCGCCGTGAACAGCGAAGTGGTCATCGGGCTGCCCGGCGGCGGCGCCATCGCCGCCATCATCACCAACGAAAGCGCCGGCAAGCTCGGCCTGAAGCCCGGCGCAAAGGCGGTCGCCCTGTTCAAGGCCTCGAGCGTGATCATCGGCGTGCCGGCCTAGCCGCGCAGTCCTCTCCGGGACGTGCGGCCGCCGGCGAGCCCGCGCCATGCAGTATCATGGAAGATTGGCAGGCTGTCCGCCCATGACGACGATTTACGGCATCCGCAACTGCGACACGATGAAGAAGGCCTTCGCCTGGCTCGACGGCCACGGCATCGCCTACGAATTCCACGACTACAAGAAGCTCGGCGCCGACGCGGCCCTGCTGCGGCGCTGGGCGGCAGAGGTCGGCTGGGAGAAGCTCATCAACACGCGCGGGCCGAGCTTCCGCCGCCTGCCGCCGGAGAAGAAGGACGGCCTGACGCAGACAAAGGCCTTCGCCCTGATGCTCGAGAACCCGAGCATGATCCGCCGGCCGATCGTCGCCTCCGGCCGCACCCTGCTGATCGGCTTCGACCCGGAAGAATTCGCCAGGAAGCTGAAGTGACGGCCGATTCGGATTTCGTCGTGCGCTTCTTCTTCGAGGCGCTCGACATCCGCGGCGCCTTCGCGCGCCTCGGTGATTCCTGGCGCAGCCTGCTGGCTGGGCGCGGCTACGACGACGCCGTGCGCGACCTGCTCGGCGAGCTGACGGCGACGGCGGTGCTGATCGGCGACAACCTCAAGCAGCCCGGCCGCCTCACCTTCCAGTTGCAGGGCAGCGGACAGGTCCGCCTGCTGGTGGTCGACTGCACGGCCGCGCTGCGCCTGCGCGGCATGGCCGAGGCGGCGCCCGGCCTGGCGCCGGCGTCGCTGCGCGCGCTGCTCGGCGACGGCCGCCTGTCGCTGATCCTGCAAAACGACGCGGCGCGCGAGCCCTGGCAGAGCCTGGTGCCGCTCGCCGGCGACAGCATCGCCGCGGTGTTCGAGCACTATCTCGCCCAGTCGGAGCAGCAGCCGGCGCGTCTGTGGCTGGCGGCCGACGGGCAGAGCGCCTGCGGCCTGTTCCTGCAGAAGCTGCCCGGCGCAGATGCCCGCGACGCCGACGGCTGGGCGCGCGTCTGCGGGCTGGCCGCGACGGCGAGCGCGACGGAAATGCGCGAGCTGGCGCCGGCAGACCTGCTCGGCCGGCTGTTCGCCGAGGAGGACGTGCGCCTCTACGCGCCAAAGCCGGTCGCCTACGACTGCCCGGAGGACGCGGAAAAAGTGCGCGCCATGCTGCGCGCGCTCGGCCGCCACGAGGTCGAGTCGATCCTCGCGGAGCAGGGTGAGGTCGTCGTCCGCGACGAGATGTGCAACCGCGAATACCGCTTCGGCGCCGGCGACCTCGACACGCTGTTTCCGCCAGTTCCGGCCGCCGCGAGGACACTGCATTGATGCGCGGTGGCCTCGCCGGCGGCACCCTGCTGATGTGCGCGGTGGTGCTGATCTGGGGCGCCTTCCTGCCGGCCAGCAAGCTCGCCCTCGCCGTCATCGATCCCTACTGGCTGACGCTGCTGCGCTACGGCATCGCCGCCGCCTGCTTCCTCGCCACCCTCGCCCTGCTCGAAGGGCGTCGCGCGCTGTCCTGCGAGGGCGCCGCCGCGCATGCCTGGGCCTTCGGCAGCGCCGGCTTCGCCGGCTTCAGCCTGCTCGCCTATGAAGGGCTGCGCCTGACGCAGCCCGAGCAGGGCGCCGTCATCCTCGCCCTCGTCCCGGTGAATATCGCGCTGTGGCAGTGGCTGCGCACGCGCCATCGCCCGCACGCGGCGACCCTGGCCTGCATCGCCGTCGCCCTCTTCGGCGAAGCGCTGGTCGTCAGCCAGGGCGAGCCGGCCCGCCTCCATTCCGGCGGCGGCGCCCTCGGCAACGCCCTCATCTACCTCGCCTCCTGGTGCTGGGTCGCCTTCACCCTCGGCGCGCAGCGCTTCGCCGGCTGGTCGCCGCTGCGCTATACGGCGCTCACCGCGGCGCTCGGCTGGCTCACCATCCTGCTCGCGGTGGCGGCGGCGACGGCGACGGGCCACAGCGAGCCGCCGGCCGCCGCCGGCCTGCGCGAAAAAGCGGCGGTGCTGCTCTTCATCGTCTTCGTCGTCTCCTTCGCCGCCGTGCTGCTGTGGAACCTGGCGGTGGCGCGGCTGGGGGCGCTCAACGCCTCGCTGTTCGGCAACTTCGCGCCGGTGGTGACCTTTCTCATCGGCGCCGGGCAGGGCCGCCGGCCGCTGGCGGTGGAGATCGCCGGCGCGGCGCTGGTGATCGGCGCGCTGATCGCCAACAACCTGGTCAACCGCCGCCTCGCCTGGCAGGCCGGGCAGCTGCGCGCGGCTTCCCTGCCGCTGCGGTAGCATTGCGCATGCCCCACGCCCCGTCCCGGCCGATTTTCACCGTCGCCGCCCTGCGCGAATTCGAGGCGCGCCACGCCGCCGCCGAGCCGCCGCTGATGGAGCGCGCCGGCGCCGCCGCCGTGGCGCCGGCGCTCGAGTTGATCGGCACGGATGGCGCGCCGCCGCTTATCATTTGCGGGCCGGGCAACAACGGCGGCGACGGCTTCGTCCTCGCCCGCCTGCTGCGCGAGCGCGGCCTGGCGCCGGTCGTCGTCTTCGCCGGCAGCGAAGAGCGCCTGCCCGAGGACGCGCATCGCGCCCTGAGCCGCTACCGCGACGCGGGCGGCACGCTGGCCGGCGCGACGATTCCTCCCGGCCGCTACACGCTGGCGGTGGACGCCCTCTTCGGCATCGGCCTGCAGCGGCCGCTGGAGGGCCCGCATGCCGAACTCGTCGCCCGCATGAACGGCCTCGACTGCCCGCGGCTCGCCCTCGACATCCCGAGCGGCCTGTGCGCCGACACCGGGCGGGTGCTGGGCGCGGCGCTGCGGGCCGAGCGCACCGCCACCTTCATCGCGCTCAAGCCCGGCCTCCTCACTCTCGACGGGCCCGATCACTGCGGCAGCATCGACGTTTGCGGGCTCGGCCTCGACGCCGGCAGCGAGGCCACCGGGCGCACGGCGACGCCGCAACTGTTCGCCGGCCGACTGCGGCCGCGGCCGCGCAACAGCCACAAGGGCATGATGGGCAGCGCCGCCATCCTCGGCGGCGCCGCCGGCATGGCCGGCGCGGCGCTGCTCGCCGGGCGCGCGGCGCTGAAGCTGGGCGCCGGACGCGTCTTCGTCGGCCTGCTGGATGTCGACGCCCCCGCCGTCGACTTCGTCCAGCCGGAGTTGATGCTGCGCCGGCCGCAAGAGATCCTCGCCTCCGGGCTGGCCACGGCGCTGGCGGCCGGGCCCGGTCTCGGCCAGTCGGGCGAGGCGATGGCCCTGCTGCGCCAGGCGATCGCCGCGCCGCTGCCGCTGCTGCTCGACGCCGACGCGCTCAACCTGCTCGCTGCCCGCCCGGTGCTCGCCGCGAAGCTGCGCCGGCGCGAGGCGCCGACGCTATTGACGCCGCATCCGCTCGAGGCGGCGCGCCTGCTCGGCAGCGACGCCGCCAGCGTGCAAGCCGACCGCCTCGGCGCGGCGCTGGCGCTGGCCAGGAAATTCGCGGCGGTCGTCGTGCTGAAGGGCTGCGGCAGCGTCATCGCCGCGCCCGGCGGCCGCTGGTTCATCAACGAGAGCGGCAACCCCGGCATGGCCAGCGCCGGCATGGGCGACGTGCTGAGCGGCCTCGCCCTCGCCCTGCTCGCCCAGGGCTGGGAGGCCGAGGCGGCGGCGCTGTGCGCCGTCCATCTGCACGGGCTGGCCGCCGACCTGCTCGCCGGCGGCGGCGTCGGGCCGGCCGGCCTTGCCGCCGGCGAGACCATCGACGCCGCGCGCCGCCTCTTCAATGCCTGGACCGCCGCCTGAGCGCCGCGCCGGAGCGGGCCGGTGAGCCGGCCCCTGCAGCATCCGCTGCGCGGCATCCTGCTCTTCCTGCTGGCGCAGATGATGTTCGCCAGCCTCGACGCCACCTCGAAATACCTGACCGCCTTCTTCGCCGTGCCGCTGCTGGTGTGGGCGCGCTACCTGGTGCACTTCGTCCTGATGCTGCTGTTCGTCGCGCCGTCGATGCGCGGCGAGCTGGTGCGCACCGCCAATCCGCGGCTGCAGGTGGTGCGCGCGCTGGCGCTGCTCTCCGTCACCGGCTGCGGCATGGCGGCCTTCCGCGTCATGCCGCTGGCGGAAGCCACCTCGGTGCTGTTCCTCGCGCCGCTGCTGGTGACGCTGATGGCCGGCCCCCTGCTCGGCGAGCGCATCGGCCGCGCCCGCTGGCTGGCCGTCGGCATCGGCTTCGCCGGCGTGCTGCTGGTGGTGCGCCCCGGCAGCGGCCTCAACCTGGCCGGAGTCCTCTGGGCGCTCGGCGGCGCCTTCAGCTACGCCCTCTACCAGATCCTGACGCGCAAGCTGAGCCAGGCCGAGCATCCGATGCGGCAGCTGTTCTACACGGCGCTGGTCGGCACGGCGGTGACCAGCGCCGCGCTGCCGTGGATCTGGCAGCAGGCGGCACCCTCGCCGCTGCACTGGCTGCTGATCGCCAGCCTCGGGATCTACGGCGGCGTCGGCCACTTCCTGCTGATCCACGCCTTCCACCGCGCGCCGGCCTCGATGCTGACACCCTTCACCTACGTCCAGCTGTTGTGGGCGACACTGCTCGGCTGGCTCGTCTTCGGCAACATGCCCGGAGCGGTGACAGCCTCTGGCATGGCGGTGATCGCCGGCAGCGGCCTCTGGCTGGCCCTCGGCGAGCGCGGCCGTCTCAGGTCGCCGGATAGGGATAGAGGCTGCTGAAGGCCACGCTCTGCCCGCCTGGCTGGACGATGCGCACGTGCTGGCGGCGGAACTCGCGGGCGTGGCGCAGGCCGCAGGAGTGGGCGATCATGTCGATCTCGCGGTTCATGTTGCGGCAGTAGCTGGCCACCCGCTCGGCCTTGTCCTCCACCACCAGGCCGCGCTGCAGGCGCGGGTTGTGGGTGGTGATGCCGGTCGGGCAGGTGTTGGTGTGGCAGCGCAGCGCCTGGATGCAGCCGAGCGCGAACATGAAGCCGCGCGCGCTGTTCACGAAGTCGGCGCCGGCCGCCAGCGCCCAGGCGGCGCGCGCCGAGGTGACCAGCTTGCCGGCGGCGATGACGCGCACCCGCTGGCGCAGCCCGGTCTCGATCAGCGCGTCGACCACCCGCGGCAGCGCCTCGTCGATCGACAGGGCCATGTGGTCGGCCAGCGCCTGCGGCGCCGCGCCCGAGCCGCCTTCGCCGCCGTCGACGGCGATGAAGTCCGGCGCCAGC
>CAUJIV010000076.1 GCA_963205435.1 Pseudomonadota bacterium
GGGGCCGCCCGCCGCGCCGCGCCTAACCGCGGGCCCCCCTCGGGGGGCCCGCGCCGGCCGCGCGCGGTGCCCGCCTGATGCCCGGCGGCGGCAAGCTCAAGCTGGCGCTCGTCCTGGCCGGGCTCTACCTGCTGCTGGCGCTGCTGTTCGGCGCCCTCGGCGCCGTGCTGTGGTCGAACATGGATGCGACGGAGCGCCAGTCCCTGCTGGCGATCGTGGAACCGCGCCTCGGCCTGTCCATCCTCATCATCGTCCTTGCCTGGGTCTTCCTCGGCATGATCGTGCAGACGGTCTACCGCGCCTATGTCCTGGCGCCGCTGGCCCTGCGCGAGCAGGCGCTGGTCATGGTCAATGCCAATCCGGGACTGCGGCTGGAAGAACGCGGCGCGCCGGAGATCCGCACCCTGGCGCGAGTGGTGAACGCGCTGGCCGAGCAGCGCGAATCCCTGCAGCGGGACATCGAGGAGCGGATTCGCCAGGCGAGATCGTCGGTCGAGGAGGAGAGGAATCGCCTGGCAGCGCTGATGTCGGAACTGACGCAGGGCGTCGTCGTCTGCAATCTCGACGGCCGCATCCTCCTCTACAACAGCCGCGCCCGACTGCTGTTCGGCGCCGGCGAGCCTGGCGGCGCGGCCGCCCCCGGCCAGGGCGGCGCCCTGGTCGGCCTCGGCCGTTCGATCTTCGCCCTGGTCGAGCGCGGCCTCGTCACCCACGCGCTGGACGGCATCCGCCGGCGGCTGGCGCGCGACGGCGCGCATCAGCCGGCCAATTTCGTCACGGCCACCCGCGGCGGGCAGCTGATCCGCGTGCAGATGGCGCCGGTGCTGGCGGCGGAACGAGGCGAAGCGGCGGCCGCGCCGGCCGGACGAGAGGTTGCCGGCTATGTCCTCATGCTCGAGGACATCACGCAGAGCCTGGAGCGAGAGGGCCGCCGTGACGCCTTGCTGCAGTCCCTGACGGAGGGCAGCCGCGCTTCCCTCGCCAACATTCGCGCCGCCGTCGAGAACCTGCTCGACTACCCGGACATGGAACCCGGCCAGCGCGACCGCTTCATCGGCATCGTGCGCGACGAGGCGGAGCAGATGGGCAGGCGCCTGGACCGCACGGCCGTCGAATTCTCGGACGCGCTGAAGGCGCGCTGGCCCCTCGAGGACATGCTCGGCGAGGATCTGGTTGCCGCGGCGCGGCGAAGGATAGAGGATCAGCTCGGGCTGCCGACCAAGCTGGACGAATGCGCCGCCGAGGCCTGGGTCAGGGTGGACAGCTTTTCCCTGCTGCAGGGTCTCGTCTACCTCGCCTCGCGCCTGCGTGACGAATACGGCCTGCGCGAGCTGCGCTTCCGCCTCGCGCCCGCCGGCCGCCTGGTGCAACTCGATCTTGCCTGGTCGGGAGCGGTGGTCAGCAGCCAGACGCTGCTGGCCTGGGAGATCGAGCCGATGGCCACGCCCGGCCAGAACAGCCCGCTCAGCCTGCGCGAGGTGATCGAGCGTCACGGCGGCGAGATGTGGTTCGAGCGCGACAAGGCATCGCATCGCGCCTTCATCCGCATCCTGCTGCCGGCGGCGCAGCCGGCCGAGGTCGCCGCTCCGGCCCTGGTGCCGCAATTCGAGAGCCGGCCCGAATATTATGATTTCAACCTGTTCCGCCAGACCGAGGAAACGCGCGCCCTCGATGATCGCCTGCTGAGCGAGCTGGCCTACACCGTCTTCGACACCGAGACCACCGGGCTGGAGCCTTCCGCCGGGGACGAGATCATCCAGATTGGCGCCACTCGCATCGTCAACGGCCGTCTGCTGCGCAGCGAGTGCATCGATCAGCTGGTCGACCCGCGGCGGCCACTGCGGCCGGAGGGCATCCCGATCCACGGCATCACCGAGGAAATGCTCGCCGGCCAGCCGACCATCGGCGAGGTGCTGCCGCGCTTCCACGCCTTTTGCGAGGACACCGTGCTGGTGGCCCACAACGCCGCCTTCGACATGCGCTTCCTGCAGCTGAAGGAGGAGGCGACCGGCATCAGCTTCCGCCAGCCGGTGCTCGACACCCTGCTGCTCTCCGCCGTGATCCATCCCAGCCAGGAGTCGCACAAGCTGGAGGCGATCTGCGCCCGGCTCGGCGTCGATGTCATCGGCCGCCACACCGCGCTGGGCGATGCCATCGTCACCGGCGAAGTCTTCCTGCGCATGATTCCTCTGCTCGGCGCGATGGGCATCCGCACCCTGCGCGAGGCGCGCGAGGCGGCCGAGCAGACTTATTACGCGAGAATCCGCTACTGATGCAGACCGATCCGACCATGAACCCGATCCCGCGCCCGGCCGGCGGCGGCCACGACTTCCAGGCCATGTACAGCCCCCTCGGCAGCCTGATCCGGCGCCAGCCGGTGACGGTGCCGCTCGACGCCAGCGTGCGCGAGGCGATCAGGGCGATGGACGAGAAGCGCATCGGCTCGGTCATCGTCACCGACGCCGCGGGGCGCCTGCCGGTCGGCATCTTCACCCTGCGCGACCTGCTGCACCGCGTGGCGCTCAGCGGCGGCGCGCTCGAGCTGCCGATCGCGGCCGTGATGACGGCGGGCGTCATCACCGTCAGGCCGCAGACCACCGCCTACCAGGCGGCGCTGATCATGGGCCACCGCGGCCTGCGCCACCTGATCGTCGTGGACGACGCCGGGCGGCTGACCGGCATCGTCTCGCAGAACGACCTGTTCGCGCTGCAGCGCACGGGGCTCGCCGACATCAGCAGCAGCATCCGCGAGGCCAGGGACCTCGCCGCGCTGCAGGACTGCGCGCGCGAAATCCGCGCCATGGCGCTCGGCCTGCTCGAGCGCGGCACGGCCGCCGACCAGCTGACCCACCTCATCTCGACCCTCAACGACCTGCTCGCCCTGCGCGTCATCGAGCAGACCCACGACGAGTTCGACCTGCCGCAGGTGAGGTGGTGCTGGGTGGCGCTCGGCTCGGAGGGGCGCTACGAGCAGACGCTGTCCACCGACCAGGACAACGGCATCATCTTCGAGGCGGCGGCGGGCGAGACCGAGGCCCTGCGCCAGCGCCTGCTGCCCTTCGCCGCCGAGGTCAACCGCAAGCTCGACGCCTGCGGCTTCCCGCTGTGCAAAGGCGGCATCATGGCCGGCAACCCGGAGTGGTGCCTGTCCTTCGAGGAGTGGCGGGGCAAGTTCTCGCGATGGATCCAGACGCCCGAGCCGGAAGCGCTGCTGAATGCCTCGATCTTCTTCGACTTCCGCCCGCTCTACGGCGACGAGGAGCTGTCGCAGCGCCTGCGCGACTGGCTGCTCGAGACGACGCGCGCGGCGACGCTGTTCCTGCGCCTGATGGCGGAAAACGCCCTGCAGAGCCAGCCGCCGCTCGGCATGATCCGCGACTTCGTCTATGACCGGAACAAGGACTTCCCGCACACCATCGACCTCAAGCTCTACGGCTCGCGGCCCTTCGTCGACGCCGCCCGCCTGTTCTCGCTGGCCCACGGCGTGCCGGCCACCGGCACGGCGCAGCGGCTGCGCGGCGCGGCGAAGGAGACCAGCCTCGGCGCCGACGTCGAGGCGATGATCGACGGCTTCTACTTCATCCAGATGCTGCGTCTGCGGCGGCAGAACGCGCTGCAGCCCGGCGACGCCGGCGCCAACCGCGTCGATCCGGACAGCCTCAACGAACTCGACCGCCTGATCCTCAAGGAGGCCTTCAGGCAGGCGCGCCGGCTGCAGGACAAGCTGCGCCTCGACTACCGGCTTTGACGGGAAGGTGCCATGAAGCAGATCGTCTACGGCGAGGCGGGAACGGCGGAATCGATGCGCCTGGCCGAGGCGCCGCGGCCGCAGCCGGGCCCTGGCGAGATCCTCGTCGAGGTGCATGCCGCCGGCGTCAACCGGCCCGACGTGCTGCAGCGCGCCGGCCGCTACCCGCCGCCGCCGGATGCTTCGCCGGTGCTCGGCCTCGAGGTGGCCGGCACGGTGGCGGCGCTGGGCGAGGGCGCCGGCGAATGGCGCGTCGGCGACCGCGTCGCGGCGCTGGCGCCCGGCGGCGGCTATGCCGAATATTGCGTGGCGCCGGCGGCGCATGCGCTACCCGTGCCGCCAGGCCTCGATTTCATCCAGGCGGCGGCGCTGCCGGAGACCTGGTTCACCGTCTGGGCCAACCTGGTCGACATGGCGCGGCTGAAGCGCGGCGAGCGCCTGCTGGTGCATGGCGGCGCCAGCGGCATCGGGCTGACCGCCATCCTGCTGGCGCGCCATCTCGGCGCGGAATGCCTGGTCACCGCCGGCAGCGAGGAGAAGGTACGCTTCTGTCGCGAGTTCGGCGCCGACCACGCCGTCAATTACCGGCAGGAGGATTTCCTCCAGCAGGCGAAGGCGCTCGGCGGCGTCGACGTCGTGCTCGACATGGTCGGCGCGCCCTACCTGCAGCGCAACCTGTCGGCGCTGCGCCGTGACGGCCGCCTGGTGCTGATCGCCTTCCTCGAGGGCTCCAGGGGGGAGTTCGACCTGATGCCGGTGATGCTGAAGCGGCTGGTCGTCACCGGCTCCACCCTGCGGCCGCGCACGCGGGAGGAGAAGGCTGACATTCGCGGCGCGCTGCTGCGCGAAATCTGGCCGCAACTGGCGGCCGGGCGGCTGCTGCCCCACGTCCATGCGCGCTTTCCGCTGGCGCAGGCGGGCGCGGCGCACCGCCTGATGGAAAGCGGCGCCCATATCGGCAAGATCGTGCTGGAGGTAAAGCCATGAGCGAGCTGCGCATCGACATCGTCTCCGACGTCGTTTGTCCCTGGTGCTACATCGGCAAGCGGCGTCTGGAGGCGGCGCTGGGCGAACTGGCGCGGGAGCGGCCCGACGTGCGGCCGCGCATCCGCTGGCTGCCGTTCTTCCTCGATCCGGCCACGCCGGAGGCGGGTGAGCCCTACCGGCCCTACCTGGAAAGGAAGTTCGGCGGCGCCGGCAAGCTGGCCGAGATCTGGCAGCGGATCGCCGAGGCCGGGCAAACGGCCGGCATCGCCTTTGCCTTCGCGCGCATCGAGCGGCGCGCCAACACCCTGAAGGCGCACCGCCTGATCCACCGCAGCCAGGCGCAGGGTGGCGCCGACGCCCTGGTCGAGCGCCTGTTCGCGGCGCAGTTCGTCGAAGGCCTGGATGTCGGCGACGCCGCCGTGCTGGCGCGGCTGGCTGCGGAATGCGGCGAAGACGAGGCGCAGGCGCTGGCATACCTGGCGGGAGACGAAGACGCGGCGGAAGTGCGCGGCGCCTTCGAGCAGGCCCGGAAAATGGGCATCGACAGCGTGCCCTTCTTCATTCTCGACGGGCGTTTCGGCGTCGGCGGCGCCCAGCCGCCGGACCTGATGCTGTCCGCCCTGCGCCGCAGCCTCCTGCCCGGCGACCCGGCAACTGCAAAAAATGCTTGATTTCTTGCCGGGTTGCGGGTTCAATGCGGGCATTCGCTCGGACTCAAGCTACAGAATGATGCGGTCAGCAACTGCCAATTCGGTCCTGGGTATTCGAACGAAGGTACCGTCGGGCACTCGCCCCTCATCAATCTAGGAAAGGTAATATGGCAACAGGTACAGTCAAGTGGTTCAACGATGCCAAGGGCTTCGGCTTCATCACGCCGGACAACGGCGGGGAGGATCTCTTCGCGCATTTCTCGGCAATCCAGTCGAGCGGCTTCAAGTCGCTCAAGGAAGGCCAGAAGGTCTCCTATGACGAGGCCACCGGCCCGAAGGGCAAGCAGGCGGCGAACATCAAGCCGCTGTAAGCCGCATTCCGGCAGTCCGCAAAAGCCCCGGTTCGCCGGGGCTTTTTTTAGCTCGCGTGGAAGATTTCCGCCGGATGCGCGCGGACCGAAGGGACTTTGGCGGGAACTTGCGCCGCCAGGCTGAATATTTCGCAGCCGGCGGATTGCTCCACGGGCTGGTCCATCCTGAAGCGCACCGTGGCGTCGCGCTGCTGCAGGCAAACCGACATGCCCGATGCAATGGTTCGCGCCGGCGCGATCAGCGCCGGGCCGTCGTCCAGCGCGGGCAACCTGGCAAGAATGATCACGCGGGCTGTCCTGGCCTGCTTGCGGCCGCGCTTGTCGGTGCTCTCGATCGATGCCATGACCGGCTTGCCTCCGGCGGCCAGGTTCTGCAAGCCCAGTTCAAGGCTTTGCAGGTCGCGGCTGACCACCCGGCGAGCCAGGCAGATGAAAACCGTGCTCTTGTCGCGCGCGCGCAGGCCGACCAGTTCCCCGACGCTGAGTGAAGCCGTGTTGCCGGAGACATGCTGCAGGAAAAAGCCATCCGGGCTCTCGTTGCCGATGGCCCACTCGCTGGTGGCGACCCCGGGCAGCAGCGTGTCGTTGCGCCTTCTGCCGGCCGGGCCGGAGAGAAAGGACCACAAAGGATCGAAGCCGACGACGAGATCGACGCGTGGCTTGAATTTCTGCCGGCTGTAGCGCCGCAGTGGCGGCGTGCTCCACAGCCGATGGAGCTTTTGCATCATGGCTCGATATTGCGGCAGGTGCGCCGTCAGCGGCAGGCCGAGCTGGGCAGGCTCCTTGCCTTTTTCCAGGCCGGCGATCTGCCTTTGCATGCGCGCCAGCAGTTGGCCGCAGTTTAGAATCATGTCGCCGGCTTCAATTGGCGCCCTGCCGGCGCGTACCAGCGCGCGCCCCGCGCGCCCGTCGCCCGGCTTGATCAGAAAACAGGCCTCCTCGTCCAGTCTGCCCTTTTTCGAAGCTTGCGCGCCCTCGAACACGGCGAACCTGGCATGGCGCTCGACGTAGAAGCGCGCCCAGCCAAGCTCGCCAGGCGCGAACTTGTTCGGCTCGGCGAAATCGAGCAGCAGGGCGCCGACATAGATTTGCTCCACGCCGAGCGGCATGCTTTGCGTTTTTCGGCTGGCCAAGCCGGCCATGCGGGCAAGCCGGTAGAGGCGGTGCAGTTCGGTCCAGGCGGCGGCAGAGCCGCGCGCATAGACCCGATAGGCCAGTTCGATGCGCAGGGCCTGGAGCCGGATGCTGCGCACGGTTGCCAAGTGAAACGGACGCGAATAACCGAGGTTGATCCATTTCCGGCTGAACTCTTCGACAATGGCGGTATAGGCGCTTGCCAGCGCCTTCAGCAGGATGTTGGCTTCGATGAAATCCGACTGCAAGTCCTGCGCCAGCGGAAGCGGGCTGCGTTCCAGCCTTTTCTCCAGTTCGCCAATCAGCCGGGTGGCGGTCTTGTAACAGGTTTCGTACATGCGCAGCCGCGCGGGGATCTTCTCGTGCAGATGCCGGGTCTTGCGCAACTCGTCCGTGAGCGCTCGTGAGACGACACCGGTCCTGTCCTGCGGCAAGGCCGCCAGCCAGGACGGAAAGCGCTCGGGGTCGAGAGGGGAGGCGCCGTCGTTCGCGCCCATTTCGCACGCATCCATGGGACAAGCTTTTCACAAGAGCGAAAAATGCACCAGAGCAATAGTTCACGTCAGAAATTTTCCGACAGGCGGACGGGAGGTTTGCCCGTCGCCCGGCCTGGCTCTCTCACAGGGGGCTTTTGCGAAATCCGGCGATGCCGGGAGCGCGCGGTCAATGCAGCGTTTGCTGTCCGGCGGCGCGCCGGAGACCGATGTCGATGAGGATGGCGCGGTGGCCGAGCAGCAGCACGCGGCCGCGCCGGCGGTTGTCGCCGGTGTCGCTGTATTCGAATTCGTACTCGCGCTTCGGCACCAGCCTGCCGTCTTCATCGCGCGCCAGCCGCAGGCTGGCCAGCGACACGGTGTCGTCGAGCAGTTGCAGGCCTTCGCTGTCGCAGGCGGCGCGCGCCGCCGCCACGCCGCGCTCGCGCGCCTTGAGGCCGTCGAGCCAGAACCAGGCGCCGCCGGCCAGGACCAGCAGGCCGAGCAGTTCCCAGACGCCGTCCGCCATCAGGCCTCTTGCAGGAACGACGGAGAGATGCGCGCCAGGCCGGCTCGTGCGCGGCCGCAGCGTCGCATTCCACGACGAGGCTGTCGCAACGCATTTGCCGGTCCGGCAGAAGGCTTGCGCAGCATTTTCCGATGCCTTCCGCCCGGTGACCCGCTCGCGGCCGGGTCACGAGGGCGCATGTCCGTACTGAAGGTGGCCGATTCCGTTGCGCATCTCACGGCCAGCGCTTCTTGCTGCAGGACATTCGGCGAAATGCAGGGCAACAGATTCTAGCGGTCGACCCGCAGGCCAGGCCGTCCCGGCCGCGACTCGGGCACCGCCTCGGGTGTTTCGGGCATCCCGGGGCGCCTGGCGAACGACCGACGCTGCTGGTAAACCGGCCTGTGTGCCGCCGGACGCGGCCGTGTGACGATGACCGCCGGCGCAGGTTCCAAGGCCGCCGGCGCTTCCATGCCGCAGGCTTCGTACATCAGCTGCTTCGCCTTCTCGATGCTTTCCGGCGAGCGGGATTCGAGCTCATAGCTCCTGCGAGCGTCTCCGCACGCCTGGCTGGCGCTTTTCTCGGCGCGCAGGTCGGACTGGGTCCGGCCGCTGACGGCCTGCTGCTGGCGCGCCCTCTCTGCTTCGGCGATCCACTCCCACTGTTCGACGGTGACGGCCAGCGCGCGGGCCCGGTCGAGGTCTCCGGAGGCGATCGCCGCCTTGACGCGGGCATCGAGCTGCCGCGCCGAAGGGGAGACGGCCGCCGTTTCGGCAGGGGCATCTGCCGGCGCCGGCGTGATCGCGGCAGGCGGGGTGAATCGCGGCGCTTCGCCGCAGGGAAAATCCTGGTAGCTGGTGCGGCCGCGGGCGTCGATGCACTTGTGCAACTGACCCTGCGCCAGGACGGCATCAGCCGAAGCCAGGCAACCAAGCGCCAGGAGCAGAATGAAACGGGGCAGGGCAGGCATCGCGCAAACGCAAGGAGTCAAGGACCTGGCGAGACTATCTCAGGTGCGCGGCAAGGGCAACTTCGGCCAGCATCGACTCAGGCTCGTGCGCCCACGCGGACCGGCAGGCGGCGGACCGGATGGGGGACATAGGCGCCGAAGCGGCCGGCGACGAGGCTGCCGCAGTGCCGGCAGCGGCCCCCATCGTCCAGTTCGTAGGCGAGGATGCGGTGCCAGTCGCGCACGATGACGCCCTTGCCGCAGCCAGGGCAGAAGGTGGTGCCGCCCTCGAGGTCATGCACATTGCCGGTGTAGGCGTAGCGCAGGCCCTGGTCGAGGGCGATGGCGCGCGCCTGCTGCAGCGTGGCGGGTGGCGTCGCCGGCACGTCGCCCAGCTTGTAGTCGGGATGGAAGGCGCTGAAGTGGATCGGCACGTCGCGGCCGAGCTCGCTGGCGATCCAGCGGCACATGGCCGTGAGCTCGGCGACGGAATCGTTCTTGCCGGGGATGAGCAGGGTGGTCAGTTCGAGCCAGCAGGCCGTCTCGTGCCGAAGATGGACCAGGGTATCCAGCACCGGCTGCAGGCGGCCGCCGGTGAGCTGGTAATAGAAATCATCGCTGAAGGCCTTAAGGTCGACGTTGGCGGCATCCATCCTGGCGAAAAATTCGCGTCGCGCCGCCTCGCTGATGTAGCCGGCGGTGACGGCCACCGTCTGCACGCCGCGCGCGTGGCAGGCGTCGGCGACGTCCATGGCGTACTCGGCGAAGATCACCGGATCGTTGTAGGTGAAGGCCACGCTGCGGCAGCCGTGTGCCGCGGCGGCACCGGCGATCTCTTCGGCAGAGGCCTGATCCATCAGACGGTCCATGTCCTGCGATTTCGAGATATCCCAGTTCTGGCAGAACTTGCAGGCGAGGTTGCAGCCGGCGGTGCCGAAGGAAAGGACGCTACTGCCCGGGTAGAAGTGGCTGAGGGGCTTTTTCTCGATCGGGTCGATGCAGAAGCCCGAGCTGCGACCATAGGTGGTGAGGACCATGCTCTCGCCTGTGCGCTGGCGCACGAAGCAGGCGCCGCGCTGGCCGTCGTGCAGACGGCAGAAGCGCGGACAGAGGTCGCACTGAATGCGGCCATCCTCCAGCCGGTGCCACCAGCGCCCTGGGTGGAGCGCGCTCACGGCCGGCCCTCCTTCGGCTGCCGCCGGCAGGCAAGGACCTGGCGCTGGCGTGCGGCGTGTCGGATCGCGGCGGTCAAGGGTTCTCCCGCCATTTCGTCACTTCATAGCGTGCCAGGCAGAGGCCTTCGTCCCAGAAATCCGCCGGCAGGCCGGCCTTGCGCTTGAGCTGCCGGATGAACTGCAGCGGCTCGGGCAGGCTCTGCCAAACCTGGGGCAGAAAGGTGCTGCGATGGCTGCCGTAGCGCAACACGATGCCGTCGATGCCCGGCCGCAATTGCTCCAGGGCTTCGGCCTCGTCGGCACAGGCGAGGGGCGCGGGCGGCGTCAGCAGCGACACCTCGATGCGCACCTGCTCGTACTCTTCGCTGGCGAGAGGACTGAAGCGTGGATCGCGAAAGGCGGCCGCCTGGGCGTTGTCGCGCACATCATCGGCGAGCGGGCGCCGCGCATCGAGCGAGCCGATGCAGCCGCGCAACTCGCCGTGGCGGGTGAGGGTGACGAAACTGGCGCCCGGCGCCTGCAGGCGGGCGTGGCTGGCGGCTGGCGGAGCCGGCCGGTCGAGCCGCTCGGCGATGGCGGCGCGAGCCAGATGCAGCAGCGCGCTGCCGAGTTCGGCCTCAGGCATCGGCTTTCTCGCCGAGGGCAAACGCGGCATAGCCGACGACACGGGAACGGTCGCCAGCGGTGTCGCCCGAGTTGCGCAGGTCGAGCAGTTCGATAGTCATGCCGCGGCGCCGGGCGCAGAGCAGCAGGCCGTTGATCGGCGTGGCGCCGCAAGCTTGCGCATGGTCGAGTCCGGCGTCGCCGGCGAGGATCGCTTCGGCGGTGCGGCGGTCGATGCCCTGCGCTTCGCCGTAGGGGTGGTAGTGCGACAGGTCGGAACTGACGACGATCAGCGTTTCCGGGCCGCCCCAGGAAAGGTCGAGCACCTCGGCCACCTGTTCCGCCGTCGCCATGCCGACGACCAAGGGCAGCAGGACGAAGTCGCCGAGCATCGTCTGCAGGAAAGGCAGCTGGACCTCGAGGGAATGCTCCGGCGCATGCGCGCCGTCGCTGACGACGACCTGCGGCAGGGCCAGCGCGGCTCGCGCTCCCGCCACATCGATGGGAACCGGTCCGAGCGGAGTGGCGAAGGCCTCGCTCTCGGGCAGGGCCAGTCCGCGCACCGCCACGCGGTGAGCCGGGCCGAGCAGCACAACGCGGCGGATCGTTTCGCGCAAGGGGGCGAGCAGGGCATAGGCGCGGCCGGCGACTGCACCCGAGTAGACATAACCGGCATGCGGCACGATCAGCGCCTTGGGCCTTGCCCGTACCGCAGGGGAGGGCGCGACGAGCCGGGCCTGGATGTCGCGGGCGAGCGCAGCGGCATCGGCCGGATAGAACAGGCCGGCGACGGCGGGCTGGCGGACCAGGGCGAGGGTTTTCATCTTCCTGTCAGTTTGGGCGTCGAGCCTCGTTGTCAAGTGCCCTTATGGACTTTTTGACAAATGTCGATGAAATTGGTTTGGCAATGTCACCGTTTCGGCCGCTTCGATCCCTGATGCGCCTGGAGAATCCGGCATTTGACGCACATCTATAAGCAAACCTTAGCATCATCATAGGCAACACTAAGTTGTTGCGCTTTATTGGAGTTTCTATACTGGATGCGCACGAACGCGTGCAGCGCAAACCGCGTTGTTCGCGTGTCACCCGGCCCGGCGCACTACGCCTGGCTGTCTGTCAGCCGGATTCGATCTCCGGCTGCGCCGTGAGTGGCAGTCGTAGCCGCGCCCCCAAGGCCGGCGCGGCTTCCGCCAGCATCCGTTCATTCAGTCCCAGCAGAAGGTCAAGTGTCTGCATGGGGCTGCATAACCTTGCTGTAAACATGGTTAATTGAGGCTTAAAGAATCGAATATCAGGCATGGAATCATTGGCCAGTCTCGTTTATGCCGGACTTTTCATGGCCCTTCTGGGGATCGCCCTGGCCGGGGTCATCGCTTATGCCAACCGGCGGCTTTTCGTCTATGAAGATCCGCGCATCGAGGAAGTCGAGGCCTTGTTGCCGAAGTCGAACTGCGGCGCTTGCGGCACGGCTGGCTGCCGCAATTTTGCCGAGAAGGTCGTCGCCGGCGAGATCCTGCCAGCCCAATGCACGGTGAATGCGCCGGCGCAGAACCAGGTCATCGCCAGCCTGCTTGGCGTCGCCGCCGGTTCGGTGGAGAAGCGGGTGGCGCGGCTGGCCTGCGCCGGCGGCCGCCATGTCGCCTACATGCGCGCCCGCTATGCCGGCCATGCCACCTGCCGCTCGGCCGCCGTGGTGAGCGGCGGCGGAAAGGACTGCGCCTGGGGCTGCCTCGGTCTCGCCGATTGCGAGGTCGCCTGCAACTTCGACGCCATCCACATGGACCCGCACGGCCTGCCAGTGGTGGACGCGGACAAGTGCACCGCCTGCAACGATTGCGTCGAGATCTGCCCGAAGGACCTGTTTTCGCTCGAGCCGGTCTCGCGCCAGTTGTGGGTGGCTTGCAAGAACCTGGCCGACGGCGACACCGCGGAGAAATCCTGCGAGGTGGCCTGCACCGCCTGCGGCAAGTGCGTCGTCGATTCCGCGCCCGGCGTGATGCGGCTGGAAAACAACCTCGCGGTGATCGACTACGGCCAGAACGCGCTGGCCGGGAAAAAAGCCATCGAGCGCTGCCCGACCGGCGCCATCGTCTCGTTCGAAAATCCGAACAGGCCGGTCAAGGGCACAGAAGCGAAAAAGATCCTGCGCAAGGACGACCTGCCACTGATTTCCGCATAAGGTGAGGCCATGCTGAAAAAACTCAAGGAATACAAGCTTTTCGAAAAAGGCCCGGGCAGCGGCAAGGACAAGGCGCCGGTGAAATATCCCGGGGTGCGCGATGCCGTCGATGGCAACACCGCCGTCATCCATGTCGAGCGCGAGGCTTCCGACGCCGCCGGCGCCTATCCCATCACGCCGTCGACCCAGATGGGCGAATACTGGGCCGAGGCCGTCGCCCAGGGGCATCTCAACATCTCCGACCGGCCACTGATCTTCATCGAGCCCGAATCCGAGCATGCCGCCGCCGGCGTCACCGCCGGCATGTCGATGACCGGACTGCGCGCCACCAATTTCTCCTCGGCGCAGGGCATCGCCTTCATGCATGAGTCGCTCTACGCGGCCGTCGGCAAGCGCCTGCCCTATGTGCTCAACATGGGCTGCCGCGCCATCACCAAGGCCAGCCTCAACGTGCATGCCGGCCACGACGACTACCATTGCGTAGACGACACCGGCTTCATCCAGGTCATGGCGCGCGACGCCCAGGGCGCGGCCGACCTCAACCTGATCGCGCGCAAGGCCGCCGAGCTGTCGCTGACCCCGGCCATCATTGGCCAGGACGGCTTCCTCACCACCCACCTGATCGAATCGGTGCTGCTGCCCGAGCGCGAGCTGGTGGCGGAATTCCTCGGCCGGCCGGACGACATCATCGAGACGCCGACCCCGGCCCAGGCGATGCTCTACGGGCCGACCCGTCGCCGCGTGCCGGCGATCTGGGACGTCGACCTGCCGCTGCTCTCCGGCTCGGTGCAGAACCAGGATGCCTACATGCAGGCGGTGGCCGGCCAGCGCCCGTATTTCTTCGACCACGTCGAGGCGATCCTCGACCGCTGCATGGCCGAATACGCCGGGCTGACCGGTCGCCGCTACCAGCGCGTCGCCAGCTGGCGCTGCGAGGACGCCGACTACCTGATCGTCGGCATGGGCAGCATGATCGTCCAGGCCGAGGCGGTCGCCGACTGGCTGCGCGAGACACGCAAGCTCAAGGTCGGCGTCGTCGACCTGACCCTGTTCCGCCCCTTCCCGGGCGACCTGATCGGCGCTCTGCTCAAGGGCCGCAAGGGCGTGGCGGTGCTCGAGCGCACCGACCAGCCGCTGGCCGAGGATCTGCCGCTGATGCGCGAAATCCGCGCCACCGTCGCCAAGTGCCTTGAGAACGGCGCCGCCGAGGGCCGGCTGCCCTACGAGGGCTATGCCGTCTACGCCTCGGCGAAGGACATGCCGCGCCTGTATTCGGGCTGTTACGGACTCGGCAGCCGCGACCTGCAGCCAGAGGCGCTGATCGGCGCCGTCGAGAACATGCTGCCGGAGGCGCCGCAGAAGAAGTTCTTCTATCTCTCGGTCGATTTCGTCCGCGAGATCCCGGCCAACCCGAAGGACGAGATCCACAACCAGAACCTTCTCGAGGCCTATCCGCGCATCCGCGAGCTGGCGTTGCGCGGCAGCGAGAATCCCAACCTGCTGCCGAAGGACGCCATCACGGTGCGCATGCACTCGGTCGGCGGCTGGGGCGCCATCACCACCGGCAAGAACCTGGCGATGACCCTCTACGACCTGCTCGGCTGGGACATCAAGGCCAACCCGAAGTACGGCTCGGAGAAGAAGGGCCAGCCAACCACCTACTACCTGTCGGCGGCGCCGGAGCCGATCCGCGTCAATTGCGAATACGTCTATGTGGACGTCGTGCTGGCGCCCGATCCCAACGCCTTCGAGCACTCGAATCCGGTCGCCGGCCTGAAGAAGGGCGGCATCTTCATCGTGCAGAGCAACCGTTCCGCCGCGGAGCTGTGGGCCAGCTTCCCGCTGTGGATGCAGAAGCAGATCGCCGACAACGACATCCGCGTCTTCTACCTCGACGCCTTCCAGATCGCGCGCGAGGAGGCCGGCTCGGCCGACCTGCAGCTGAGGATGCAGGGCATCGCCTTCCAGGGCGCCTTCTTCGCCGCCAGCAGCGTGATGGCGCGCGCCGGCCTCTCCGAGGAAAAGCTGTTCAAGGCCATCGAGGACCAGCTGCAGGCCAAGTTCGGCGCCAAGGGCAGGCGCGTCGTCGAAGACAACCTGCGCGTGGTGCGCCGCGGCTTCGCGGAGCTGAAGGAGATCACCGACAAGCCCGTTGGCGCCAGGCGTGCCACGCGGCAGGAGCGGCTGGCCGGCCTGCCGATCATGCTGAAGCAGCTGCCCGAGGGCGACGGCCGCGTCGCCGACATCCATCGCTTCTGGGAGCAGACCGGCAGCTTCTACGCCAGCGGCAAGGGCTCTGACAACCTCGTCGATCCCTTCATCGGCGCCTCGCTGGTGCCGGCCGCCACCGGCGTCTTTCGCGACATGACGCAGATCCGCTTCGAGTACCCCGAGTGGATCGCCGAGAAATGCACCGCCTGCGGCAACTGCTACACCGAATGCCCGGACTCGGCCATTCCCGGCCTGGTCAGCAGCATCGCCGACGTCTTCGCCACGGCGGTGACGCAGGTCGAGCGCGGCGGCCGGCCGACGCGCCATCTGCGCCGCGCCGTGCGCGCGCTGGAGAAGAAGCTGCGCGGCATGATCAGCGGCGACGCCGTCTCGGTGCGGCCGCTGATCGACGACGCCATCAATGCCGTCGTCGCCGAGGCGCCGCAGACCGAGCGCGAGGGCCTGGCCGAGGAGTTCCGCCTGTTCCGCGAGTCGCTCGGCGACTTCCAGCTCGGCACGACCAAGCCGTACTGGACGGTCAAGGAGAAGAAGGGCAAGGGCACGGGCGGGCTGTTCTCGATCACCATCAATCCCTACACCTGCAAGGGCTGCGCCCTCTGCGTCAAGGTCTGCGAGGATGACGCCCTGCGCATGGTGCCGCAGACCGAGGAGTCGATCGAGCGCCTGCGCCGCGACTGGAACTTCTGGCTCGACCTGCCGACGACGCCGAAGGAGTACGGCCGCATCGACAGCCTCGACGAGAAGATCGGCGCGCTGGAGACGCTGCTGCTCGACAAGCAGAACTACGGCTCGATGCCCTGCGGCGACGGCGCCTGCCTCGGCTGCGGCGAGAAGACCGCCATCCACCTGTTCACCTCGACGGTGACGGCGCTGATGCAGCCGCGCGTCGAGAAGCAGGTGGCCCGGCTCGACGAGCTGATCGCGCGCCTGGAGAAGCACATCCGCATGAAGCTGACCGAGTCGGTGGACCTCTCCGACACCGGCGCCGTGTTGCAGGCGGTGAACGCCGCCAAGGACCAGGATCTGACCCTTGCCAGCCTGGCGGCGAAGATCATGGAGAACAAGCCGTCGCGACCGCTCGACCCGGCCTGGGTGAAGTGGATCACCCAGCTCATCGAGAAGCTGAAAGACCTGAAGTGGCGCTACGCCGAGGGCCCGGCCAGGCGCGGCCGCGCCGCCATGGGCATCGTCAATTCCACCGGCTGCACCTCGGTGTGGGGCTCGACCTATCCCTTCCATCCCTATCCCTTCCCGTGGACCTCGCACCTGTTCCAGGATTCGCCCTCGGTGGCGATGGGCGTCTTCGAGGGCCACATGGCGAAGATGGCGGAAGGCTTCAAGGCGATCCGCATGGCCGAGCTGGAACTGGCTGGCGAGTACAGCCCGGAGAAGCACGAGGACTTCTTCCGCCGCTTCGACTGGCGGCAGTTCTCCGAGGAGGAGTGGCTGCTCTGCCCGCCGGTGGTCTCGATCGGCGGCGACGGCGCCATGTACGATATCGGCTTCCAGAACCTGTCGCGCGCGCTGATGTCCGGCATGCCGATCAAGGTGCTGGTGGTCGACACCCAGGTGTATTCCAACACCGGCGGCCAGGCCTGCACCTCCGGCTTCATCGGCCAGATCTCCGACATGGCGCCCTTCGGCGCCGCCCAGCGCGGCAAGCAGGAAACGCGCAAGGAGATCAGCCTGATCGGCATGGCGCACCGCACGGCCTACGTCATGTCGGGCACCATCGCCCACAGCAACCATCTCATCGAGAGCTCCATCGACGGCCTCAACTCGCGCCGGCCGGCGCTGTTCAACATCTACGCGGTGTGCCCGCCCGAGCACGGCATCGGCGATGACAAGAGCGTGGACCAGAGCAAGCTGGCGGTCGAGGGCCGCGCCTATCCGCTGTTCCGCTTCGACCCGGACGCCGGCACGACCTTCTCCGAGTGCGTCAGTCTCGAAGGCAACCCGGCGCTCGACCAGGACTGGCCGACCTACACCCTGAACTACAGCGACGAGAACGGCGAGGCACAGAAGATGGAACTGCCGCTGACCTTCGCCGACTTTGCCGCCACCGAGGGCCGCTTCGCCAAGCAGTTCCGCAAGGCGCCGCCGGAGACCTGGAACGACGACATGCTGCCGCTGGCGGAATTTCTCGAGCTGACGAAGGGCGAGCGCGAGGGCAAGTATCCCTATATCTGGGCGACCGACCGCAAGAACCGCCTGATGCGCCTGCTCGTCACCGAGGATCTGGTGCGCGCCAGCGAGGAGCGTCTCGCCTTCTGGCGGCAGTTGAAGGATGTCGCCGGTCTCGACCGCGCCACCGTCGATGAAGCGGCGCTGGCCGAGCGTCTGCGCGCCGAGTTGATCCGCAAGGTCAGCGCCAGCCTCGGTGTTGCCGGTGAAGCGGCGGCACCGGCGACGACGCCGGCGGCAGCCGAACCGGTGGCCGCCGCCACGGCCGCGCCAGCGCCGGCGGACGGCCATGAACCGGTCTGGGTGGAATCGCCCGAATGCACGGCCTGCGACGAGTGCATCAACCTGGCGCCGAAGGTCTTCGTCTACAACGACCAGAAGCAGGCCATCGTGGTCAACCCGAAGGGGGCGAAATATGCCGACCTGGTGAAGGCGGCCGAGAAATGCACCGCCGGCTGCCTGCATCCCGGCACGCCCTGGGACATGAGCGAGCCGGGCATCGAGAAGCTGATGGCGCGGGCGGCCAAGTACAACTGATGATAAGCGCCCGCGACGCAAAGCCCGCAAAGGCGCGAAGAACGCAAAGGATTCAGAATTTCGTTCTTTTTGTGCCCTTCGCGTCTTTGCGTCCTTTGCGTTTGAAGCGGCTTGTAGCCTCGGGATGAAACTCCTTTCCTACATCCGCGGCGAGGCTTTCCAGCGCGGCGTGCATCCGCCGAGCTGCAAGCTGACGGCCGACACGCCGATCCGCCGGCTGCCATTCGCGCCGCGGCTGGTGGTGCCGCTGTCGCAGCACATCGGCAAGCCCTCGCGGCCGCTCGTGCGCGTCGGCGAGGAAGTGGTGCGCGGCCAGCCGATCGCCGAGGCCGACGGCTGGCTGTCGGTGCCGCAGCATGCGCCGGTGACCGGAGTGGTCGAGGCCATCGAGCTGCGGCCGAGCGCGCGCGGGCCGTGGAGCGAATGCATCGTCATCCGCACCTACGAGGCATCGACCCAGGAAGTGCTGTGGGGCGCGCCGCAGGACATCGACGCCTTCGAGCCGCAGGAGATCGTGCTGGCCGTGCAGCGCAGCGGCATGGTCGGCCTCGGCGGCGCCGCCTTCCCCAGCCACGCCAAGCTGGCCGTGCCCGACGGCGCCCGCGTCGAGACGCTGGTGGTGAACGGCTGCGAGTGCGAGCCCTACCTGACCTGCGACCATCGCGTCATGGTCGAGCAGGCCGCCGACCTGATGACCGGCATCCGCCACGCCATGCGCGCCACCGGGGCGCGACGCGCCATCATCGGCGTCGAGGACAACAAGCCAGCCGCGGCAGAGGCGCTGCGCATGGCCCTGCCGCCGGACGCCGAGGTCTTCGTCGAGGAGGTGCCGACCAAGTATCCGCAGGGCTCGGAGAAGATGCTCATCACGGCGCTGTTCGGCATCGAGGTGCCCTCGGGCAAGTTGCCGCTGTCGCTCGGCATGGTGGTGAACAACGTCGGCACGCTGGCGGCGCTCGGCCGCCTGCTGCCGGCCGGGCAGGGCCTGGTCGAGCGCGTCGTCACCATCACCGGACCCGGCGTGGCGCGGCCGGGCGACTACCGCGTGCCGCTCGGCACGCCGATCTCCTTCGTGCTCGACCATGCCGGCGCGCCGGCCGAGGCGAGGCAGGTGGTCCTCGGCGGGCCGATGATGGGCCAGTCGGTGGCCTCCCTCGAGGTGCCGGTGACCAAGGGCGTCTCCGGCGTGCTGGTGTTCAGCGGCAAGGAAACGGCCGGGCGCGAGGGACGCAAGACCTATCCCTGCATCAAGTGCGGCGAGTGCGTCGAGTCTTGTCCGATGGGGCTGAATCCGTCGATGCTCGGCATGCTCGCCGCCCGCCGCGAGTACGACGAGATGGCCGGGCGCTACCACCTCGGCGACTGCTTCGAATGCGGCTGCTGCACCTGGGTCTGCCCCTCCAACATTCCGCTGGTGCAGCAGTTCCGCGTCGCCAAGCAGATCCTTCGCGAAAAGGCCGCGGCGTGAAAAACGCTTTCAACACGGAGGACACAGAGGTACAGAGGACACAGAGAAGAGCATTCTTGTTGCTCCTCCGTGTCATCCGTGCTTCCGTGATCCCTGTGCTACACGCGGTTTGATTTCATACGAATGAAAGCCTCGGTCGAGATCCGCAGCGCGCCGCACATCAAGGGGCCGCGCAGCGTCGAGCAGATCATGGCGAACGTGGTGTATTCGCTGGTCCCGATCTGCCTGTTCTTCGTCTGGCAATACGGGCTCTCGGCCCTGGCCTCGATCCTCGTCGTCACCGCCGCCTGCCTGCTGGCGGAGCGGCTCTTCGTCGGCAGCGGCACCCAGAGCGGCAGCCTGGCGGACTTCTCGGCGACCATCACCGGGCTGCTGCTGGCGCTGACCCTGCCGCCGGGCTTCCCCCTGTGGATGGGCGCCGTCGCCGGCTTTTCCGCAGTCGCTCTGGGCAAGGCGCTGTTTGGCGGCATCGGCTGCAATGTCTTCAACCCGGCCCTGGTCGGCCGCGCCTTTGTCCAGGCGGCCTTCCCCGCGGCAATCGCCAGCTATACGCCGTCCTTCCTGCCAGGACGCTTCAGCGAATTCATTCCTTCCTCGCTGGCCTGGCCGCTGATGATGCCGCCCGACACGGCTGCCTGGCTGAAAGCGATGCAGATCGATGCCCTGAGCGGCGCCACGCCGCTGGCGATGTGGAAATTCGAAGGCATGCTGGCGGACATCGGCGAGCTGCTGAGCGGATCGGGCGGGCATCTGGCGCTGGGACCCTCGCCGCTGCTGATTCTCGCCTGCGGCGCCTACCTTGCCCTGCGCCGTTTCATGGACTGGCGCATTCCGGTCGCCGTGCTGGGCAGCGCCGGCCTTGCCGCCGGAGCGATCCACCTCGTCGATGCCCGCTATCCCGATGCCCTGTTCGTGCTCGCCTCGGGCGGCCTCGTGCTGGGCGCCGTTTACATGGCGACCGACATGGCCACTTCGCCGGTGACGCCGCGCGGCATGTGGCTGTATGGGACGCTGATCGGCCTGCTGACGGTCATGATCCGCTACTACGGCGGTCTGCCCGAGGGCGTCATGTACGCCATCCTGATCGGCAACGCGGCGACGCCGCTGATCGAGCGCTTCACCCAGCCGAAACCCTTCGGCCAGGACGCGTCGCGCCGCGCGCGCAAGTCGGCCAGCTACACCCTGCATCCCGACTACATCTCGCGCGAGGAGGCGGCGGCGAAACCGTCGGGCAAGCGTTGGCGCGGGAGGATCAAATCATGAACACGCCCGTCGCGCCGCCGGTCCCCCAGGCGACGGCGGCCACCTCGCTGCTGAAGGCGCTCGGCATCGTCTCGAGCGTCTGCGGGCTGATCATCGTCGCCGCCTACCAGGGCACATACGATGCGGCGGCGGCGAACCGCCGCCTGGCACTGGAGCGCACGGTGTTCGCGCTGATTCCACAGGCGAAGTCGATGGACGCGTGGCAGGCGACGGCGCAGGGCATCCAGCCGGCCGGTGGCGAGGCCGATGCCAAGGCGGTGAAATTCTATGCCGCCTACGATGCCCAGGGGGCGCTGGCCGGCATTGCCGCCGAGGGCGCCGCCAAGGGCTATGCCGACACCGTGAAGATCCTCTACAGCTACGCACCGGCCTGCCGCTGCATCACCGGCTTCGGCGTGGTGGCATCGAAGGAAACGCCGGGCATCGGCGACAAGGTGACCAGCGACAAGACCTTCCTCGCCAACTTCGAGGCACTCGATGCGCGCCTCGATGCCGAACTGGCGGGGTTGGCCAACGCCATCCAGGTGGTCAAGCACGGCAGCAAGACCCAGCCCTGGCAGATCGACGCCATCGCCGGCGCCACCATCACCTCGCGCGCCGTCGGCAAGGCGATCAACGACAGCGCCCGACGGCTGCTGCCGAAGCTGGTGCCGGAGCTGGAAAAACTCGGGAAGAAAGCCTCATGAGCGACCTGACGAAGGCAAGCAGCTTCGATGAATTCATGGAAGGCATCTGGCGCCAGAACCCGGTGTTCGTCATGCTGCTCGGCATGTGCCCGACGCTGGCGGTGACGGTGTCGGCGGTCAACGCCTTGTCGATGGGGCTGGCCACGGCCTTCGTTCTCGTCTGCTCCTGTGGCCTGGTGTCGCTGGTGCGCAACATCGTGCCGAAGGAGGTGCGCATCGCCACCTACATCGTCATCATCGCCACCTTCGTCACGGTGGTCGACTACGTCATCCAGGCGCTGAGCCTGGCCGTGTACGAGGCGCTCGGCGCCTTCATCCAGCTGATCGTCGTGAATTGCATCATCCTCGGCCGCGCCGAGGCGCACGCCTCGAAGCACCCGCCGGTGACGGCGATGATCAATGCGCTCGGCATGAGCGTCGGCTTCGTCACCGGCCTGTTCGCCCTCGGCGCGGTGCGCGAGATCCTCGGCGCCGGCACGCACTTCGGCGTGCCCCTCATCGGCGACAGCATCCAGCCCAGGTGCGCGTCGGCCTGGAAGGCGACCGCTCCGACATCCACGTACTGAGCACGGTCCATGGGAGTGTCGAACAGAAGGCGCGCGTCGTTCCCCGTGGCGAAGGTCACGGCGGGCCGCCCAGCCTGCAGGATCATCTCCGACTCGAAGGCTACACGCCCCG
>CAUJIV010000077.1 GCA_963205435.1 Pseudomonadota bacterium
ACCACCGAGGTGGGCGTCATCTCGCTGGGCGGCATGGTGTACGCCGGCTCGGTGCGCGTCGGCGGCGACAAGTTCGACGAGGCCATCATCAACTACATCCGCCGCAACTACGGCATGCTGATCGGCGAGACCACCGCCGAGGCGATCAAGAAGGAGATCGGCTCCGCCTTCCCCGGCTCCGAGGTGAAGGAGATGGAGGTCAAGGGCCGCAACCTGGCCGAGGGCATCCCGAGGAGCTTCACCATCTCCAGCAACGAGATTCTCGAGGCGCTGACCGAGCCGCTCAACGCCATCGTCGGCGCCGTCAAGCAGGCGCTCGAGCAGACGCCGCCGGAGCTGGGCGCCGACATCGCCGAGAAAGGCATGGTATGCACCGGCGGCGGCGCCCTGCTGCGCGACCTCGACCGCCTGCTGATGGAGGAGACCGGCCTGCCGGTGATCGTCGCCGACGATCCCCTCTCCTGCGTGGTGCGCGGCTCCGGCATCGCGCTGGAGAAGGTGGACAGCCTCGGCAGCATCTTCGCCAATGAATGAAGCCGGGAGCGGCGCACGGTGAACGCTGAGCCGACGGCGCCGCCCGCATCCGCCGTCCGCTGCCTGCTACCCACCGCCCGCCGCTGATGTCGGCCGTCGGACACCCGCCGCCTCCCTTCTTCAAGCGCGGCCCGGCGCCGCTGGCGCGACTGGTCTTCTTCGTCATCGTCTCCCTGGCTCTGCTCGTCATCGACCTGAGGTACCGCACCCTCGAGCTGGCGCGACAGGTCGTGGCGGTGGCGCTCTATCCGCTGCAGCGCGCCGCCTATGCGCCGATCGAGCTCTACGAGCGTGCGGGCGGCTATCTGCAGGGCCTGGCGGCCCTGCAGCAGGAGAACCGCCGCCTGATGCGCAAGGACCTCGAAGCGGCCGGCCTGCTGCTGCGCCAGCAGCATCTCGATCAGGAGAACCTGCGTCTGCGCGAGCTGCTCGACATGAAGACCCGCCAGCCGGTGCCCGGCATCGTCGCCGACATCCTCTATGCGGCGCAGGACCCGTTCAGCCGCCGCATCGTCGTCGACCGGGGCAGCCGGCACGGCGTCGTCCCCGGGCAGGCCGTCGTCGACGAGGCCGGCGTCCTCGGCCAGGTGACGCGCGTCTATCCGCTGCAGAGCGAGGTGACGCTGGTCACCGACAAGAACCAGGCGGTGCCGGTGGAAATCGTCCGCAACGGCTTGCGCGCCGTGCTGTTCGGCACCTCCGGTGGCCAGATGGAATTGCGCTACCTTGCCGCCAACGCCGACGTGCAGCCGGGCGACCGGGTGGTCACTTCCGGCCTCGACGGCGTCTATCTGCCCGGCCTGCCGGTGGCGCGCGTCCTGCGCGTCGATCGCGACAAGGCCTACACCTTCGCCGCCATCGCCTGCGAGCCGCTGGCCGGCGTCGAGCAGCACGGCCAGGTGCTGCTGCTCGGCCAGCGCGAGTCATCGCCGCGCGAAGCCGGGGAAACCGCGGACGGCGACAAGAAGCCGGCCAGGGCGAAGCGCGCGCGCAGGAAGGATTGAGCAGGCGGATGGCGATCCAGACCACCCACAGCTCGCGCCGCATCCTGCTGCCGGTCAGGCCGTGGTTCATCCTGCTCTCGCTGGCGGCGGCCCTGCTGCTCAACCTGGTTCCGCTCGGCCGCGCCATCGGCATGCCCGACTGGGTGGCGCTGGTGCTGGCCTTCTGGAGCGTGCGCGAGCCCCTGCGCGTCGGCATGGGCAGCGCCTTCGCGCTCGGCTTGCTGATGGACGTCGCCTCGGCCAGCGTCATGGGCCAGCATCCGCTCGCCTACCTGCTCCTCAGCTATGCCGCTGGCGGCCTGTCGCGCCGCATCCTCTGGTTCCCCCTCGGCCAGCAGGCCCTGCACATCCTGCCGCTGCTGCTCGGCACCCAGCTGGTGATGGTCGCCGCCCGCCTCGCCGGCGGGGCGGACTTTCCCGGCTGGGGCTATTTCCTCGGCAGCTTCAGCGGCGCCCTGCTCTGGTTTCCGCTCACCTATGTCCTGCTGCTGCCGCAGCACCGGCCGGTCGACAAGGATGAGAACCGGCCGATCTGAAGGCTTGCCGGAACGGGATGCCCGGCGCCGCGTTTCGGACGCAGGAGCGCGCTGAGCATGCGGCCGGCCGAATTCAGGAACCCGGCGCAGGAACTCGAGCGCTTCCAGCGGCGCCTGGCGCTGGTCGGCGCTTTCGTGCTGGTCGCCTTCTTCCTGCTCTTCCTGCGCTTCTTCTGGCTGCAGGTGGTCCAGCACGAGTCGTACCGCACGCGCGCCGAGGACAACCGCATCGCCCTCGTGCCGGTCGTGCCCAACCGCGGCCTCATCATCGACCGCAACGGGGCCGTGCTGGCCAACAACTACTCGGCCTACACGCTGGAAATCATGCCCGACAAGGTGGCCGACCTCGATGCCCTCATCGACGAGCTGTCCGGCGTCGTCGACATCCAGCCGCGGCACCGCAAGCGCTTCCGCAAGCTGCTCGAGGAGAGCCGCAATTTCGAATCCCTGCCGATCCGCTCCCGGCTGAGCGACGAGGAGGTGGCGCGCTTCATCGCCCAGCGCTTCCGATTCCCGGGCGTCGAGGTCAAGGCGCGCCTGTTTCGCCACTATCCCAACGGCGCGCTGGCCGCCCATGCCCTCGGCTACATCGGCCGCGTCAACGACCGCGACCTGGCGACGATCGAGAAGAACGACGCCGAGGACAATTACCGCGGCACCGAGCATTTCGGCAAGGCCGGGCTGGAGCAGAAATACGAGTTCGCCCTGCACGGCCAGTCCGGTTTCGAGCAGGTCGAGGTCGATGCCGGCGGCCATGCCGTGCGGGTGCTGGAGCGCACGCCGCCCGCGGCCGGCAGCAATCTGGTGCTGACCCTCGACCTGAAGCTGCAGCAGGTGGCGGAGAAGGCCTTCGGCAGCCGCCGCGGCGCGCTGGTGGCGATCGAGCCGTCGACCGGCGGCATCCTGGCGCTGGTGTCGATGCCCGCCTACGACCCCAACCTGTTCGTCGACGGCATCAATCCGCAGGACTGGGAGGCGCTGAACAGTTCCGCCGACAAGCCTCTGGTGAACCGCGCGTTGAACGGCGCCTACCCGCCCGGCTCGACCTTCAAGCCCTTCATGGCCCTGGCGGCGCTGGAGACGGGCAGGCGCACGCCGCAGCAGGCGATCTCCGATCCGGGCTTCTTCACCTTCGGCGGCCACACCTTCCGCGACGACAAGGCGGGCGGGCACGGCCTCGTCGACATGTACAAGTCGATCGTGCAATCCTGCGACACTTATTACTACATGCTCGCCAACGACATGGGCATCGATGCCATCGCTGCCTTCATGGGTCCGCTCGGCTTCGGCAGCCGCACCGGCATCGACATCGAAGGGGAGTCGGAGGGCGTGCTGCCCTCGCCGGCATGGAAGCGCAAGCGCTTCCGCAAGCCCGAGCAGCAGAAGTGGTACGCCGGCGAAACCATTTCCATCGGCATCGGCCAGGGCTACAACGCCTATACGCCGATCCAGCTGGCGCAGGCGACGGCGGCGATCGCCAGCGGCGGCGTCCTCTACCGCCCGCACCTGGTGAAATACGTCGAAAACATCGTCACCGGCGAGCGCACCCCGGTCGAGCCGCAGCCGTTGCGCGTGCTGCCGTTCAAGCCGGCCAATCTCGCCGTCATCCGCCAGGCGATGGTCGGCGTGAACCGCGAGGGCACCGGCGCGCGCGCCTTTGCCGGCGCGGAATACGTCGCCGCCGGCAAGACCGGCACGGCGCAGGTGTTCAGCCTGAAGGGCGGCAAGTACGAGCACGGCAGGGTGCACGAGCGCCTGCGCGACCACGCCCTGTTCATCGCCTTCGCGCCGGCCGAGGAGCCGAGGATCGCGCTGGCGGTGCTGGTGGAGAACGGCGGCTTCGGCGCGCAGTCCGCCGCGCCGATCGCCCGCCAGGTGCTCGATTACTACCTGCTCGGCAAGGTTCCCGGCGGCGCTGCCGCCGAGGACGAGGAGACCGGAGAGGATGACTGAGCTCGCCCTGCGGCCGCGCGAGTGGTGGCGCCGCCTCGCCGCCCCCATCGACGCCCCGCTGCTGCTTCTCCTGCTTCTGCTGATCGCCTTCGCCCTGCTGGTGCTGTCGAGCGCCTCGCCGGAGCGCCTCGCCAGCCAGGTCTTCAACCTCGCCGTGGCGCTGCTGGCGATGCGGCTGGCGGCGCAGCTGCCGCCGCAGCGGCTGATGTACTTCGCCCTGCCGCTCTACCTCGGCGGCCTGCTGCTGCTGCTGGCGGTGGCCTTCTTCGGCGATGTCTCGAAAGGGGCGCGGCGCTGGCTCAACCTCGGCTTCATGCGCATCCAGCCCTCGGAGGTGATGAAGATCGCCATGCCGCTGATGCTGGCCTGGTATTTCCAGAAGCACGAGGCGCTGCTGCGCCTGCGCGACTGGCTGGCGGCCGCCTGCATCCTGCTCGTTCCCGTCGCCCTCATCGCCCGCCAGCCCGACCTCGGCACGGCGGTCCTCGTCCTCGCCGCCGGTTGCTTCGTCATCTTCCTCGCCGGCCTGTCGTGGAAGGTGCTGGCGCTGCTGTTCTTCGGCGGGCTGGCCAGCCTGCCGCTGGCCTGGGGCTTCCTGCACGACTACCAGCGCCAGCGCATCCTCACCCTGCTCAACCCCGAGGCCGACCCGCTCGGCCGCGGCTTCCACATCATCCAGTCGACCATCGCCGTCGGCTCGGGCGGCGTCCTCGGCAAGGGCTGGGGCAACGGCACGCAGACCCACCTCGAATTCCTGCCGGAGCGCCACACCGACTTCATCTTCGCCGTGGTTTCCGAGGAATTCGGCCTGCTCGGCAACAGCCTGCTGCTGGTGCTCTACGCGCTCATCATCGGACGCTGCCTGATGATCGCCGCCAACGCGCCGACCCTGTTCTCGCGCCTGCTGGCCGGCAGCATCGCCCTGATCTTCTTCACCTACGCCTTCGTCAACATGGGCATGGTCAGCGGCATCCTGCCGGTGGTGGGCGTGCCTCTGCCTTTCGTCAGCTACGGCGGCACGGCGCTGGTGACGCTGTTCATCGGCGTCGGCATCCTGATGTCGATCCACAAGCACCGCATGCTGGTGCAGAAATGACGCGCCGAGCCCGCCTGTCTGGCGAGGCCGCCGGCGCGTATCGGAGCGGCGCAGCGGCGAAACGGCTCCTGCCGGCATTCGCGGCCATGGCGGTCTTGCTCGCGGCCTGCGGCACGCAGCCGCCGCGCAGCGAAGGCGGCGGAGCGCCGGCCGCCTCGGCGCCGTCGCCGTCGCCGGCGCCACGGCGCGGCGGTTTCTACAAGGACGACGGCCCGGCGGACAGCGTGCCGGTCGATCTCGCCGCGATTCCCGATGCCAGCCCGCGCGCCGAGCCTCTGCACCGCTTCGCCAACAATCCCTACAGCGTGCTGGGACGGGACTACGTGCCGCTGAAGGAGCTGTCGCCCTACAAGATGCGCGGCATCGGCAGCTGGTACGGGCGCAAGTTCCACGGCCAGAAGACGTCCAGCGGCGAGATCTACGACATGTTCGCCATGACCGCCGCGCACCCGACCCTGCCGATTCCCAGCTATGTCCGCGTGACGAACCTCGCCAACGGCAAGTCGGTGGTTGTGCGGATCAACGACCGCGGACCCTTCCTGCACGATCGCGTCATCGACCTCTCCTACGCCGCGGCATGGAAGCTCGGCTATGTCGGCAGCGGCAGCGCCCTGGTCGAGGTCGAGAGCATCCTGCCCAGTGAGACGCAGCTGGCGGCCGCGCCGCCCGCAGCGCCCGGCGCCGGCGAAATCGCGGCGGCTCAGGCCGCCCCGCCCGCCCTGCCGGAAGTGCGCGAGCCGCGCGGCACCTTCCTGCAGCTGGGCGCCTTCGGCAACGCCGACAACGCCGAGAGCTTCCGCGCCCATCTCGCCCGCCAGCTCGACTGGCTGGCCGAGCCGATCAGCATCCGCCTGAGGGACGGCCTCTACCGCCTGCACCTCGGTCCTTATCGCGACGCGCAGGAAGCCGGCCGCGTCGCCGAGCGCATCCGCGGCGCGCTCTCCCTCGAGCCCTTCGTCATCCAGCGCTGACGTATAATCCTCGCTGCTCTCCCCCGCTTCGCCATCCGATGAAATCCCTTGCATTCCTCTTCCTGGCGGCGCTGGCCGCCGTGGCCCAGACGCAGGCCTTGCCGCAGGCGCCGATCGTCGCGGCGAAATCCTGGCTGCTGATGGATTACGCGACCGGCCAGCCCCTCGCCGCCTACAAGCCGGACGAGCGCGTCGAGCCGGCCTCGCTGACCAAGCTGATGACGGCCTACCTCGTCCTCGGCGCGCTGAAAGAGGGCAAGCTGAAGCCCGGCCAGGTGGTGCCGGTCTCCGAACGCGCCTGGAAGGCGCCGGGCTCGCGCATGTTCATCGAGCCGAAGCGGCCGGTCACCGTGGACGAGCTGCTGCACGGGCTGGTGATCCAGTCCGGCAACGACGCCAGCGTGGCCCTGGCCGAGGCCGTCGCCGGCAGCGAGGAGCTGTTCGTGCAGATGATGAACCGCGAGGCGCAGCGCCTCGGCCTGGGCGCGACCCGCTTCGCCAATTCGACGGGGCTGTCGGACCCGCAGCACTACTCGACGGCGCGCGAACTGGGCCTGCTCGCCCAGGCGCTGATCCGCGACCATCCCGGCCACTACCCGCTGTATGCCGAGCGCGAGTACACCTACAATCGCATCAGCCAGCCCAACCGCAACCGCCTGCTGTGGCAGGACCCGACGGTGGACGGCGTCAAGACCGGCCACACCGAGAGCGCCGGCTACTGCCTGATCGCCTCGGCGAAGCGCGGCACGCGGCGCCTGCTCACGGTGGTGATGGGCGCCGCCTCCGACAGCCTGCGCACGCAGGAATCGCAGAAGCTGCTCAATTTCGGCTTCCAGTTCTTCGATGCCGTCAGGCTGTATGCCGCCGGCCAGCCGGTCTCCAGCCCGCGGGTCTGGAAGGGCGCACAGAACACGGTCAAGGCCGGCTTCCTCGAGGACTTCGCCCTCTCCCTGCCCAAGGGCATGGCGGACAAGGTCCAGGCCGAGCTGGTCAGCCGGCAGCCGCTGCTGGCGCCGGTGCAGAAGGGCCAGCGCGTGGCCACGCTGAAGCTCACCCTGGAAGGCCAGCCCTACGGCGAGTATCCGGTCGTGGCGCTGGAGACGGTGCCGGTGGCCGGCCTGTTCGGCCGCGCCTGGGACACGCTGCGCCTCTGGTTCGAATGAGCACGGCCTTCCTCAACGGCGCCTTCCTGCCGCTCGCGGAGGCGAGGGTTCCGGCGATGGACCGAGGCTTCCTCTTCGGCGACGGCGCCTACGAGGTGGTGCCGGTCTATTCGCGCCGGCCCTTCCGCCTCGCCGAGCACCTGGCGCGGCTGCGCCACACCCTCGCCGGCATCCGCCTCGCCAACCCGCACGACGACGCCGAATGGTCGCGGCTGATCGGCGAGATCGTCGCCCGCAACGACGGCGAGGACCAGTCGGTCTACCTGCAGATCACCCGCGGCGCCGACATGAAGAGGCGCAACCACGCCTTCCCTTCCGGCGTCGCGCCGACCGTCTTCATGATGTCGGAGCCGCTGCTGACGCCGCCGCCCGAGCAGCGCGAGAACGGCATCGCCTGCGTCTCGGCGCCCGACATTCGCTGGCTGCGCTGCGACCTGAAGACCGTCTCCCTGCTGGCCAACTGCCTGCTGCGCCAGCAGGCGATCGACGCCGGCTGCGCCGAGACGATCCTGTTCCGCGACGGCTTCATGACCGAGGGCGCCGCTTCCAACATCTTCGCGGTGAAGGGCGGCGTGCTGCTGGCGCCGCCGAAGGACAACCTGGTGCTGCCCGGCATCACCTACGATGTCGTGCTCGAGCTGGCCGCCGCCCACGGCCTGCCGGCCGAGGTGAGGCCGGTGGCAGAGGCCGAGGCGCGCGGCGCCGACGAGCTGTGGATGACCTCGTCGACCAAGGAGGTGCTGCCGATCGTGCGGCTCGACGGCCGGCCGGTCGGCGACGGCAGGCCCGGCCCGGTCGGCGCGCGCATGCACGCCTGGTACCAGGACTTCAAGCAGACGGTGATGCGCGGCAATGGCTGAGCAATCCCTGCTCGAGTTCCCCTGCGACTTCCCGCTCAAGATCATGGGCCGGCGGCAGGACGGCTTCGCCCAGGCCGTCCTCGAGGTCGTGCTGCGCCACGCCCCCGACTTCGACGCCGCGGCGATGGAGATGCGTCCGAGCGCGCAGGGCAACTACATGAGCCTGACCTGCACCATCCGCGCCGTCTCGCGCCAGCAGCTCGACGCGCTCTACCGCGAGTTGAGCGCCCATCCCCAGGTCAGGGTCGTGCTGTGACGGCGCGGGCGGCGGAGCGCCTCGCCGGCAGGCCGCGCGGCGGCCGGCCGCAGCCGGGCCCCGTGCGGCTGTGCCGACTCGGCGACACGGATTGCGCCGCGACCTGGCGCGAGATGCAGCGCTTCACGGCGGCGCGCGACGCCGCCACGCCGGACGAGCTGTGGCTGACGTCCCATCCGCCGGTGTTCACCCTCGGCCTGGCCGGCCGGCCCGAGCACCTGCTGCGCGACATCGGCGTGCCGCTGCTGAAAATCGACCGCGGCGGCCAGATCACCTATCATGGACCGGGCCAGGCGGTCGCCTACCTGCTGCTCGACCTCGCCCGGCGCGGCCTCGGCGTGCGCGAGCTGGTCTTCCGCGTCGAGCAGGCGGTGATCGAGCTGCTCGCCGGCTGCGGCCTGCGCGGCGAGCGCCGCGCAGGCGCGCCGGGAGTGTATGTCGCCGGCGCCAAGATCGCCGCCCTCGGCCTGCGCGTGAAGAACGGCTGCTGCTACCATGGCGTGGCGCTCAACGTCGACATGGACCTCGCGCCCTGGGCGGCGATCAACCCCTGCGGCTACGCCGGCATGCCGGTGACGCAGCTGCGCGAGCTCGGCGCCGGCCTGGACTGGCAATCCGCCGGCGAGCTGCTGCTGGAGCGACTGAAATGGCAGATCGAGAAATGAGCGGCGAGCCGCCGCCCAAGCAGAAGGGCGCCGCCAAGACCGCGCGCATCCCGGTCAAGGTGGTGCCGCTCGCCGAGCCGCTGAAGAAGCCGCCCTGGATCCGCGTGCGCGCCGGCAGCAGCAAGGCGCGCTACGCCGAGGTCAAGCGCCTGCTGCGCGAGGCGGCGCTGCACACCGTCTGCGAGGAGGCGTCCTGCCCCAACATCGGCGAGTGCTTCGGCCGCGGCACCGCCACCTTCATGATCCTCGGCGACGTGTGCACGCGGCGCTGTCCCTTCTGCGACGTCGGCCACGGCCGGCCGCGGCCGCCCGACCCGCGCGAGCCCGAGCACCTGGCGCGCACCGTGGCGGCGATGCGCCTCGACTACGTCGTCATCACCAGCGTGGACCGCGACGACCTGCGCGACGGCGGCGCCCGCCACTTCGCCGACTGCATCCGCGCCGTGCGCGCGGCGACGCCGGCGACGCGCGTCGAGATCCTCGTGCCCGACTTTCGCGGCCGCATGGATCTTGCCATCGACACCCTCGGCGAGACGCCGCCCGACGTCTTCAACCACAACCTCGAGACGGTGCCGCGGCTCTACCGCCAGGCGCGGCCGGGCGCCGACTACGCCGGCTCGCTGGCCCTGCTGCGGGACTACAAGGCGCGCAACCCCGCCGTGCCGACCAAGTCCGGCCTGATGGTCGGCATCGGCGAGACCGACGCGGAGATCCTCGAGGTCATGCGCGATCTGCGCGCCCACGGCGTCGACATGCTCACCGTCGGCCAGTATCTGGCGCCGTCGAGCCACCACCTGCCGGTGCTGCGCTACGTCCATCCCGACGTGTTCGCCGGCTTCGAGCGCGAGGCGCGCGCGCTGGGTTTCTCCCACGCCGCCTGCGGTCCGCTGGTGCGCTCGAGCTACCACGCCGACATGCAGGCCCATCAGGCCGGCATCGGCTGAGGCGGCCGTCCGTCCCGGCTGCGCGCTATTCCTTCCGTGACTGGGCGAGCGCCGCGTCGATGGCGCGCTTGTAGTAGATGTAGTCCATTTCCGGCGCCGGCACGCCGAGCCGGGTGACCACGGCCGAAACCTGGCCGCGATGGTGCACCATGTGGCTCATCATGTGGGTGAGCACGTCGCGCACCCAGTTGCGCCGCTCGCGGCCGTCCGAGCTGCGATAGACGGCCTCGGACTCGAAGAAGGCGTCGGGCTTCGCCTCGAGCCAGTGCTGCAGCTCGCGCGTCTCCAGCCGCAGGGATTGCACCAGCTCGCGCCAGTCGGGGTGGTGCTGGCGCTGGTAATCGACGGCAGGACTCTCCCCCTGCAGGCGCAGCCGCCACAGCTGCGCCACCACCAGGATATGGTCCATCGTCCGGTGGATGCTGGAGAAATGCAGCCCCTGCGGCTCGGCCAGCGCCGCCGGGTCGAGCCGGCCGAGGCTTTCGAACAGCACCTCGTTGGCCCAGTGCTGGTAATCGACCTGGTAGATGAAATGCTGCTTCCAGCCGTAGGTTCCCATGGCATTTCCTTTCGTGCGAGAATTCCCGCTCGCAACCCGGAGACTTCGCATGACTGCCCTGCCGCGCATTTTCATCGCTTTGCTGCTGCTTGTCATCCTGGCGCCGGCGCGCGCCGCCGGCCTCGACGCCATCAGTTCGGAGGAGAGCAGCGGCGCGCTGCGCCAGGCCCTGAGCCAGGGCGCCAGCGCGGCGGTGGCCAGCCTCGGCCGCGCCGACGGCTTCCTCGGCAATCCCAAGGTGAAGATTCCGCTGCCGGAGAACCTGCGCAAGGGCGAGAAGCTGATGCGCAAGCTGGGCATGGGCAAATACGCCGACGAGCTGATCGTCACCATGAACCGCGCCGCCGAGGCGGCCGTACCCGAGTCGAAGGAGCTGCTGCTCAATGCCGTCAAGCAGATGACCCTGCAGGACGCCAAGGCGATCCTCACCGGCGGTGACGATTCGGTGACGCAATACTTCAAGCGCACCACCTCGGCGCCGCTCACCGAGAAGTTCCTGCCCATCGTCCGCCAGGCGACCGAAAAGGTGGCGCTGGCCGAGAAGTACAACACCTACGCCAAGCAGGGCGCCAAGCTTGGCCTGATCGACAAGAAGGACGCCAGCCTCGAGGGCTATGTCACCGAGAAGGCGCTCGACGGCCTGTTCCTCATGATCGGCGAGGAGGAGCGCGCCATCCGCAAGAATCCGCTCGGCCAGGCGAGCAGCCTGCTGCAGAAGGTGTTCGGCGCGCTGAAGTAAGCGGCCCGCCCCTGCGGCGGGAGGCGAGCGACATGGAACCGGCACTCAATCCGCCGCAGCGGGAGGCGGTGAAATATCTCGACGGCCCGCTCCTCGTGCTGGCCGGCGCCGGCTCCGGCAAGACCCGCGTCATCACGCAGAAGATCGCCCACCTGGTCCAGCAGCGCGGCTACCAGCCCGAGCACATCGCCGCCATCACCTTCACCAACAAGGCGGCGAAGGAAATGCGCGAGCGGGTGAAGCGGCTGCTGCCCGGCCAGCCGCTCGACTCGCTCAACGTGTCCACTTTCCATGCGCTGGGCGCGCGCATCCTGCGCCAGGAGGCGAAGGCCCTCGAACTCAAGCCGCGCTTCTCCATCTTCGACGCCGCCGACAGCGGCGCCGTGCTGGCCGAGCTGGCGAAGGAGGCCGACAAGGCGCGCCTGAAGTCCCTGCAGTGGCGCATCTCCGGCTGGAAGAACGCGCTGGTCGAGCCGAACGAGGCGCTCTCGCTGGCCGAGGACGAGCTCGGCCTCGCCGCCGCGCGGCTCTACGGCGATTACGAAAAGGCCCTGCGCGCCTACCAGGCCGTCGACTTCGACGATCTCATCCGCCTGCCGGTGCGCCTGCTCGAGCGCGAGGCCGACGTGCTGCTGCGCTGGCAGGGCAAGCTGCAATACCTGCTGGTCGACGAGTACCAGGACACCAACCGCAGCCAGTACCGGCTGATGCGGCTGATCGCCGGCGCGCGCGCCGCGTTCACCGCGGTGGGCGACGACGACCAGGCCATCTACGCCTGGCGCGGCGCCGACGTCGAGAACCTGCGCATCTTGCAGACTGACTTTCCGCAATTGAAGGTCATCAAGCTGGAGCAGAACTACCGCTCGACGACGCGCATATTGAAGGCCGCCAACGCGCTGATCGGCAACAACGAGAAGCTGTTCGACAAGCGCCTGTGGTCGCAGCACGGCCACGGCGACGCCGTCCAGGTCAGCGTCGCCCGCGACAACGAGCAGGAGGCCGAGCAGGTGGTCATGAAGCTGATGGCGCATCGCTTCGAGCACCGCGGCAAGTGGGGCGACTACGCCATCCTCTACCGCGGCAACCACCAGGCGCGCGTCTTCGAGCAGCAGCTGCGCAACCAGAAGA
>CAUJIV010000078.1 GCA_963205435.1 Pseudomonadota bacterium
GCCGCCGCCACCGGCCAGTCGGCGCAGATGGTGGCGCTGCTCACGCTGTGCGAGGCCGGTGACCATATCGTTTCGGCGAGCACGCTATACGGCGGCACCTACTCTCAGCTCGACTTCAACTTCCGCAAGCTCGGCATCGACACCAGCTTCGTCGACCCGGACGATCCGGAGAACTTCCGCCGCGCCATCACGCCGCGGACGAAGTGCCTCTACGCCGAGACCATCGGAAATCCGCGCGGCAACGTGCTCGACATCGCCGCCGTGGCGGCCGTCGCACGCGAGGCCGGCCTCCCGCTGGTGATCGACAACACCTTCGCCTCGCCGTTCCTGTGCCGGCCGATAGAGCACGGCGCCGACATCGTGGTGCACTCGGCCACCAAGTTCATCGGCGGCCACGGCACCACCATGGGCGGGCTGATCGTCGAGTCGGGCAGGTTCCCCTGGGACAACGGCAAGTTCCCGCAGATGACCGAGCCCTCGCAGGGCTATCATGGCGTGCGCTTCTTTGAAACCTTCGGCGACGTCGGCTTCACCATGCGCGCCCGCTTCGAGACGCTGCGCACGCTGGGGCCGGCGCTCCCGCCGATGAACGCCTGGCTGCTGCTGCAGGGCCTGGAGACCCTGCACGTGCGCATGGAGCGCCATGTCGCCAATGCCCGGGCGGTGGCGGAATTCCTCGCCGCGCATCCGCGCGTGGCCTGGGTGAATTACGCGGGGCTTCCCTCCAGCCCCTATCATGCGCTGGCGAAAAAATATCTGCCGAAGGGCGCCGGCTCGATCTTCACCTTCGGCATCAAGGGCGGCGAAAAGGGCGGAAGGGGCGCCGGCGAGAAGTTCATCGAGAGCGTGCAGTTCCTCTCCCACCTGGCCAACGTGGGGGATGCCAAGACGCTGGTGATTCATCCGGCCTCCACCACGCACCGCCAGCTCACCGAGGAACAGCAAATCAGGGCCGGCGTCTCGCCCGACATGATCCGCCTATCCGTCGGGCTGGAGACGCTCGACGACATCCTGTGGGACATCGACCAGGCGCTCGAGAAGAGCGCCGACTGAAAAAAGGAACGAGATGGAGTTCTTCGAGAATTTCGGCCTGCGCGAATTCGTGATCGGCACTGCGGTACTGCTCGGCGTGTATTCCGGCATCGTCATCATCCGCCTGGCGCGCCTGTCGCGGCCGCGGCCGCCCGGGCAGGCCGCGAGCAAGCCGGTGGAGCCGGTCTGGAACCAGCCGCCCGCGCAGTTCGGCGAACAGGCGTTGAAGACCGGCATCGAGGCGGAACTGGCAGAGCTGCGCGGCGAAGTGGCGGCGCTGAAGGAAAAAGTCAGTCTGCTCGAGGCGGCGCGCAACGTCTCGCCGCAGTACGACGAGGCGGTGACGCTGGCGCAGAAGGGGATGGCGGCGCCGCAGATCGCCGAACGCTGCGGCATCTCGGTGGCGGAGGCCGAGATGGTGTGCGCCCTGAGCAGGGCCAGGGCGGAATAGAAGCGCCAGGGGAGGGAGAAATGGCCGGACCGGAGGAAGATCAGGACGAGCTGAAAAAGAAGCTGGTGCGCCGCATCGGCATCGCCGGCGCGCTCATCGTCGTGCTGCTCGGCGGGCTGACGCTGCTCGAGGACGTGCTGCTGGAGAAGCCTGCGGCGCCGGCAGCCGAGCCGCCGAAGGCGGAGGCGCCGCCCGTCGAGGAGAAGAAGGAAGAGGCGAAGCCCGAGGAGAAGAGGGAAGAGCCGAAGGCGGAACCGGAGCGGACGGAGACGCCGCTCGCTCTTCTGCCGGCGCCCGAGCCGAAGCCGGCCCAGCGCGTGGTCATCAAGCCGCCCGCCCACGCCCCGGCGCCGAAGAAGGCCGCCGCGGCCAAGGTCGAGAAGGTGGAGCAGGCTGCGCCGGCGCCCGCCGCGAAACCCGATCCCGCCACCGTCATCGCGCGCAGCTACCGATTGCAGATGGGCGTGTTCACCAGCGCCAGCAATGCCGAGGAGCTGCATGCCAGGCTCGAGAAGGCCGGCATCCCGTCCTACATCGAGTCGCGCGTGCAGGTCGGCCCCTTCAAGACGCAGAAGGAGGCCGACGAGGCGCGCCGCAAGCTGAAGGAACTCGGCCTCGGCCCCGGACTGCTGATCCCGCCGCAAAAACACTGAGAAGGAACGTCGTCATCATGAAGAGAATCATCGCCACCGCCGACGCACCCGCCGCCATCGGCCCCTATTCGCAGGCCGTGCGGAGCGGCAACACCGTCTACCTATCCGGCCAGATCGGCCTCGATCCCGCCACCATGCAGATGGCCGAGGGCATCGACGCGCAGACCGCGCGCGTCTTCGACAACCTGAAGGCCGTCGCCGCCGCCGCCGGCGGCGCGCTCGCCGACGCCGTCAAGGTGAACATCTACCTCACCGACCTCGTCAACTTCGCCAGGGTGAACGACGCCATGGCCAGCCATTTCAGCCAGCCCTACCCGGCGCGCGCCACCGTGCAGGTGGCGGCACTGCCGCGCGGCGCGCTGGTCGAGGTCGACGCGGTGCTCGTGCTGGGGTGAGCAAGCCA